>NZ_JCACKR010000090.1:0-467392 GCF_059505485.1 Stenomitos rutilans
AACGCAGCTTCTTCCAGCTTAATTTGCTCTCGTTGAGGTAACAAAAGAGGGATTAACTCAAAACTCAAAACTCTCTCCCTCACCCTCCTTTCCCCTTCCCCTTTCCTCTCCCCGGAACCTTCTAATCTCTTGTCGAGTCTATGAAGCATCTGATGCATGGTTTATGCGGGTGACTCCTTATGGTTAATGTTCGTCAATGGCAGTCGGGCACTGCCTTTGCAATGACTCTAAGTATGGCTACAACCGCGATCGCTCCGTTGGCGATCGCGTCTACTGCAACAGCGGCTCCTTCTCCCTATTTGGTGGCGCAACTTTTTCCATCGCAAACAGCGCCGCGCCGTCTAGCAATTCCGGCTGGTACACAATTGCCTGTGCGATATGACGGTGCCGAGAAGATTGTCGTTTCGCCTACCGAAACGAGTCCCCTGACGTTGCTACTGTCCAGAAACATCCGTTCATCCACTGGTGCAATTCTGGTGCGGTCAGGTAGCCAAATTAGAGGCGAGCTGAGACCAGTAGAGGGCGGTTCTCAGTTTTATGCTCAAGAGATTACGTTAGAAAATGGTACTGTTCTACCGATCGACGCCAGGTCTGAAGTGGTGACGAAAACGCAAGAAATTGTTCCGGGTACAAACACAGATGCCGTGCTCAAAGGAGCGGCGATCGGAGCAGGTGCCGCTACCATCATTTCTGGAGTGACGGGTAAAAAGCGCATCACGCTTGGCAAGATTTTGATTGGTGGTGGTGCGGGTGCTCTGGGTGGTTTAATCTTCGGCAAAAAGCGAGCCGATGTCATTGTGGTTAACCCTAACAAAGATCTTACTCTGACCTTAAATTCGTCGCTGGCCTTGCCATAGTGTGAATGCCTCGGAAGGTTGCCTTACAATGATGTGCCTCTACTGTTTGGACTCACTCGCTCAAAAATGGCTGTGAGTAGGTAGTAAATCATACATTGCCAAGCGATCAAAAAAGCTCGTTAAATGTCTCGTGCGCCCCTTTGCTATGCATTTAGCATTTAGTCCTTCTCTGTCTTTTGGTGTGAATTAATTGTGCTGACTTATCTCTGAAGAGAGAGAGGTAAACGCGATCGTTCCTAGTAAATTATTGGTGTGCCGAAGGTAATGCAGCGAACAGATCAGTAGCTTCATCTACCAGACAGCATTTTTCCTAACATCAACTACGGAGAGTATCATGAGCTTAGAAGATAGAATTAAGGCGACTGCCAAAAACGTAGAGGGCAAAATTCAAGAAGCGGTTGGCGATGTTACTGGCGATCCTCAAGCGAAGGCTGAGGGCCAAGCGAAGCAAGCAGAAGCTTCGGGACGTCACACAGTAGAAGATGTGAAAGATAACGTCAAGAGAATGATTGACTAGGGGTGTTCCTCCCAAGAACTTTCACTTCTCTGAAGCTAGGGCTTACGCAAATTCTTGCAAAGCTAGCCCCAAACCCCCTCAATTTTTGGGGAGCAAGAACTCAGAGTCCCCAAAAATTGAGGGGGTTTGGGGCCCTCTGGGCATACCAAAAAAGAGGGCGACTGCGTAAGCCCTGAAAGCGTGTCTTTGAAGATTCTCTCTCCTTAGAAATCTGGCATAAGAAGGTTTGGACGCAGGCCGTGTTCCAGACCTTCTTTTTTAGTCATAGCAGTCTTTGGCTGGCGATTGGCGATCGATTGGAGCCTGCCTCGCTAAATTTGTCACTGTCTCACACATATTGTTTTTCAAAGCAGTGGGTTGAAGCCGCAACTTTATGTCAGCTTTTCGCTCTTGGGAGAGAGGCTAGCAAGCGTTGATTGCTACGACAATGTAGATATTCAAGACTATTAAAAAAGCAGGATAGAGGGATTTATGAAACTACTGCGCATCCTCTCGGCGATCGTTCTACCTCCACTTGGTGTTTTCTTAACTCTGGGCTTTGGGTTTGCTTTTCTCCTCAACGTGGGGCTGACACTGCTGGGATATGTACCTGGCATTATTCACGCGCTTTGGGTTGTCTTGAAGGAGTACGAGCACGAGGCGGCTGAACGTAAAGCCTATGAAAGCACGATCGAGCCAAGCCAACCTCTATAGAAACGCTACAGTGGCAGGCTAGCAAGCTTTCTCAGCAACCGCTCTAGATATGCTCCTCATCAAGGATCTCAAAAAAGCGGCGCTGAGCTAATGAACAAAGGCGCTAGAGAGCGAAATCAACTCTCTAGCGCCTTTGCAGGTTTATACCAGAATCAGTTACCGCAGTCGATGACTTCAAAGAAAAACGCTCAAGATGAGGTTTTCACCTGGCGTGCCATATCTAAAAAGGAAGACATGTTTGCACCGGGACGACGGCGACCGTTTGAACTGCTGGTAGGAGCGAGATATTTAGGGGCAAACGTTGTCACTGTTGGTTGAGGCAAATTTAACGCTGCCTTTGCCGCGGCAGGCTTAGGTTCGGCCTTTTCAGCAGTAGCTGCTGCCTTTGCCTTAGCGGCTTGCTTTGGTTTCGCCGCCTCTACTTTGGCAGGCTCTGGCTTAGCAGAGTCCTTCACAGCCTGAGATTTGGCTGCTGCCGCAACAGGTGTTTTAGCGGGTGCCGTAGCACCATTGCCAATGCCCTTAGCCTCATCAAGCTCTAGAAAATACCCAGAGTTCTTGGCTTTACGGGTCTTTGGCTCAGCCTCCGAGATCGCCGCTTTCGCTTTCTTAGAGCCAAATAGCCCACTTACGAAGGAAAAAAGACCAGAGAATAAATTTTTGAGAAAATTAACGAAACTGCTCATTGCAACTGCTCCTGAAATGCATACCGATATGCTCACGCATCGGTTAATCAAAAGGGGATGATGAAGTCAAACTATCCGACTCAAATTATCGCGGTTTTATGAGTACAGAAGGGTCAATATTGCGATTTATTAATTATTCCTTCAATACAACTAAACTGAGAAGAGTGTCTTCCTTTAGCCATTTCTGGAGCTGTCCCAGCCAACTCTAAGGAAAGACCTGGGGTGATTTAGACTCGGAATGTAACAGACTGTAAGCAATGAACACTTTAACCCCACGCAACCCAATTCTCCTTCTGCACGGTATCTGGGATACTGGCGCAATTTTCAAGCCGATGGCGCGCTACCTCAACAGCTTGGGTTGGGAAACTCACGACCTGAATCTCACACCAAATAATGGCGATGGCTGTCTTTCAGGGCTGGCACAGCAAGTTGCAGCCTACGCCGATCGCACCTTTGCTCCCAACACCCCGTTTGATTTGCTTGGTTTCAGTATGGGCGGCATTGTGGGGCGTTATTATCTTCAGCGTTTGGGCGGGATTGATCGTGTCCACCGATTTATTACCCTCTCGTCTCCTCATAGTGGCACCTGGGTTGCCTGTGGGTCTTTGCGATTGGGCTGTATGCAAATGCGTCCTCATCACGCCTTTCTGCAAGATTTGAATCAAGATATTGCGATGCTTGAGCGCATCAACTTCACCTCCATCTGGACACCGCTGGATGCGATGATTCTCCCAGCCAGCAGTTCGCAAGTGCCGATCGCGCAAGACGTGAAGGTGTGGGTACCGCTACATCGAGACATGGTATCGCACCCTCAGAGTCTGCAAGCGGTTGCCACTGCCTTAGCGGAACCTGTTAAGGTTATGAGCCGCTGCTAAAGGTGGTTGCGGTTGCTTACGAAAGGGACTGGTTATCCCCTCAGCGGTAACTCGATTTGAATGGTCGATCCTTTTCCCAAGGTGCTGGTGGTGGTGATGCGGCCTCGATGGGCTTCAATAATCTGTTGCGCGATCGCCAACCCCAAGCCAAAGCCACCTGTTTGACGCGATCGTGCCGTATCGACTCGATAAAAACGCTCAAAAATGTGTGGCAGATCGGCTGCGGGAATGCCAATGCCGTTGTCCTGGACTTGAATGACAGCATAGCGCGCTGTGGTGGAAAGGCGTAGCTGAACATTGCCACCTGGCAGCGTGTACTTAAATGCATTGCTGAGCAGGTTGGTCACGGCCTGACGCAGCAAGTCTGGATCGGCGTTTAAGGCGACAGCTTGCTCAGGCAGTTGGGGCGTGAAGGTTAAGCCCTGTGCCTGTGCTTGTGCGGTCTGATCGTCAATGAGCGATCGCACCAGTACCACCAGATCTATTCGCTGTAACCGAGTTGGATCAAGCGGGCCTTCCTGGCGGGAGAGAAACAGCAAATTGCCAATAAGCGTACTCATTGACTTTGCCGTCTCAACAATTTTTTCGAGCCGTAGCCGCTGCTGAGCTGTGTCTTCAGAAGCCATTAGACCGACTTGGGCATTGCTCAGCACGGCTGCCAGAGGTGCTCGCAATTCGTGAGACGCATCGGCTGTAAACCGCTGGAGCTGGTCGTAAGCTCGGCGGGTGGGTTGAATGGCAACACCGCCCAGAAACCAGCCCGTGACACCAATCAAACCGAGCGTTAGGGGTACGCCTAGCGCTAAAAATAAGCGCACTCGCTCCAAGCTTTCACGGATGGCGGTGAGGGGTTCTGCAACCTGTAGATAGCCAACCAACTGCTGATTTTGCAGTAAGGGTAGCGTGACCTGGCGTAACCACTGGCCTGTTGGCTGTGCTCCATTTTGTGGCTCGACCAGCACGATCGTCTGAAACTCTGGTGCAGGTGCTAAGCGCAAGGGCGCGGACAGGCCAATAAATCTGACTAGGAAGCCCTTTGTGTCATACCAGCGAACGTAAACCAATTCGCTGCTGCGCGATAAGCGATCGCCATTCATCCAGGGGGCATCTTCCGGCTCAATCTGCCATTGCCCTTGCTGAAAGCGAATCGTGGCACCTGCTGCGATCGCCTTGCTTTTCTTGTACAGCGCCTGATCGAATGCGTGAAGCTGCCCTTCCACACTTAAGTAATAGCTCACACCTGTAAACAAGACGAGAATGCCACCCATCGAAAGGGCAAACCAGTAAGCGAGATTGCGACGGCTGCGGGTGAACATGGAGGGAGGGGATAGGGCGTGGGGAGTGGGAGTGGGGAGGCAGGAGGCAGAGGAAGCAGGGGAGGTAGAGGAAGCAGGAGAAGAGCGATCGCCGTTACTAACAATTAACAACTGCTTTAACTCAAAACTTCCCCTCTTCTTCCTCTGCTCCCCTAGCCTCCCCATCTGTCTCTTACGCCTCACTTCTCATCTTCTCTGGCGACTGCAACCGATAGCCCATACCGTAAATAGTTTCTAGCCAATCTTTGGCATTGACAGCTTGTAGGCGTTGCCGTAGCCGTCGGACGAGGGTGGTGACGGCGTTGCTTTCGGGCTCGGTGCCCCAACCCCACAGCGCTTGCTCAATTTGGTTGTGGGACAAGACCTGTCGTGGGTGGCGCATGAGATATTCCATTAACTGAAATTCGCGGCTTGAGAGTTGGGTGGTCAGGTGATGGCACTCTAGCGTCAGGCTGTTCAGGTGCAATCGTAAAGCACCCAAAGAAAGGGAGTCGTTTTGCCAGAGAGGCGATCGCCGTCGCAAGGCACGCACTCGCGCTAGCAGTTCGACTACATCGACGGGCTTGACGAGGTAATCATCGGCTCCAGCATCTAGCCCGGTGACTTTATCGGCGATCGTGTCCTTTGCAGTTAGCATCAACACAGGGGCGGTTTTGCCGGAGCGACGATACTCCTGACAGAGTGCAACGCCGCTGATGTGGGGCAACATCCAATCGAGAATCAGCAAATCATATTCTTTTTGGGTGATTAACCACTGCGCCGTCTCACTCTCTTCGATCGCATCGACAATATGTCCGGCTTGTGAGAGTGCTGCCTGTAGTGGCTCTAGTTGGGATGGATCGTCTTCTACCAGTAAAATCAACATCGATCGCCGCGAAGTCTAACTATGTCCATCCTAACGAGTGGAAGAATGCAGCTTGTGTGCTGGAAATCGCTCTCCTCATCTGGCGATTGGCGTTGGGTAGCCTGCAAAGCAATACGAGTTTACGACTTATCGTTAGAATGGAAGACTTAAGTGATGATTCACAGCACTGAATCTGCATTGATCCTTTCGCCTTTATCCTTGTCTTCCCATGCCCTTGCCTATTGTTGCTATTATCGGTCGTCCTAACGTGGGCAAGTCTACGGTGGTCAACCGTTTGTCGGCGTTACAAGATGCCATTGTGTTTGACGAACCGGGCGTGACTCGCGATCGCACGTACAAGCCAGCCTTTTGGGGCGATCGAGAGTTTCAAGTTGTTGACACCGGCGGCTTGGTGTTTGACGATGACACTGAATTTTTGCCGCTGATTCGTGAGCAAGCAATGGCAGCCCTGGCAGAAGCAAGTGCGGCGATCTTTGTGGTCGATGGGCAGATGGGTCTCACCTCTTCTGATGAAGAAATTGCGACTTGGCTGCGGCAACAAACCGTGCCTGTCCTGTTAGCAGTGAACAAATGTGAATCGGTGGAGCAGGGCGCAGCGCAGGCAGCCGAGTTTTGGTCGTTGGGGTTGGGCGAACCGTTTCCCATTTCAGGAATTCATGGCAACGGCACAGGCGAACTACTGGATCAGTTGCTTGAACATTTGCCACCCGCAAATGAGATTGAAGCGTCAGACGACATTAAGGTGGCGATCGCGGGACGACCCAATGTGGGTAAATCGAGCTTGCTGAATGCGTTTGTGGGTGAAACCCGGTCGATTGTCAGCCCCATTTCGGGAACAACACGAGACGCGATCGACATGGTTGTGCAGCACGGCGACCAGACCTATCGCCTCATCGACACGGCGGGGATTCGCAAGAAAAAACAGGTTGAGTACGGGCCTGAATTTTTTGGCATCAACCGCGCCTTTAAAGCCATCAACCGGGCAGATGTGGTGCTGCTGGTCATTGATGCGCTGGATGGCGTGACCGAGCAAGACCAGAAGTTGGCAGGACGGATTGCGGATGAGGGCAAAGGCTGTGTCATCGTCGTCAACAAGTGGGATGCGGTTGAAAAAGATTCTTACACTATCTATGACCATGAAAAGCTAGTGCGCGATCGCCTGCACTTTACGGAATGGGCAGACGTGATCTTCATTAGCGCCAAAACCGGACAGCGCGTCGAAAAAATCCTCGATATGGTGAACATCGCGGCTGAGCAGCAGAAACGCCGTGTGTCTACTTCTGTCATTAACGAAGTGCTGGAAGAAGCGGTGGGTTGGCACTCACCCCCTACCACTCGTCAGGGTCGCCAGGGAAAAATCTACTACGGTACCCAGGTGAGTAGCCGTCCGCCTGCGATCGCCCTGTTCGTGAATGATCCTGCTCTTTTCAATGACAACTATCGCCGCTACATTGAGGGACAGTTTCGCAAAGCGCTTGGCTTTACGGGCACACCCATCCGTCTTCTGTGGCGTGGCAAAAAAACCAGAGAAGTCGAGCGCGTTACAGCGAATCGGGCCACAAGGTAACTCTGTTCATGGATCTTCTCCGCTCCCTACCATTAGGGCTTTACTTAGAACAACCCATTACCTGGCTGCATCGGTTAGATCCACGGCTCAAATTGGCGTGGCTCATGACGTTTTTGGCAGCTCCTTTACTAGCAAACTCGTTTTGGCGAGTGTTACTAGCTGGGTTATTGATGATCATCACCATCCTGGCTAAAATTCCGCTGCGGGTCTGGCGGCAACAGATGGTCTGGCTGTTGGTGCTTAGTCTTATGGTCTTTGCGCTCACGATGGTATTGCCCGATGGACTGAAAACACGCCATCAAGCTCGCTTACCAGTTGATGAGCTTGCTTTTGCACAGCAACCCGCCCCGTTACCGCCCGCCCCATCGCCTCGTCCCTGGTATAACCCATTTGGTCTTGGCAAACCTGCGATCGCTCCTACCCCTGGCACCGTGCCCCAAGTGTTGCCGCAACCGACAGACTACTGCTATGTGCTGTTTAAGGGCGGTTCTATCACGATCACTCAACGATCACTAGACTTGGCAATTCGCTATGGCACGCTGCTCTTTACCCTGCTCTACAGCACCAACCTCTTTCTACTAGTCACCGCACCCGAAGAAATTACCGCCGCGATCGAAGATTGGATGTCGCCCTTCCGCCGCTTCAACCTGCCCATTACCGAAATCGCCCTCACGCTCACCCTCTCACTTCGCTTTATTCCGCTGGTACTAGAAGAAGTGCAAAATTTGGTGCGATCGATCAGCACGCGTGCGATCAACTGGCGCAAACTCGGTTGGCGACGGGCACTGCAAATCTGGCTCATTGTGGCAGAGCGACTACTCAACAACTTATTGCTGCGGGCAGAACAAATTGCCAGCGCCATGAAAGTGCGTGGTTTTACCAGCCCAAACGACCATCAAGTGCAGTGGCACCAGTTTCAACTACGGTGGGGCGACTGGTTGGCGATCGTTACTTTAATTGGTCTGTGGAGTGCCCGTCTGGCGTGGGGTTGGGAACTTTAAAGAGGGGAGTAGGGAGTAGGGAGTGGGGCTAAAGGATGTAGCTTGCTTCCCGTTGGCGAAGCCTGCCGAAGGCATAGGGGCGGCTAAAGGCTAAAAGCCGACCGCTGACCGCTTGAAGGCTAAAGGCTAAAAGCCGGCCGCTGACTCCTGATTCCTATCCGCTCAACCAACTCAAAACTCAAAACTCGACACTCAAAACTCTCCCCCTCCTCCCCCCTCTCCCTACAAAACCTGCTTCAGACGCATCGTTATCACGTAAAGTGATGGCATACCGACTTTAAGTTGTACTGTTTTCATCGTCGTGCAGTCTAGACCTGAATGAGCAACGAAAATTATTTGAATCATCCGAATTTTGGCTTGCTTTTCAGAGTCTGTCTCATTGATGCAGCGCGTGAGTTATTTACAACGCTCTACGCGCAGCGTCTATTTTTTCTGGTTGCCAATGGAGACGACGGGCTGGAATTTGAGCCGATCACCCGGACTGACGCTCGCATCTTGGTCGAGAACCGTCTGCGAGTCTTGCGCCGTCAAGGACAGCAGCAAGACTACAATCAGCTTCAGGTGATTTATAAACAAACATTTCAATGAGAGCGTTTTCTCCGCTTAGCGGTACAATCGCAGAACGAATTGCCCAGATTCGCCAGACAGTGCCCAATTCGGTGCGGTTGATTGCCGTCACTAAGCAGGTTTCAGTCGAGGCAATGCGGGAAGCATATGCGGCTGGGGTGCGTGATTTTGCGGAGAACCGGGTGCAGGAGGCCGAAGCTAAACAGGCAAAGCTTAGTGATCTCACGGATGTGACTTGGCATCTAATCGGGCATTTACAAAGCAATAAAGCGCAAAAAGCGTTGGATTGTTTTCAATGGATTCATTCGATCGACGATTTAAAACTGGCGCAACGATTAAATCGCTTGGCAGCACAGCGATCGCACAAACCACAATCACTGCTTCAGGTGAAGCTATTGCCCGATCTAAACAAATATGGTTGGTCAGCAACCGATCTTTTACAGGATCTTTCAGCGTTGAGTCAGTGCGAAAATCTCAGAATTCAAGGGTTGATGACAATTCTTCCGCATGGATTATCGGCTGCAGACGCAACGATGGCGTTTCAAAAGACGGCAGAGTTGGCTAATACGATTCAGCAACAGAACCGCCCTCATCTGCAAATGCAAGTTCTATCGATGGGAATGTCTAATGATTATGCTTTGGCCGTGCAGGCGGGCGCGACCATGATTCGTTTAGGGCGCATCCTGTTTGGCGATCGTTCTACATAGCTGGTTTGAACCCTGGTAAACATCAATTCAATACGTTTTAGATCTTCTGTAAAATTCAGGAAAAAACGAAACAGTTTCAAATTTCAGACTGGCTGTGGAATTTGAGAAAAAATAAAGCGTTTTCCAAAAGATGGAGTATCTTGAATGCTAGAGTTCCTGCTTGGTTCCCCGATGCAGCATAAGTCTGTTCACCTGCCTGATCTGTCAATGATTTAAACATCTGATCAAAAAACTTTTGACGACATGTTTGAATTTTGGAATCTAGATGTATACTAATCTTTCAATTCGGTTAAGGCGGGCGGGGTGCCTGAGCAAATTGTTTGCGGATACAAGCCTTCATCCATTGGGCTTTCACTCAACGGTTACTCAACGTTTAAAGAGACGATCCTCTTGCCGACTCTTTCGATATTACAGACTAGATTTAGCGTTATTCCTGATATCTGGTCGCTATACGTCTTTCAATCTAAACCCTGATCGTGATGGAGCGTGAACAGTGAGCAGCATCTTTAGCAAGTTACGGGACTTTGTGGGATTTAACGAACCTATGGACTACGAATACGAGTACGACGAAATGGATGGCGATGAGTACCAGAATCTTTACCAGCAGGAGCATGCTCAACCCGCTGCCCCTCAAGAAGATGCTCGGATGCGTCGCCCTAGCCGCTTGCGTGAGCGCGCTCCACTGGGTACAGAGGTCGGTGCAATGGGTGCATCACCGATGGGAAACGTCATTGGCATGCCTGGGGTGAATGGTGTTTCTGAAGTGGTCGTGATGGAGCCCCGCTCTTTTGAAGAAATGCCTCAAGCTATTCAAGCGTTGCGCGAACGCAAGTCTGTTGTTCTGAATCTGACCATCATGGATCCTGATCAGGCGCAGCGCGCGGTTGATTTTGTGGCTGGTGGTACCTATGCGATCGATGGTCATCAAGAGCGCATCGGCGAAAGCATCTTCCTGTTTACCCCCAGTTGTGTTCAAGTCAGCACTCAGGGCGCTCCAGGTTACGAAGCGCCTCAGCCTCAGCAACCTCAAGCTCGTCCCACCCGTCAGGCTGCACCCGCTCCTGCTTGGGCAAACGAGCCAATGAGAATGGCTCAGTAGTTGTTGTTAGTCGTTAGTTTTTAGTTGTTAGAAGAGAGAAGATTGGCTTCTAACAACTAAAAACCAAAAACTAATAACTCTTTGGAGACAGTTAAATTGAGTATCAAGCTCGGCATGATTGGCGGCGGGGTAATGGGGGAAGCTCTGTTATCCCGCCTTATCGATCGTGGCACTTACCAGCCGCAAGATATTCTAGTCAGTGATCCGCAAGCAGAACGGCGAGAACTTCTGGTAGCAAATTATGGTGTTCAGGCCACAGAAAACAATCTGCTGCTGAAAACTGCTGATGTTTTACTCCTGGCAATCAAACCTCAAGTGTTTGATGCGGTAGCGCCGCAAATTATTCACATTGACTCTCCACGACGGTCTGAGGGCGTAATCATCTCGATTCTAGCGGGCACACCCTTGAGCAAATTGGAGGGGTCGCTGTTTGATCAGCCAGTAGTACGAGCAATGCCGAACTTTCCCGCTACAGTTGGTGCAGGCATCACTGCAATCTCCCCCGGTAAACGCGTAAAACCCCATCACCTTGAGCAAGCACGACAGATTTTTGAAGCGGTAGGCGAAGTGGTTGAAGTTCCCGAAACGGCGATGGATGCGGTGACGGGTTTGTCTGGCTCTGGCCCAGGCTATGTAGCGCTTGTGGTAGAAGCGTTGGCCGATGGTGGGGTAGCCGCCGGGTTGCCACGGGCGATCGCGCTCCAACTGGCACTGCAAACAGTAAAGGGGACTGCGCAATTGCTCCAGGAGTCGGGGCAACACCCTGGCGTACTGAAAGATCAGGTGACCAGCCCTGGTGGAACCACGATCGCAGGCGTTGCAGCTTTAGAGCGGGCTGGGTTGCGCTCAGCCTTGATTGAAGCCGTAATGGCTGCCTATGGACGATCGCAAGAATTGGGGCGCGAGGACAAGGTGTGAGAGGGCAGAGGGCAGAAAGGGGAAGAAGGTAAAGGGCAAAAGGCAGAGGGCAGAAGGGGAAAGGCAAGCTTACATCTCAAGGCTGACCGCTGACCGCTGACCGCTTTTTAACTCAAAACTTCTCCGCTGATGACTGTAGAGCACTTGCGTTGCGATCGTGAAAGCCAATTTGCTGTAAGTTCTCTGCCGACCAGTGCTGATAGTAGGCTGTACGCGCCAGTGGTTTGGAAGCGGCTTGTAAGACTGCTAATGATTGAACGGTGAGATTGATAAATGGCTCCTGTCGAGTATAGACCCCTTGCACATTGAAGGTGTCCTGGGGATGCCCGCCAAAGGCCGTTAGTTCTAGTGGTGCAAGGATCTGGTTCAACTGCTCTATAAAGGGTTGCATCTGCGCTACAGATAACGCCTGTTCGTCAGGGCTAATGACGAGCAAGACATCGTGCTGACGACTTGCATGAAAGGAGGCGATCGCTCGTCTGAGCTGAGAGTCCACGTGTAGCTGCTCCAGTCTTAACGTCAGCACTTGATAGAAAATTTTGTTCTGTAGCCGAGCCTTCTTAGAAAACGGACAAATGGGCAGTCCCCCAAAAACAGGATGGGGCTGTTCTAACACCGTTTCCAGGTACCGGATCATTGTTTCAATCATGCAAGACTCACGGTCAGAACTCATGCGTTTCTTCTCTCGTCACAGTGGCTGTCGGTAGGTTACGCGCCTAACGCCAAAGGACTTTGGTTTAGGTGGACGGTTATGAAAGCGCTCCTTTCTACGCTGTTAGTAAGTCCACTTGATGGTAATCACCAAAAATAAAATCCAGACTGTCCGGTGGAGTTTCTTTATCCCCCGTAAGAAGGTTTAAAGCTTTGAATCTTGGAGTGGCCTTTCGCTATTCAATCTTTAAACTCTTCTACCCTCGCTCAAGGAGGAGACATGGATTTGTCTCACATTGCGGTGCAATTGATTGCTGCGATCGTCTGTGGTTGGATTGCAAACATGCTCATTCCCGGTCAAATTCCCGGTAAATCTCTAGGCTTTGTGCTTACGGGATTGGTCGGAGTGTGGTTAGGAGAAACGGTTTTCAAATTGCTTAAAGCTCAGCATGGCCTGAACGTTCCGCTCCTTCATTGGACTGTGGGTGGGGTTGCTGTCGTCCCATCAATCATTGGTTGCGCCATCATCATTTATGTGGTGACAACGTTTGTGCGTTGGGGGCATTATCACCGATGAGTCTCTGTGGGTACTCTGAACACAGACGATTACCCGCCCTTTCTCATCACGCCTCATGCGAACCAGCGAAAAGACGGTTCTCACTCAACCCTATTTGGAGTTGAGTAAGCAAGGAACGACGCTTCAGCGCTTTCTCACTCAAGAACAACACTTTTTAGGCCGGGATGCTCAACGTGCTGACCTCGTTTTGCCTGGTGATTGGCAGGTCATTTCTGGCTGTCATGCGTTGCTGCGGCGATCGGGCGAAGATTACTGTATTTACGATGGTGATGGGCAAAAGCCAAGCACAAATGGCATTTTCCTTAACCGCACGCGCATTACGCCCTCAAAAGGCTATGTGCTCAAACACGGGGCAGAACTGCGAATTGGGCAAAATCCTCACAACCAGGTGGTGCTGACCTATCGCAATCCCCTGGGTGCAGAGGTGGCAGAAATGCCAGAGACACGATCGCTCTCGCTCAAAAATCGCTCTGTGCTGCTGGGGCGTGATCCCAAAGCGACGCTGGAACTGGATGCGCCGATCGTCTCTCGTCGCCACGCCACGATTGAATCGGATGGACACGATCGCTATGTCCTGCGGGATCACAGTACCAATGGTGTGTTTGTGAATGGCACGCGGGTCAACGCTAGCCTGGTTTTACCCGACGACTGCACGATTCAGATTGGCCCTTTCACATTGGTTTACCAGGGCGATACCTTAGCAGTGGTCGATCGCGGCAACCAGATTCGTCTGGATGCCTGGGAACTGGTGCGAGAAGTTCCTGGAAGCAAAAAAGGTGCTCACCGTTTGTTGGATGACCTTTCGCTGGCGATCGAGCCAGGACAATTTGTAGCGCTGGTTGGTGGCAGTGGTGCAGGCAAATCAACTCTAATGCGAACCTTGCTGGGGATCGATCCCACCGATCAAGGAGTGGTTTACCTCAACGGTGTGAATTTGCGCCAGAACTTTGGGATTTACCGTGCCCAAATTGGCTATGTGCCGCAAGATGACATTGTGCATCGAGACTTGACCGTTGAGGAAGTGCTAACCTACGCTGCCAGGTTACGCCTACCTGCCGATACAGACATCGCTGCTGTGGTCAACCAAACGCTAGAGCAGATCGAAATGAGCGATCGGCGTGAGGTGCTGGTGGGCAAACTCAGCGGTGGACAACGCAAACGGATTAGCATTGGCGTAGAACTGCTCGCTGATCCCAAACTGTTCTTTTTAGATGAACCTACTTCAGGACTTGATCCCGGTCTGGATAAAAAGATGATGCAGCTTTTGCGAAAGCTGGCAGACCAGGGACGCACGGTCATTCTAGTGACCCACGCTACGGCAAATATCAAGCTGTGCGATCGCCTTGTGTTTGTGGGTCGGGGTGGACGACTTTGCTACTTCGGCCCGCCCAGCAAAGCGCTAGACTTCTTTGAGGTGGAATCGGACGACTTCGCCGATATTTACAACGAATTGGAAAAAGGCAACACGATCGTGCGCCATTGGGCCGATCGCTTTCGCCACTCAGACGACTACTGGCATTACGTCACCGGGCACCTCAGTCCCGGCAATGGGCATAAGCTGCGATCGCACCCAACGCCTAGCAAAGGCATCTCTTTTCTGACCCAACTAATTCTGTTAACGCAGCGCTACTCTCAACTGGTTTGTCGCGATCCCGTCAATCTGGCACTGTCGCTCGTAACAGCACCGATCGGGATCAGCCTCATCATTCTGGCAGTGGGCGATCAAGATCCCCTGGTGCTGGCAGAACATCCTGATCCCACCCTGGCTCCATTAGCCTTGCGCGTCCTTTTTGTCTTTACCTGTGCAGCACTCTGGGTGGGCTTTTCCAGTTCTTTGCAGGAAATCGTTAAGGAGTCTGCCATTTACCTGCGGGAACGGCTCGTCAACCTCGGACTCTTTGCCTACCTGGGATCAAAAATGCTGATTCTTGCGTCGTTGGCACTTCTGCAAACGCTGCTGATGGTGCTGGTGATTCTAACGGGATTTGCTGCTCCCGACCACTTACTCTTATCCTGGCTTCTAGGTGTTGGCATCACGACCTTTCTCACCTTGCTTGCCTGCATGAGCATGGGACTGATGGTGTCGGCGATCGTCCGCAATGGCAGTCAGGCAAACAGCGCGCTGCCCTTACTTTTGCTGCCTCAGATCATTTTCTCTGGTGTACTCTTTCGCATGGACGGTCTCACCAGCAAACTGTCATGGCTCATGTTGAGTCGCTGGTCAGTAGGAGCCTACGGCACGTTGGTTAACATCAACGCGATGGTGCCCGAACCCACGAGGCTTCCTGATGGCAGCACGATTCCTCTCCCATTTGAGAAAACTACTGTCTACGATCTCACCTGGCATAACTTGACGCTGAACTGGGGCATGCTTTGCCTTCATGCAGTGGTGTACTTGATCGCCACCTTTTGGGTGCAAAAGCGCAAGGACATTTTTAAATAGCAGATCAGAGTTGGTGTCAGTGGTTGATAGGAGTCAGGGATTAGAAGGAACCCAGTCAATGGCTAACGAAGTTTCTGGCTTTTAGTTCTTTCGTCCTAAAGATATCTGCGGCATCAGTAAACGGATGGCTTACTGTAAGTGGCAGGATGATGGTTAAATTGAGCGAAAAGCGGATGCTGTGGCTCAATGAACGCAACAATTCAAGCTGATCTTCGGCAAGAGGGTGTCTTATGCGACAGCAGACACATGGCTACGTCACACAATCTTTCCTCGCAGACATGCTGTGCCTGCTGCAATTAGGAAAATACCGACAAGGGTCAAAGGCGTATAGCTTTCCTTAAAGATGAATAAGCTAAACAGAACAGCACACATGGCTTCCAATCCAAGCACCAATATGTACGTAATGCCTAGATGAGCATTGTGGGTGATATAAGTTTGCAAACTAACGCCTACAAGGAAAAACAGATATACCATTCCAGTCGGAATGAGCTGAGAAAAGCCTGCTGAAAATTTCATGAAAATGCCACCAACAGTGTAGAAAACCGCCGCAGCCACAGCCATTAAGAGATACATGAGCGCTATTTTCCTGGTAATCTTACATGCACGATCTGAGTATTTTGTATTGCGAAAGACGTACTTATATACTGTAGTAGGCACGTTCCATATGCCACCAAATACTTGAACTCACTCCATATCCAAGTGGTTTTAGAAATATTGTCCAAGTGGTTTTAGAAATATTCTATGTAATACGTAAGATGATGCGTTGCGCAACAATATCTACTTCACTGAAATTGCTTGCTGTCTTCATGGAGAATTTAAACTATCTTCATTGGCAAACCGAAACTGCTTTTTCAACCTGCGCTTTATTTACTGACTTCAGTCAATCCGCAATGGTTGTGCCTTTGGTGGTGACGAGTAAATGTATGGCCCGATAAAACGCTTCTCCTGCTCCCTCCGCTTCCGCTGCTCTCTCTACTCCCATCTTTCCTATAATGAGATTCTTGCCTCAACTGTTGGACTGGGAGCCTTGTACGATTGACTGTCCGTTTTGATGTTGCCTCGATCGTCCAGGGGTATACCCAGGGCTACTTTCTCATGGCAGATGAAACAGGGGCTTCGCTGGGTTGGTATTCCAGTCGAGAGCGAACGTTGATTCCTCTGGATGAGCGGTTTCGCTACCCTCGATCGCTCCAGCGAGTGCTTAATCAAGAACGCTTTACAGTCGCAGTCAATCGAGATTTTGAGGCCGTCATCGAAGGGTGTGCCGATCGCGAAACGACCTGGATCTCAGATGAACTGAAGGATATCTACCGATCGCTCCATGCGGCGGGATGGGCTTACAGCTTTGAAACCTGGCAGGGTGACGAACTCGCAGGTGGCATTTTGGGCTTGATCATTGGCGGCGCATTTATTGGCGAATCGATGTTCTTTCGCATCCCCGATGGCTCGAAAGTCGCAATGGTGAAGCTGGTAGAACGGCTGCGCGATCGTCAGTTTGTGCTCTTTGATGCCCAAATGATGAACCCCCATCTAGAGCGGTTTGGTGCTCATATCATCGGCAGTAGACAATACAATACGCTGCTAAAACTGGCACTCACGCGACAGTGCTCTCTAGAGTAATGCTGCTGTGTGAAAGGGGCAGGCAGGGAGTGGGAAGTGGGGGGAGAGTTTTGAGTTCTGAATGAATTCTGTCTTTAAGTTTTGAGCGGTCAGCTATCAGCAGTCAGCTACCAGCCGTCAATCATCCAGCTTCCTTCTAACAACTAAAAACTAATAGCCAGAAACTTCTTTTGCCTTCTACCCTCTGCCTCGACTACACAAGATACGACGTCCAGCGTTCTAGCAACCCAGGTGATCCATACCAAACTCGATCGCCTCTTGGAGAGTGCATCGCGCCATCGAGAATCAGATTTTCGGCTCCGTTTAAATGAGCGGCCTCGATTGGGGTGATGCCGTCCCCCCACGTGTTCCCTTGTCCGCAGGTGAGTTTATAGCTACTGTATGCCAACCAACTGCGCCAGCGATGCTTTCCAAGAGTTGCTCTGCGATCGCCATAAACTGCTTTTCCTGCCACGCACACATAACGCACATCAGGATAAAACGCACCGGGATAGCTGAGATTCACGAAGTCAAGATTTTTGCGCGTCCAGCGTTCCAGACTAGTATGAGGGGTGCCGAGTGTGATGAGGGTTGCGACTCGATCGCGGGCAGACCAAACGCAATCATCCGCATCATTAGGATGGATACAGTAAGGCTTTTCGCCCAGATAAATGCGCGACAGCCACCCGCCAGCAGAATGTCCAATGAGCGTCATTTTGGGAACACCATACTGTTGAATGACTTGCTGCACGGTGATATTCAGGATTCGCAGAATGGGTGCCACAGATCGCCCCCCGATCGTCGGCACCCAATCTTGCCAGCGAAGCGGTACTGTCACTGTTGGGAACCCAGATGCCCGTAGCGTTTGTTCTAAAGTGCGGTACTCGACAGCACCCGCAAGATAACCTGGCAAAATGACGATCGGTCGTAACATGGGTAATTTGAAGATTGAACATTCGTAACTCCCTTAAAATCTAAAGCGTTTTTGCACACAATAGGAAGTAGCTATCAGCCGTCAGCCATCAGCGCAGGAGTTTTGAGTTAAGACAGCTATCAGCCGTCAGCCGTCAGCCGTCAGCCGTCAGCTTTTTAGCCGCTCCTATGCCTTCGGCAGGCTTTGCCAACGGGAAGCAAGCTACATCCTTTAGCCTTCATCCTCCATCCCGCCTCCCCTGCCCCCTCTGCTTCCCCTGCCTCTCCTGTTCCCCCTTTCCCACTTTTCTCTCCTCACACCTCACTACCCACGGTTTCCAAACTGGCAACAAAGCTCAACCAGTTCAGCCACGAGCGTTAAGATTTGAGCAGGGCGTTTCTATCGATCACGTTATTCTAAGTAAACGGACACCGTTACACTGAACATGCTGAATGGGCTGAAAGCTGACCGCTGATTGCTTTGAAAGAGCGTCAGTTTAATTACAGACTTCTACTTAGTTGCCTTACCCAGTGCCCCACGACTGAACCTATCTGCTATGTCCAATTCTTTTTTGCCCAAAAAAGCGCCCAATGTTTTGAACCAGGAAACGCTGGAAAGAGCACTGGTGGTACTGCGCCAACCGTTTGCGATTGCCGTTCTCGCATCATTAGGGCTACATGGTCTGCTGTGGGCAGCGTTGCCGAACATTCTGGCTGAGACAGCAAAGGAAGCAGACACGAAGCAACGAGTTCGGACTATAGAGTTGTCGCCGGCCGAGCAAGGTCAACTGCCATCGCTAGGTCTTACTGCGATACCGCCAACGCTGTTGCCTACCACTCCCACCAAGCCAGCACAGTCAAACACCAAGCTGCCCGATCCCAAGCGGTACAACGATCCATCCCTTTACAACTTTCCACTGATTCAACCGCCACCGCCCGACGTTTTTCCCTCGTTTGGGCTACCGCCAACCACGTTTGATTTCAATCCACCGACGGTTAAAAAGACACCGAAGTCCTCTCCCAAGCCCACAACCAAGCCCACAACGCCGTCTGCACCACCGAACGAATCGAGAGCCGCAACGACACCAGATAAAAATTCACCTGGGGAGACGAATACACCCGTTGACCCCAACGCACCTGTCAGGCCAGAAACACTTTCATCTCAGCAGGTTGCTGCGCTACAGAAAGACGCTGAGCGATCGCGCCAACTAAGAAGCCTCTACGCCTTCAATGGTCCGACCAGTCTCACAGAACGTTCTGAGATCGGAAATCAGAATGCAACCAAGCTTTTTGAGTCTGCTGATAAATTGTCTGGTGGTAACTACAAGAAAACACATTTTGGAGTTCCATTAGGTAACGTTATCAGCGATCTCTTTCCAAAAGAAGCATGTCCTTACGTTAAAACAGGAGCGATAGCTTCAGTTGCCGCAATTGTTAAGCCTGATGCCCAACTGGCAGAACCGCCAAGCATTTTAGTGCCTTCAGGATTCAAAGGGCTTGATGATCTTGCAATCGACTACGTGGCAAAGAAAGATTACACCAAAGCAGAAGGGTTCAGTACCGACGGAAACTATCAAGTTCTTCGATTCAACTTCTTCTTCGATCCTAAATCAGCTTGCCCTACCTCTGATAATCCTGCTTAAACGACTCAGTTCATCGCAGATATCTACGCAAGCGTTGTCAGAGTGACGTGTGTGCCCCTAAATACGCTACTCTTGGCTGAGATAAGATGGGTTTCGTTATTTGGCTCCGTGCGATCGTCTATGGTTTTTGATGCGTCTTTTGCAGATCAGCTTGCAGCATCGGCTGAGCGGCTGTTTTACCTGATCAATCGCTTTCACGAAGCGACCGTTTTAGTGGTGGGCGACCTGACGCTGGATGAGTTTCTCACCGGGCAGGTCGAGCGGCTATCGCGTGAAGCACCCGTCCTCATTATTCGCCATGAGACGACGCGACAGGTGCCGGGTGGTGGAGCCAATGCCGTCTATAACTTTGCGAAACTGGGCGCGCAGGTGAAAGCGGTAGGGCTGTTGGGCGTTGATGACCAGGGCAAAGCACTGCGGGGCATTTTTGAAGAGGCAGGTATTGATACGCAAGGCATTTTTCTAGATAGCGATCGTCCCACCGTCACCAAAACACGCATTTCCGGTCATGCACGCCAGTCTGTAACTCAGCAAATTGTAAGGGTCGATCGCAAGTCGGATGCACTGCCCAACGAATCGCTTCAGCATCAGCTTGCTGACTACATCCAGCAGAACATTGGGTCGGTTGATGCGGTCGTTTGTTCTGATTATGGCGATGGTACGCTGACGCAACCCGTGATTGCTGCGGCACTTGCCCATCCGCTCTGCGTTGTGGATGCTCAAACCAGGCTCGATCGCTACAAAGGCGCGACGGTCTTCACCCCCAATCTGCCCGAAGCCGAGCAAGCCGTTGGCTATTCCCTGGTTGGCCCATCGGTCAATCCTTTTGACCTGACGCAACTTCAGCAAGGTGGACACGATCTCTTGCAATTGACGCAGGCGAAGCAGGCATTGATTACCCGTGGCGAAGCAGGCATGAGTTTGTTCGATCGCAATGGCACTCAGCACCACATTCCTGCCTTCAACCGCACCGACGTTTTTGATGTAACGGGTGCGGGGGACACCGTCGTGGCTGGTTTTACGCTAGGGCTAATCGTTGGAGCATCGGCGTGGGAAGCAACGGTACTCGGTAATCTCGCTGCTAGCATTGTCGTCCGGCAGTTTGGTACGACACCCACAACCCAAACTGAGATGAAAGCTGCACTGCAAGCGCTTTTAGATAAAGCACAGCAGGCGTAAAAGGTAAAAGGCAGAAGAAGGCAGAAAGCAGGAGGCAAAAGACAGAACAACTCAAAACTTCTCCGTGCTCCCCTCGCGCCCTTGTCTCCCCCTGCCCCCCCGCCCCCACTCCCTCTTAAAAAAAGGCATTTAGAATTTCTTAATAGTACAAATATACTGTTTTGTGTGTAGAATACTCACAGCAGAACATTGAGGAACTTTCGATGCAACCAGCACTCAACTTCTCGCTCGAAATTGTGGATGGCGAACGTCTGGGCAAGCTCGCTGTGCCCTACGTTCAGATGGCTCGATGGCTGAACTTCTTAACCTCGCCCCATTACGGCGCTGAAATTATCTTCGCTGAGCAAGGTAGAGATGGCGTGACTATCTATTTCGATGCTTGCGAGGGCATGTATAGTTATTTGAGCGATCGTATCCACCCTGAAGCTAAAGCTCCACAGCGAGAAGCATCCCTGCCAATTGCCAGCTAATGCTCGCCTTCTGATGCATAGTGGTTAGGTTTGAGCATTCACGCTGGCGCAAAACTCACGATCTTTAGGATCAGCGCTAGGGTTTGTGGTCAAGTAGTCGTGTAACCAGGTACAACTCCGTTGAATCAGTGCATCCAGGTTGAGGTTTGCTAAATTCCAGATCACAATTTTTCCGTCATCACTGCCCGTTGCCAGAGTTTTTCCATCAGGGCTAAAGCTCAAGCCAAAAATGCTGTTGCTGTAGCCTGCTAGGGTAGCCAGCAGCGTACCATCACGTTTCCAAAGCTTAACAGTGCGATCGTCACTGGCCGAGGCAATGGTCTGTCCATCTGGGCTAAACGTTACTCGGTTAATAATGTCTTTATGACCGCCAAAGGTCGCAATGACAGTACCGTCTAGTTTCCAGAGATTGATTATCTGATCAAGACCAGCAGATGCAAGTACTTGTCCATCAGGGCTAAAGGCAATACTGCGAACGCCGGCCGTAAGCGTCGGGAACGTTTTCAATAGTTTGCCATCGAGGCTCCAGAGCTTAATGGTTTTGTCACTACTGCCAGTGGCGATCGTTTTGCCATCGGGGCTAAAACTAACATCATTAACTGTATCTCCATGCCCACACAAGATTGTGGAGAGTGTGCCATCGCGTTGCCAGAGCCGCACTGTCTTGTCTACGCTGGCAGAAGCAAGTAACTGGCTGTCGGGGCTAATGTTGAGATTAACGATGAGATTCTGCCCCTCAAGGGTTTTGAGGAACATACCATTGCGATTCCATAGTTTTACCGGTTCCATACCGGCTGAGGCGATGAACTGTCCGTCAGGACTGAGTTGAACGGCAAATACTCTATCGTGATGTCCTTTCAGAGTTGATCGTAGTGTTCCATTGGGCTTCCAAAGCTTGATGGTTTTGTCACTACTGGCAGAGGCAAGAACTTGTCCGTCGCGGCTGAAACTAAGGCTATTTACAGCTTTCTGATGCCCAACGAGAATTGTCATCAGGCTATTGTCTTGCTTCCAAAGCTTGATGGTGCGATCCTGGCTTGCTGTTGCAATAAACTGCCCATCAGGGCTAAAACTGACTCCATTAACGAGTGAGCTATGCCCATAGAGTGTGCCGAGCAGTGTACCATCCTGCCTCCAAAGTTTGACCGTTTTGTCGCCGCTGCCGGAAGCAATAATCTGATCGTCTGGACTAAAAGCAACACCATAAACCGCATCAGTATGCCCACTAAATGTTTTCAGCAGCGTCCCGTCGCGCCTCCAAAGTTTAACGGTATTATCGACACCGGCTGTCGCGATGACCTGATTGTCATGGCTGAAACTAACTTCACTGACAATGCCACTGTGTCCTACAAGCGTTTTGCTTAATTTACCGTCAGATGTCCAGAGTTTTACTGTACCGTCATCACTAGCAGTTGCTAAGGTCGTTCCGTCTGAAGTAAACCTAACACTACGGACACGTAGACTATGCGCCCCGAAACGTTTGAGCAGACGACCATCTCGATTCCATAGAATGACTGTACCGTCTATGTCTCCTGATGCAATCGTCTGACCGTCGGGGCTGAAATCAACCGCCGAAAGTCCACTCTGGTGCCCGTTGAGCGTTTTCAGTACTTTACCGTCTAATTGCCACAATCTCACGGTTTTATCGTTGCTGGCAGAAGCAATCATCTGACCGTCTGGACTAAAACTGATATCTCTTACAACACCTTGATGTCCCTCTAGGGAGGCAATGAGTTGCCCATTCGGTTTCCACAATTTGATTGTTTTATCGCCACTACCCGAAGCAAGTAGCTGCCCATCAAAGCGAAACCGTACTTGCCCAACCCAATCTTTATGCCCCTCTAAGCGGTTTTGTTCTCTAACTCGGTATACCGCTTGCCCAAACGTCGTTAACACCTCATTCCGGGTCTCTTGCTGCGCCCAGTTTGCTTGCTTTAGTAGCCTGGCTGTACGTAATCCTTGAATCAGTGCGTCAAACTCCCGATTTAAGGTAAACATTGCCTCTGATGTGGCACGGAGAGCGTTTATTTCACCAATCACGGCTTGCTTGCGATGATCTTCGGCGATTCGATACTGTTGAAACGCAACTAACCCAAGCACTGATGAAACAACTAACCCCAGCGTGACGCTGGCAAGCACTAATTGCTGCCGTCGAGCGTCTGTCTTTTGTCGTGCGGTTTCCGCTAAGCGGCTCGTGATGACGTACTCTTGCTGTAGTTCGATTGGGTACGGCGCTGTATGCCGCCCATCCGCAAGCCATTGCTCTGCCCGTTCAAGCACATTGCCTCGCATCAGCCAGCTCTCGTCGCGGTTTTGCTTTTCCCACTCGATCGCCGCTCTTAGCAGACGAGTGTGAAGGCGGACATGCTCCAAATCGGTGTCAAGCGCTTTTAACAACGTTTGCAAGGCGCTGTCAAAGTCATCACGATCGCGGAAATAGATCCAATTGAGTGCTGATAGGCTTGGGTGAACGTCTTTGGCATCTACATCCTTTCGCAAAATGGGCAATAGCCGCTTGTTCAGCTTAATTGCCTGCTCCAATTCGATTCCACATTCAGCGGAGTTAAGCGAGTCAGGGCTAATGATGAATAAAAATGTGTCGCCTGCAATAATTCCGTCAGAAATTTCTTGTCGCCATTCTGCATTCGGCGGAATACTGTCCCAATCAACCCAAGCAATTCGATTGTTAGCTTGAAGGGCTTCCCAAAGCTGTTGGACAAAAGCTTTATCACGGCGCGAGTAAGAGATGAACGCTTCATAGTTCAACTTAGCCGTGTGAGAACTGGGTTTCGGTGGATTGGGTATAGACATGTAGCGTTCTACCTAAGGGAATTGAGAAGCTATAAATTCGTGCTTAAGTTTAGCTTGAAGCAATACGCAAGCTAAGTTACGACACTTTATGCTGTCTGACGAATATCATCTAGAAGTAATTGTGTCGCCCAAATTTGCTGTCCACGCGTCAGGAGAACTGAGACCAAACTGTTTGCTCTCAACCCATTCGGACTTGATGAGCGACCACCAATCTCGCGCTAAGCCGTTCAACACGTAGTCGTAGGGAAGCCAGCCGTAGCCGCCTTCGCCCCAGTTTACGCCCCACGAATTTTTAATCAGCAATGCGCCTGGGTTCGTTGCATTTTTGATTTGCTTATAGTCGTTGTAGCCAACGGCGATCGCGGCATGTCCTCCTTCCTGCTTATCATCCAGCGTGGGATACGGAATATGTCCCGGTGGATTGGTTTTGTCGCGAATCGAGTCGTAGACCGTAAAGCCAAACATACAGGGAAACCCGCCGACCAGGATAGTTTTAATTTGCGCTAACAGCTCTCGCGCAGGCATCGCGGCACCATCCAGGCGAAAGTAGGTAATTGTCTGGTAGTTTTGGGCAAAGGCGTAGCAAAAGGCAGAGGGGTCATCGTCAAATTTTGCTTCATCGTAGGGGCAATATTCTTCTGGCGGTACACCAAACAACACCATTGCTTTCATGGTTTCGCGCACCGATGCCCCTGTATCCCCTTCACGGTGCATCAAGTTACGAGTGACTTTGTAGAGAAAGCGGCGGGACGCATCGAGCGCATCTCCAAGGCTCTTCTTTTCAAAGTATTCAAGTAACGCAACGCCAGCATGAGCAGTACACGCATCAAGTTCGCCTTGATCTTCTACTTCTGAACACCAGATACTGAGATCGACCGAATCAGGAAGTATGAGATAAGTGGTGTTGCATTCTTCTGCCTGTTGAGAAAGCGCACGATACATTTTTCCAGTCACCGGAAGCTGTAGTGAGCAGCGATCGCAGTTAAGATCGACTCGGATGAAGGTCTGATCTCCTCTGGGTATAGCGTTAATTTCGCTGTTTTTGTTAGTACCAGCTTGTTGAGCTTTTCCTGATAGCGTAACATAGCGCTCGGCATTGACAAAAAGCTGCTCTTTAATCCATTTTTTTACTACTTCTACCAATTGAGTGGGTTGGTTTATTTGGCTGATGTCCTTCTCTACAGACGGAGTAGATTTGTGGAGGGCAGATGTCACCAGCGGTTGTAGTTGTTCAAACATATCTAAGCCCACGCTTGATAGCTCCTGCTGCCTAAACTCCGCTTTAAGAATAGCCAGAGTTTCCACCAGGGATTCATACTCTTTCGTGAGTCTGTCAATATCTCCTGAAACATCAACAATTAAGCCGTTTAGAATACGACTAATCTCTTGTACTTGTGAAAAATATGCAATCACTCTAAAGCGCCTCAATCCATCTCTAAAGGCTTCTTTAGGCTCATTATATTTACCAATTGGAGAAATGAGATAGGCGATCGCTTTGGCGATCGGATACAGCGTGAAGCGAAGAATCAATTCAAGGAATTGTCTAGCCAAAGCCTGCTTTTCTTCTATGGTTTTGCTAGATTCATTAATCTCTTGAGCGATTTTCTTTAAAGCTACCTCGCTGCTAGAGTCTAAAGCATTAACTGGTATCACTGGCTGAACCATCTCAACCCAGTGCACAGAATTAGGTGGTTTAGAAACGTCCTGAATGCTTAAAACAATTTTGTCGATTGTCTCAAAAATATGAATTTTACTGAAATAGCGAATCAGTCCCTCAAGTCCACCTAGATCAGCAATCAAGCTGGCAGTGAGATCATCTGGCAATGGCGGCTCCAAATTGACAAACTTCTCTTGGGACATCTTCTGTAACTGCTCAATGTCAGCTAACTTGAATTTGCCGTCTGGTTCAGGTTCTCCTCTTGCTACCTGAAAACGCTTTACAGCTTCCTGTGTGATTTGCTCATCAAAGTAACCCGTTGTGGGAGCATCGTAGTATCCCAGTGCTCGCAAGCGCTCTTGAATGTACGTGATGGCTGGTTGAGCCACCCCTGGCTGGTAGCTTGGATAGCGAAAAATATTACTGGAAACATATCCTTTTCCCTGCTCTAACCAATCAGCCAGCCGTAAAAGTCGCTTCGACTCAGTGCTCATTCCGTTCTCGCTGTCTGAAGGCTGATTGACAATATTAACCAGTGACTTATAGCTAGTTTTAAGCGCCTCTTCTAGAAACTTACTATCAACCGGAAGTGTTTTATCTATACAGGTAGCCAGTTGAATCAAAACCTCAATAATCGGTTCAAGACGCTTTTGTAGTTTTTCTTCGATCTCCTTTAGTACAGGTAGTACAGGTTCTTGACCATCAGCTTTTTTACCACTTTCATCAAAGAGAAATCGATCGATATCCTCCAAGCCTCCCAACTGGTTAATAATATTAGGAATTCCACCTTCCTCTTCCTTGATTAGTCTAAATATGTATTTTTTTAGCTCTTTAAACCGTTTTTTTGGCACTGGAGCAGAAGGTAGTACTCTTCGCAGATCTTCATTTTCATACTTCTTAATTAGCTTTTCCCAAGTTTCCTGGTCAACAATTGCCTCCTCTCTACTTTTTTCTTTTGAAAATTCTTTTTGAAATTCTTTTTGAAAATCTAGAACAGCCTGAGAGGTCTTAGTACCAAACAAACCAAGCGGCTTATCAACTTCAAACGAATTAGGTGGAGCTTCAAGTAGCGCTTGAATATAAATAACACCTGGACCCGACACGCCCGATCGATACTTGCTGCTGCCTAACTTGCCCACAATTGATATTAAGGCTAATAGCTCTGCTTTGGTGACAGCCGTGTAAATACCCGTTGGGTCAAGCTCTTGATTGATTTGAAATGCTTTGACCGCTGCCTCAGTTGCTTTACCAAAGTGACCTGGATCATCCGGTTCCAGGAGGTCTTTTTCTTGATCGTCTTGATTACTTGCTTTCGATGGCTGCTTTAAGCTGTCCAAATCCAACAGATTATTCCTGTAATCAAATTGGTTATTGTCCAATTTCAAATAATGCAACTTTTCGAGGTTATTCTGTAAATCCTGTACTGCACTACCTGAACTACCTAAAGATAGAAAACCATCAGTGAATGTGGCAGAAACAAAATGCAACTTAGAGTCAATCTCTTGTGTAAACTCCTCTTCTAAAATTGACAAGCTATGAGTAATATTGGGATCTACTATTGAGGTGGGGCTCTCTGGTGAGGGTTTCAAAATTTTAATGAGGTCGAGAAATTGTCGAGCACGATCGACCTCACTACCACCGCTGGACTGCTGGCTCTTCTGAATGTTTCTTACGTTGTCGTGCTTCAGGGTGCAATCTCTCACATCCGGGTAGTCAGGTACCCAGCCCATGCCTTTTTTACCCATGCTTGCTCCAGGTTGCGTTGCTCAAAAAAATGAGGCACGATGCAGTGTGCTGCTACTTGTATAACGTGTTCGTCTAAAATAAAAATGGTTTTCTAACAAAAATTTTGGGTCAAGGAATAAATGGTTGCCACACCCGCAGAGGTGATGTTGCGTTCAGCGACCCCTGATGATGCGTCTGTTTTGTTCAAATTAATTCAAGCTTTGGCAGACTACGAGCGGTTATCGGTTGCGGTAACGGGTACGCCAGAAGCGCTTAGAGAGCATCTATTTGCTTCCCGCCCTTATGCAGAAGCGATTCTGGCAGAGGTGGACGGACAAGCTGTGGGCTTCGCGTTGTTCTTCTATAACTATTCAACCTTTTTGACCAAGCCTGGAATTTACCTGGAAGATTTATTCGTGTTGCCAGAGTATCGACGCTTAGGCATCGGTAAAGCGCTGCTGAACCACTTAGCGCAACGTGCAATCGCCGAAAATTGCGGACGGTTAGAATGGAGCGTGCTGGATTGGAATGCACCCGCGATCGCCTTTTACGAAAAAATGGGAGCCACTGTGTTACCCGATTGGCGCATCTGCCGGGTGACGGGAGGGGGGTTGGCGTTGATGGCTCAAGTAGATGCTGATAGCTGATAACTCAAGCGGCTGCTAGCTGAATCATTGCGTATTGTTCACGGATGCTTGAGAGCAGTGAGAAAATCCTAGAATTAACAGGCAAATGGGTTCACTCTCAGGAGGACTTGATCGTGTCTATTTGGGTAAACGAACAAATTGATCCATCCGGCATCCTGTATTCGTGTATTGCGTGCTGCGATGAAGACCACGCGCAGGATTGTCATCAATCGTTCCAAAACAACTTGACTGATGAACAAATTGCAGCAGGGTGGATTGCTCGCCTTCGTACCGTTACTTCGTGGGATGACGTGCCTGCAAATGCATTGAAATTAGATTGATCGCGATTTATCAATTAGCAGCTTAGCTTAGTAAGAAGCTGATCGCTGATTGAGAGCGCTAGCTGCCTCGTCGCCATACGGGGTGCCGCTTACGCTAGGTCGTTTGGGAGCGCCGTTCTAAAGCGTTTTGCAGTAGAGTTGGTTTGCTTAAGCATGCTCAATTAAGAAAGATTACTGTTGGTTACAATTGCGTTAGTAAAGAGCCTGATTACTTAATTTGCACGAGCACCATCCGTGCTTGCTAGAAGGTCTGCTAGGTATGAATCATACAGTTCTTAAGCGCGCACTCTTTTACTTTGATAGAGTTACAAATATTCAATAAGTTTGTTGTGCCGTATTGGTTGACTTGTACGCGAAAACGATTGGATCGTTTATGTGGCGGTAGGTTTTGGACTGTAAACAATGGTTGCGATCGTGTTAATGAATATTCACTAACAGCGCAGAAAAATCAAAAAGAATCTCAATACTATAGGAGTAGGTAAGAAATACCTAGATAGAGTAGACCTTGCCGAACATTCATTCTTGGCTACGGATTTTCCTGTAGTTTCTAGCAATCATTACCACTATGACAACAACCATTCAAAGACGCGAAAGCGGAAGCGCATGGGATCGGTTCTGCAACTGGGTCACCAGCACCGACAACCGCCTGTATGTAGGCTGGTTCGGTGTGTTGATGATCCCCACTTTGCTATCTGCAACCATCTGCTTCATCATCGCCTTCATTGCAGCCCCTCCTGTAGACATTGATGGCATCCGTGAGCCTGTTGCTGGCTCTTTGATGTACGGCAACAACATCATTTCTGGTGCCGTTGTGCCTTCCAGCAACGCGATCGGCTTGCACCTGTACCCCATCTGGGAAGCGGCTTCCTTAGATGAGTGGCTGTACAACGGTGGTCCTTACCAGTTGGTGGTGTTCCACTTCCTGATTGGCATCTTCGCCTACATGGGTCGCCAGTGGGAACTGTCCTACCGCCTCGGCATGCGCCCCTGGATCTGCGTCGCTTACTCGGCACCGTTGGCTGCGGCTACGTCAGTGCTGTTGATCTACCCGATCGGGCAAGGTTCCTTCTCTGACGGGATGCCCCTGGGTATCTCTGGTACCTTCAACTTCATGTTCGTGTTCCAAGCCGAGCACAACATCCTGATGCATCCTTTCCACATGTTGGGTGTAGCGGGTGTATTCGGTGGCAGCTTGTTCTCCGCGATGCACGGTTCCTTGGTGACCTCCTCCTTGGTGCGTGAAACCAGCGAGAACGAATCGGCGAACGAAGGCTACAAGTTTGGGCAAGAAGAAGAAACCTACAACATCGTGGCAGCTCACGGCTACTTCGGTCGGTTGATCTTCCAATACGCCAGCTTCAACAACTCCCGCTCCCTGCACTTCTTCCTGGGTGCATGGCCCGTTGTGGGTATCTGGCTGACGGCTCTGGGCATCAGCACGATGGCGTTTAACCTCAATGGGTTTAACTTCAACCAGTCGGTGTTGGATTCTCAAGGTCGTGTGGTAAATACCTGGGCAGATGTGCTAAACCGCGCCAACCTGGGTATGGAAGTAATGCACGAGCGCAATGCTCACAACTTCCCGCTTGATCTCGCTTCTGGCGACGCAACGCTGGTTTCGATGCAGGCTCCCGCGATCGACGGCTAATTCCCTCGTCTCTCGCTAACCAAAAGCGCTCTCTTTACGGGGGCGCTTTTTGCTGTAAATAACGTTGTATTGAACGTGGTTTCTAACCGATGTCTGCGATTGGTTTGAGGGAACAATTACCTTGGTCATAAAATTTGCCAAGGGTTAGCAGAATGCCACAGATTCAGTTTCTCACTCCTGAGCAAGAAGCTCTGATTCCCGAATATCAGGAGAAATGGCAACGTATTTATTTGTCAACTGAACCGATCGATCGCATCCGAGCCGCAGCGGCCGTCAAAGGGGCGTATGCGGTCATGGGAAAAAAAGAACCCGAAGTCATTTTCTGCGCCAGTCCTCGTGAGGCGTTAGAGCGTCTGCAAGAAAATGTTTCACAAGTAGAAATACCTCAAGACAGCGTGAGGGTTTCTCCAGAAGAGATTCAGAGCAATTTCTTTAAGTTCTTTGTACAAGGAATTTGGGAAACGATCAAGATTCAGCTTAAACAGCAGCACGCAGGTACAAAACCGATTCACACTTTGCTGAAAGACGTTGCCCATGATGCATCCACGTCTTTGAGAAAGCACGTTGATCACCTTCTGCCCAAAGATCTGACCACTCAAGAGATTGTTGAGCAGGCGGTTCTCGGCTCATCTCCACTTTTTGAGACGTTGGGCAAACAAATGGCTCATCGTGGAGATGCTGAATTCGCAACAACGCTTCAGGATAGGCAGCCAGAGGACTGGCAGGAAACTTTTGTTTCAACAGCTTCTGCCGTTGAAAGTCAGTTAGCGTGGCTTCCAGCTAAAGGGCTGTTCTTTCGCAAGTGGCTGAAGCAGATGTTGCAAAGTACACTGACCGCAAAAATTTGTGGTTTAGAGCATCCTCGCTTTCAAGATCTAATTTCCATTTCGTTATCTCTTCCAGAGAAAAAGTTTTTAATCGAAAACCCACCTGTCATCATCTCTGACTTCGCAATTTATTGCACTTGGTCTGACTTTGCTTTTTCAGTGCTGAATTTTGCACATAGAGCCAAAAAATGGGCAGCTTTACAAGGACTGGTCAAACATTGCGGCTGGATTTTTGCCGTAGATAATCTCTGTATTGTTTGCGATCGCCCAACAACAATCCTTCTGGATAACGATCATCAACTTCATGGTGAGGGCGAACCTGCACTGCAATTTGCCGATGGGTTTGTTGCCTACGCCTATCACGGCATTCCTTTACTTGAGAAATATGGCATCGTTCATCCAGGTCAATGGCAAGCTCAGTGGATTTTGGAAGAAAGATATGAAAACTTGCAGCAAGCCCTAGTTCAAGCGATCGGAGCCGTTCGTTTATGTCAGGAGTTACCTGTTTTAGAACTGGATACACGACAAGACTATACGCTTCTCAAGCTTGAAAATGTAGAGGTCAGAGATACTCACATTCTGAAACGAATTGATTCTGAGACGGGCGCTATTTATGCTGTGTTTGTGCCCTGGCGCATTAAGACAGTACGATCGGCGATCCAATACGTCAATCAAAACCTCTCCCCAGAAGACTTTCCAATGCCTAATGATGATGCTCAAGTATGAACTAATCCTGTACTGGAGCGACGCTGATCAAGCGTTTATTGTCGAAGTGCCAGAACTACCTGGTTGCATGGCGGACGGTGAAACGTATCAGGAAGCAGTGCAAAATGCCGAAGTTGTGATCCAAGCATGGATTCAGACGGCACAAGCGTTGGGGCGATCGCTCCCAGAACCCAAAGGTCGGCTGCTGTTTGTCTGACGGTTTTATTGCCCACGTCCCGGCTTGCAATCTGCAAACCCTAATGCCTCTGTATCGAGAAAACTGGCGATTCTCTTACAGAAACACTACGTGAACGCCATTTCAATGACCACTTCAATGGGATACTCAATTTCAGCCGCACGAGCAATGAGAGCCTCTCGAATGCGCTCAGGCAAGCGACCCAAAATGACTTCAGCATCAGTTAGAGAAAGTTGCTCCTGAAGGTTGGCTTGCATCGCTTCACCGCTCGGCTGGATTTGCGTATTCTAAGGACTCGATCGCGTTCGCATAAAAGCAAAAGGATGATGGCAGAGAAATTCCTATGGATCGTAGATTAAATAACACCGGAAACTCAAGCGTAAGGGTTTAGCATTCGGCAGGTGCGCCCTTGGTCATAGCAAAGATTGTTGCCCGAATGCTAAACCCCTACAGATTATTGGTTCTATTGATGAGTTCTCGCTCCGGTAGATTCTCCTACGCCCTTTGCTGACAATGGTTTCATCTTCGCGATCGCAGCGGTCGATCGCCGTTTTCCGCTACGATCGCAATCTCACAATTACTCCATCACGCATCATGGGCAACACTTTTGGACATCTCTTTCGCATTACCACCTTTGGCGAATCGCATGGCGGCGGGGTGGGTGTTGTCATTGATGGGTGTCCGCCTAGGCTAGAGATCTCGGTTGAGGAAATTCAGGCAGAGTTGAATCGGCGCAGGCCGGGGCAGAGCAAGATTACCACGCCGCGCAATGAAGCCGATCAGTGCGAAATTCTCTCTGGCATGGTTGACGGCAAAACGACAGGTACGCCGATCGCCCTCCTCGTTCGCAACAAAGACCAGCGATCGCAGGACTATGACGAGATGGCAGTGAAGTATCGCCCCTCTCATGCCGATGCCACCTATGACGCTAAGTACGGCATTCGCAACTGGCAGGGTGGAGGACGATCGTCTGCACGAGAAACCATTGGCAGAGTGGCAGCAGGGGCGATCGCCAAAAAAATTCTTCAGCAGGTTGCAGGGGTTGAAATTATTGGCTACGTCAAGCGCATCAAAGATCTGGAAGGCGTGGTTGACCCCGAAACCGTGACGCTGGAGCAGGTGGAGAGCAACATTGTGCGCTGTCCCGATCAGGATGCCGCCGACCGCATGATTGACCGTATTGAGCAGGTGCGGAAGGAAGGCGATTCGATCGGGGGCGTAGTGGAATGCGTGGCCCGTCGCGTTCCCAAAAGCCTGGGCATGCCTGTTTTCGACAAGTTAGAAGCCGATCTGGCGAAAGGGGTGATGTCCCTTCCAGCCAGTAAAGGCTTTGAAATTGGCTCTGGCTTTGCGGGGACGCTGTTGACGGGCAGTGAGCACAACGACGAGTTTTACACCGATGAGCAGGGCACCATTCGCACCGTGACGAATCGATCGGGCGGCGTGCAGGGCGGCATCTCCAATGGCGAGAACATTATTATTCGGGTTGCCTTTAAGCCTACTGCGACGATTCGCAAAGAGCAGCGCACTGTGACAAAGACAGGCGAGGAAGTAACCTTGGCTGCCAAAGGTCGCCACGATCCGTGTGTGCTTCCTCGTGCTGTGCCAATGGTTGAGGCAATGGTTGCCCTGGTGCTCTGTGATCATTTACTGCGTCAACAAGGGCAGTGTGGCGTGTTGTAGCCAACGTGATCGTTAAACACCCTCTGATTCGGGAACACTAGGCATGGCTTACCGCCGCTTTTGTTTTCATAGGGAGTGTTTGGCACACATGCAGTCCACCGATCTGAGCCTGGAGTCAAACGGGGAGGCAATCAATCAAACGGCGCGCGATCGTGAACAGGCAGAATTAGAAGGCGATCGCTTCTTTATGCTGAGTGCAGATATATTCTGCATTGTGGACTTCGACGGAGTTTTTAGGCGTGTTAATCCGGCCTTTGAGCAAATTCTAGGCTATACGCCTGATGAGTTGGTGACAAAGCCCTTCATCGACTTTGTGCATATGGACGATCGCGAGGCCTCGATCGCAGAAGCCATCAAGCTTAGCCAGGGAGCTAAAACCGTCGCTTTCGAGAATCGCTACTACTGCAAAGATGGTTCCTATCGATGGCTCTCCTGGACTGCTGCTCCCTATCAGGAAGAACGCCTTATCTATGCCATTGCCCGCGACATCACTGAATCTCGGCAAGCAGAGAAAGAGCTACAAGCATCCAAACAGCTCCTACAGCTGGTGTTTGACCTGTTGCCTCAGCGGATTTTCTGGAAAGATCAGCATTTTCGCTATCTGGGGTGCAACAACCTGTTTGCTCAGGATGCACAACTAGAGTCACCAAAGCAAATTGTTGGAAAAGACGACTTTGAGCTTGTCTGGCGAGAGTCAGCCGATCGCTTTCGCGCGAATGATACGGCAGTCATACAAGACAATCGTCCCCGCCTGAACTACGAAGAATCGTGGCTCAAAGACGATGGCACCCTGCTCTGGATGAGAACCAGCAAAATGCCGATACATGATGAAACGGGCGCGATCGTCGGGGTTTTTGGCACCTACGAAGACATCACTGACTATAAACAGGCACAAATTGCCCTTGCCGAAAGTGAAGCCAAGTTTCGTCGCCTCGTCGAAGATGCCAGCGACTATATTTTTGCGTTCTCCGCAGCAGGCACCTTTACCTACATTTCCCCTCAATTTACGCAGCTTTTTGGCTACGACCCGGCAGACTTTTTAGGCAAGCCTTTCGCCCCACTGGTACATCCCGACGATTTAGCGATTTGTGGGGCAGCTTACGATCGCCTCATCAACACGGGGAAAAATGAGACGGGACTTGAGTTTCGGCACCGTTGCCAAGACGATCGCTGGTGCTGGGTATCGTGCAATTTGTCGCCCATTAAAAATGCCGAAGGCGGTGTCATTGGCTATCAGGGTGTGATGGAAGATATTAGCGATCGCAAAGAAGCCGAAGCTGCTTTGCAAAAAGAGCAACAATTCCTCAAAACCATTTTGGACAATTTGGCAGACGGCATTGTTGCCTGCGATGAAACGGGACGCCTGACCCTCTTTAACCGTGCCACACGAGAGTTTCACGGTTTACCCGAAGCTCCCTTGCCTCCTGATGAATGGGCACCTTATTTCGACCTGTACCATGCTGATGGCAAAACCCTCATGCAAACACAGAATATCCCGCTGTTTCGGGCGTTTCAAGGCGAAATTGTTCATCATGCCGAGATGGTGATTGCACCCAAGCAAGGTAAGACGCGTATCATATTGGCGAGTGGGCAAGCATTTTTTGATCATAATGGCAACAAATTAGGTGCTGTTGCTGCAATGCAAGACATCACAGCGCAACGCGAACGCGAGAAGGCCGAAGCTCAATTGCAAGAGCAAGAGCAGTTTTTACGCAGTATTTATGACGGCGTTGGCTGCTCCATTTTTGTGGTCGATGTGCTTGAAAATGGTGTCTTTCACTACGCTAACCACAACCACGTATCAGAACGCCTTACGGGATATAGCAGTGCTGCAATCGCAGGTAAGACAGCAGCCGAGTTGTTTGGTGCCACAGAAGGAGCCGCCATTGATCAACTCCTCCGCGAGTGCTCCAACAGGAGAACGACACTGATAGCCACCGAACATCTAACCTTTAATGGCAACCTGGCCTGGGTGATGACGACATTTAACCCGTTGATCAATGCAGATGGTAGGGTGCATCGCATTGTGGGTACCAGCTTTAATATCACCGATTTAAAGCAGGCAGAGGCTCAGTTGCAACAACAGGCAGCAGATCTAGAAGCGGCTCTGCAAGAGCTACAGCGTACTCAAACACAGATGGTGCAGAGCGAGAAAATGTCGAGCTTAGGGCAACTAGTCGCGGGTGTCGCGCACGAAATTAACAACCCAGTGAATTTTATCTATGGCAACTTAAATCACGCGAATGAATATACGCAAGATCTACTCAGGCTGCTTTCACTCTACGAAGAACATTATCCCGATCCAGTCGGTGCGATTAAAGTTGAGGCCGAGGCGATCGACCTGGACTTTTTAATGACCGATCTCCCCAAACTGTTAGGCTCCTTGAAGGTGGGAGCCGATCGCATTCAAAAAATTGTGGCATCCCTACGTTCGTTCTCGCGGTTAGACGAAGCGGAAGTGAAAGATGTGGATCTGCACGAAGGCATCGACAGTACGCTGATGATTTTACACAATCGGCTGAAGTCGCGCTCCGAGTATCCCGCCATCCAGATTGTGAAAGACTACGGCCCCTTGCCCCATATTGAATGCTATGCGGGACAGCTCAACCAGGTGTTTATGAATATCTTGAGCAACGCGATCGATGCGCTAGATGAGCAAAACCAACAGCGATCGCCCGCTGAAGTGAAGGAACAGCCGAGTGTGATTACAATTCAGACCAAGGTTGTGGGTGGCGATCGCGTGGCGATTCACATTACGGATAACGGACCTGGCATCCCTGAAGCTGTGCAAAAGCGCCTCTTTGACCCGTTTTTCACGACCAAGGCTGTGGGCAAAGGGACGGGGATGGGAATGTCTATCAGCCATCAAGTGATTACCGAACGACACAAAGGTCAGTTGACGTGTCATTCTGCACCAGGACAGGGCGCAACGTTTGTCATCGAAATTCCGACACGACAAACTGCATAATTGGGTAAGGCGGCTGCAAAAACCTGTTTCATCGATTCTTTGAAAACGTTTGGTAGACCTCATCTCACTTTGATTGAAAGCTCTGTGCCACCCTTCAAGGCCAAAGTGCTTGAACGATAGCCATTCTCAGGCTTTTGCAGAAACTCAACGTAAGGTCTCAAATCGTCTTTGAAGGTGCCAACGTTATCTGACACAAGCATACCTCCAGTTCTGAGATGTGGGTTGAGCAATTTCAATACCTCGATCTGATCTAACGCCGATTTGAATTTGCCTGCTTGAATTTGCTTGGCAACATCCGGATAGGCCATTAGATAAATATCTGCGTTAAAGCCAGCCACCTGTGCGGTTTGAGCAGCAGCAGGCATAAGAGTCGCTTGCTTTGAGATGGATAAAGTGGAGATGCAAATACCTGCGATCGCACCACTTACGATTGACAAAGCACCGAAGAGAGTTGTTTTCATTTTAATAGCTCCAAATGAATGAGTTAGGAAAGCCTGTTTTTTGGGTTTCTTAAACCAGCTGCAGCGCTGATTCTCGCCATGTGTTAATCGCTCGCCTCCGTCGCCAGTTCACTATCCCCGTGATGAATAAAACCCGTGAGGCTGCTCACAACCAGCAATAATTTCATCACAATGCCAATCAAACCGTGTAGCTTTAAGACCAAATTGCGAACTTTCATGCAGCGTTGTCCTTCAAATTCACAGGTGTTGAGCGATCGCTTCCAAAGTATTTTTGGGCTTAATTGTAAGTCGTATTAGATTTCTCTATTTGATGATAGAACGTATGCTCTCACGGTTGAAATCCGATCGTGCGTCCTTAAAACTCTACGGAAATAGTGCCGATTACACTCAATGGGGCACCGGGTGCGTTACCAAAGTTGCGAGAATTGTTAGTACTGCTGATGTAGCTCACATCAAACAGATTGTTCATGTTTAATCCTAAGCGCCAATTATTTCGCTGATAGAAGAGAGCCAAATTGGTGAGAAAATAGTCACCCACTTCAAACGTATTGGCTAAATCACCAAAACGATTACTCACATAGTTGATGCCTAAACCAAAGCCCAACCCCTACAAATCACCCCGCTGAATTCTGTAAGTTGTCCAAAACCCAGCGCTGTGGCGAGGCGCATTAAACAGGCGGTTCCCTACAGGAATATCATTGTCTTCAGTGATTCTGGCATCGGTATAAGCATAGTTGGCAATGATGCTCCAACCGGGTAAAATCTCTCCCGCGATGTCAAGTTCAACCCCCTGGCTGCGTTGTTCCCCCGCAGTAATTGTGAAAAAGGGATTGTTTGGATCGGTCGTCGCTACATTCTGCTTGGTGATGTCAAAGTAAGCCAGAGTGACAAACAGCCTGCCATCCAGAAATTCAGCTTTGGCACCCGCTTCTAACCCCCTCGCTTTTTCTGGTTCTGGCGGATTGCCCTCTGCGTCTCTCGAAAAGCTTGGCTACGTGATCTACTGAAAGGAGAAAGCAAACCGCAGAATGAGAAAGCAAATTGCCATTTTGCTTGCGAAAAACACTAAAATGAGTGCGCGATCCACCGAAATAAGAAAACAATTGGTTAAAACAAGAAAGCAAATTGCCATTCTGCTTACGGAACCTACTGAAATGAGTAAGCAAAGGGTCAAAACAAGAGAGCAAATCGCCATTTTGCTCATTGAATCTCTGAAAAAGAGTATGTGTCCCTGATAGTGCAATGAAGCAGCACACCCAGCGTTCAGCGTTCAGCTTCAAAAATGCTTCGTGATGACTTGCGGTGTTTCTTCAAAGTCAGGCTGCTTTTTACGTTTGCGATACCACCACATCACAAAGCCTGTCGTAAATAAAATGAGTGGTGTCAGCCCTACAAAGACATAGAAAATACGCGTTGGTAGACCGCCAAACGTGCCGTAATGGAGGGGAACAAAGGCATTGAGGACGCGATCGCCCAGGGGCAGTTTCAACCCATGATCTACACGCAAAACCACACCGCTATATTGATCGAGATACACATTGCTCTCTCCATAGCTCACTGATTCTTGGGGCAGCTTAAAGCGAAACCTTAATGCGTCTTCAGGCTTTGCAGGAAAATAGATTCTTCGCAGTGCCGCATCTGGTAAAGCCGCCTGGGCCGTTTGTAGTTGATCTGCAAGTCTGAGCGGAGCTTGCTTAGCAACAACTTGAGACACTGGTTCTGTTTTTGAGGGGCTGAGCGTCACAACTCGAATAAAAGGCTCACTGAACTCATAGAAATTCCAGCAGAAGCCTGTGAAAAAGGTGAAGAACAGAAAGGCCACCGCAATCATTCCCACCACTTTATGCAAGTCAAAATTTACCCGCTTGGGATGGGCATTCCATTTAATTGTGAAACCTGCTATGAGCTTTCTCCACCCAGGCCAAAGCATGGCACCTGTGAGCGTCAGAATGCACATGAGCAAACCAACAATGCCCGCAATTTTGATGCCGATGTCACCTGCTAACAGTGAGTAGTGCAATTTATAAGCTGTGCTGAAAAAATGCTCTGTTGCATTGGGCTTGAGCGTGTTACCGAGAACGGCTCCAGTGTAGGGATGCACGTAGTTCTCGATCCAATCGTTTGCTTTCGTAGCATAAACCACACGAAACGGCGCATTCGGCTTTGTGGGTGCATCAAGCACCTGGAGCACTGCATCCGATCGATTGGCATAGATGGGTTTTACCGCGTTGATGATGGTTTCAATGGGTAACGGTCGCCCTTGAGGCGTAATGGTTCCAATTTGGTGATGTTGTTGCAACTCACTGATCTCTGTGTGGAAGACCAGCAGGCTACCTGTTAAACCAATGACGATCGCAATCAGTCCAACCATTAAGCCAAGATAGCGATGTAGAACGAATAGCCAATTTCGGAATACTTTAGCGTTCATAGCAATGGATCAAAAGAGTTAATGCAAGGTCAAAAAGTCACAGAAACGCTGCCCAAAACGCTGAATGGCGCACCAGGACGAAGATAGTAACCTTGAGATTCGTAATATTGGGTACTGGTGAGATTCTTGAAATTGAGTCCCACTTTCCAGCGATCGCGCTTGTAATAAATGGCGGCATCGGCACGAACATAGGATGGAATCTCAAAGGTGTTGGGCAGTTCAGCTTCACGATCGCCCACAAAAAAGACACCCGCACCAAACCCTAAACCTTTAAGACTGCCTCGTTGAATCTCATAGGTTGTCCACAAGCTGGCTCCCTGGCTGGGTGCATTCACTAAGCGATCGCCCACAGGCAAACTGTTGTCCTGGTTCACAAACGCATCATTGACAAAGGCAGAGGCAATCACATTCCAACCAGGTAGGATCTCTCCTACCACGTCAAATTCAACCCCCCGACTTTTAACTTCCCCCGCTGCGATCGAGAAGTCAGTATTGTTGGCATCAACAGTCGCGACATTCGCTTTGGTAATTTGATAGGCAGAAAGGGTTGCCGAAAGCTTGCCATTTGAGGTTTCTGCCCGAACACCAACCTCGTACTGGGTACCGCGTTCTGGTGGTAAGAGACTGCCATCCACGGTGCGCGAAGAACTGGGATTAAACGATCGACTGTAGCTGGCGTATAGTGAAATCGGTGGAATCGGCTGATAAACAATGCCAACGCGCGGTGAAAAGGCTCCATTGTAAAGCCGATCCACGGTGGCATCATCAATCGGATCTCTGCCCGTAGCGTCTAGCGGCTGCGAACTATTTTTGCGGTGGATAAAGTCATATCTACCACCCACTAACAGTTTCAGGTTGGGTAGCAATGTGATTTGATCTTGGGCATAAATTCCGATCGTGTTGCGATCGTAGCGATCGCGCTGTGACCCCTCATCAAACTCCGGTGGGCGAGAGGCACCATATACCGGGTTGAATAAATCAATGCTGGGAGTCAGGTCAACCGACCCTCGGAGATAATCATAGCCGTAGGTATATTTATTCCACTCCAGACCTAGCAACAACTGGTGTTGAATAGAACCCGTATTGAAGTTGCTGATCAGATCATTTTGGAGAGCATAGTTGCGGTAGTAGCCAGGACCCGCCGCATACCTTCGCAAGACGGTACGACCATCGTCAGCAATGCTGTTGGGTCGAAACTCTGCCTCTTCCGTGTCATAAAGCGCAGTGGTAAAGGCACTCCGGAGCCGCAGATTTTCACTAAAGCGATGGTTGAAGGTTAAAAAGATCGTATGGGTCTGGATTTTATAGCGATCGTCCGCTTCTCCTAAAAACCGACTGATCGGTGCTTTGAAAACAATTGGGTCAGGTGGCAACCCATCATAGTAGGTGCGATCGGCTTTAAGGTATTCATATTGCAACGTCAACGTAGTCGCATCACCAATTTTATAGGTCAGTGATGGTGCAATGCTGAATTGCTTTTGGTCAATAAAGTCAATAAAACTACCAGAGCTTTCATAGGCAGTATTCAAACGATAGAGCAAGGTTTTATCGACGTTGAGCGGGCCAGAAAGATCGATCGAGGGACGGTAGGTATCAAAGCTTCCAGCTGTAAATTCAGCCGCATAATACGGTTCACTCAGCGGTTTTTTAGTGACATAATTCACGACACCTCCCGGTTCAAACTGCCCATACAGCACCGAAGCAGGCCCTTTAAGCACTTCAACTCGCTCGATGTTCGTTGGGTTTATCAAGTTATCCTGAGCGTAGTAACCATCCCTCAAGTTGTCGTAGGTGGTAAAGCCCCGGATGTTGTAATTGTCTGTCAGCCCTGCATACCCTCCCTGAGGAACCACACCACTCACATTCCGAACCGCATCCGAGATCCGAAAAAGCTTCTGATCATCAATTACCTGTCGAGGTACAACCTGAATGGATTGCGGAGTATCACGCAGTGGCGTATCCGTTCGTGTTGCAGTGGTCGCATCCGGAACTCGATAGCCACTCTGCCTTTCACCCGTCACTACGAGTTCTTCTTCCGGCGTTTCTCCTTCTGGGCTGAGGCTATATGCAAGTGCTCCCGTTTTCAGCGTCACTTCTTCGGTGGGCAGTGCTTTGCTACCCGTCACGCTCACCCGAATATTGGCCGCATCGCTTTGAGTGACGCGAACAGTGGCAATGTCCCCGGTTGGATTATCAGCACTGAATGTCTGAGTATTCGGGAGTGCCAGGACTGCATTGGGAATGTCTGCAATCAGACTGTTGCCTTCTGTTCTAAATTTTGTAGCATCCACCTGCAACGGCTTGCCATCGGCAGTTTGCAGGATAATGTCTAAGCCTACTTCGGTACGTTCGAGCGTTACCCCTGTTACCGTTACCGTAGCAGCTTCCACCTGTGCCAACCAGTCTTTAACGGTTTTGGCAGGCCGTTTCACGTCACCCAGTTGTATCAGCTTTGCTTCAGGTTGAACCAGGGTTGAAGCTTCGTTTGACTGCGCGGCTTGAGTTCCCAGTAGAGAAAGGATACTCAATAAACACAGGGAATGAATCAGTTGAGATGGTTGCACAATGAATCCTTTAATACGATTAATCAAATGAGTGGTGCTAGATAGACTTGTTTGCCTGGGTTTCTTGCGCCAATTGCAACGCAGCATCTCGTCGGGTTCCAAGCATCTGTCTGCGTCGCCAATTTACCAATCCTGTGATGAAAAGTACGGCGGGCATGATGCCAACAAAGACATATAAAATGCGAGTGGGAAGTCCACCAAAGGTGCCGAAGTGGAGATCGGCGATCGTCACAATAAACTTGAACAATCCTTCCGCTTTTTCCACTTTGGTTGCCTGTAAAACGCTGCCACTCACGCGATCGAGTTCCACCACACTGAGATCAAACCGTCCTGTTGTTTGATTGGGTAATTTTTTGCGGACCGCCATTTTTTGCGGACCGGTTTCGGGTAATTCAATAAAGGTCGTTTTACCGTCTGGAATGGCAGCATCGGCTTTTTGCAGCAGCGTGCTGAGTGCAACAGTTGGCGTATTAAGGGCAAGCTTCGCTTCCGGCGCTTGGTTGAACATTGGCAAAAGGTGAAGGATGACAATCACCACACCTGTAACAGCAGTAATGGTTAAAAAGAGATTAGAGATAATGCCGCTAACCTGGTGCAGGTCGTAACTCAAGAGCGGCAGCGGCGCATGCCACCGAATTTTGAACCCTGCTGCCAGCTTGCGCCAACCCGTCCACAGCAGTACGCCAGTGATTGACATCAGCAGCAATAAGCCACCGACCACACCCACAATTATTTGACCAACCTTGCCCGCAAATAAATCGTGGTGCAGCGTATAGAGAAAGCCAATGCAAGAATATTCCCAAATACGAGACCCCAAAACCTGCCCAGTATAGGGATTAACAAAGGTTTGTAAGCGTCGATCGTCTTGCGTCGTCTGATTGAAAACATAGCTTTCTTCAACCGTTTTGGGCGCTTGAATGTAGCTCACAGTTAAAGTAGGATGAGCGCTTTGCACAGAGGTCATCATGTCATCCAGTGACACTGGTTCAGCCTGGGGGATGACGTGCCAGAGCGATCGGTTCAGCCCATGATCTAGCTCTTCTTGAAAGACAATGCCAGCCCCAGACAGGCTAATCACGACCAGCAATAGTCCCATCCCAATGCCGATCGCACCATGTAACATCAATACCCATTTACGGATACGGTTCGCACTCATAAAAACGGCTCCTGATTAGTACTTGGGTCAATAGTGCAGCAGTGAGCCAAACTGGCGATCGACTTCACGTGTAATCGATCTAGAACAGACTGCACCTGACGATCGTTGAGTGGGCTGAATGGCATGATTTCTGGCATTGTCATTAAGGATAGATTGCTTCAATGACAGTGCTTCAATGATTGCAACTCACCCTATTTCATTGTGAAGATGCCGTACTGTTTAACGACATCACCCACAGTGAGCGTTTCAATACCCTCCACGATCGCGACCAAATCGCCTTTTACCGTTGCAATATGCAAGTTTCCCGCAACGGGCTTAAATGTATATTGCTTCGGTTCCCCCGCCAGCATCACCAGATCTTTGGTTGGGGTGAAGTTTTGAATGCGAGCATAATCGGCATCGCCATTGCCGATATAGAATGGCTCGGCTTTGGGGTTTACAGACGTCACAAAGCTACCCAAAAGAAATTCATTGCCACCGTCCTGGGTACCTACTAAAACATCCACTTCGCCCTTACCCAGACTTTTGGGACGCAATGGCAGCGGATCATTCTTTTTAGAGGCAATTTCAAAGCCAATACCTGCAAAGTGGGCGTGCTTGCCTTTACCAAAGCCTTGAATGGTATCGCTTCCATCTGTGCCTGTGAAGAAGCTCTCATAGTCTTCTCCATCCGCTTTCTTAGCCGTTTGTCCAACTTTCTCGTAATGTTCTAGCCCCGATTTATATTTGCCCTGTTTGATCAGTTTTTTGACATCAGGGTTGGCAAAGAGGTACAGTGACTCATCAAAACTACTCTCTGGAGAACTGGCAGTCGTCTTCGCAGCGATTGTGGCGGCTGACTCGCCAGAAACAGGCACGTTTGCAGTGGGTGGATTGGAGGATGGTTGGCAGGCAATCGCGATCGTGCCGCTCACTATCAACACCGTACCGAACAGCATTTTTTTCATAATCATCTCCTGATTGATAGACTTTGCAAAAAACAAGATATTCATTGCAAGCGGTTCACCTCAAGGCAGCGATAAAATTCTGGTTGCCAGTGTGAGTTTGGTTGAAGCTTCACAAAATGGATTTAAAACTGCACCGAAATTGAACCAATCAGAGTCAACGGTTCACCGGGTTCAATACCGCCCTCATTGCCCGTCAGCGCTTGAATGTAGTTAGCGTTGGGCACGCGGTAGCCCCGCTCTTCTTCGCCCGTCACCACCAGTTCTTCTTCCGGGGTTTTCCCTTCCGGGTTGAGGCTGTATGCCAATCCTCCGGTTTTCAAGGTTACGTCTGAGGTTAATAAGGTATTGTTGCCCGTCACCCGCACTTGAATCGTTGCAGCATCGGTTTGAGTGACGCGAATGTTAGCAATGTCTGCCGTTGGATTATCTACACTAAATTCTCGCGCCTGTGGCAATGCCATCACCGCATTAGGAATACCTGCAATCAGACTATTGCCTTCGCTTTTAAACTGTGTGGCATCAATTTGCAGCGGTTTGCCGTCTTGAGTATCCAGGACAATTTCCAACCCTATCTCTGTGCGATCGAGCTGTACTCGTGTCACCTGCGCAGTGGCGGCCTCTACCTGAGCCATCCACTCTTTAAGGGTCATAGCAGGGCGATGCAAATCTTTTACACGTAGCCCTGTTTCCTGCCACCGAGTTTCCAGTGCCGCTGGTTTTTCAACTTGAGGCTCCCTCGCTTCGCCTGCCGCATGGGCAATGCCGACTGACTGACCGACTGATAGTAGAGACGCGATCGTGCTTCGTGTGACGAAGTCATTCGCCACCTTTGGCCCTAAACGCAACTGACTCACAATACTTCCTCACAGGTGAATGAAACTATTTGCAACAGAAATTGCCTATCCTCGGTGGACAGGTAGCTGCACTTTTCCAACAGGATAGAACTGCTGGTTTAGCTTATTGCGAATAAGTTCTAGTAATGATCAAGAAGTTATGATGCCTGGTGCCCAAAGTCAAGCCTTCCATTATTAGAAAACTGTTTGATGCAACTCATTTATAAAACGATGTGATCCTTGCACGTAAGTCATTTTAGAGGTTTTAGAGTTGAGAAATATCGTTGAGCAGTAATAATTTTTCATGGTTGCTTGTCTTGAATACTTGAGAATTCTGTCGATCGCTGGTTAGTTGATAAAGCTAGTTTTGCTAGGAGAGATCGATCACCTTGATCGCAAAGGGTAAAATTAATTTGCTTTTCTACTTGATATATCTTCTCATTAAGTTCTATAGTTCACTTGAAAGACTTTCTCAGTCGCGAGCCATGAGCCGTGAGTGCTGGCTACTGTTTACCCTTCGTAGAGGAGTTCATGCAGAGACTTAACGAACTATTTGCAGCGGGCGGCATCATCATGCTGCCGCTGATTGGGTTTTCGATCGCTGTCCTTGCTCTGGCAGTCGAGCGCTTTGTTTTCTGGTATCGCGTCAAACGTCGTCAGCATAAAGTCATTCAGGAGGTGCTGAAGCTTTATGCGTATGACAATGAGCTGGCGATCGAAAAACTCAAACGCAATCTTGATCTTCCCGCTGCCCGCATTTTCTTAGAAGCGCTTTCGCTCAAAGAGGCCAACCCTGAAGAATTTCGCTTGGCGTTAGACGGTGCGATTCAGGCAGAATTGCCTCTCCTAAAACGATTTGCGCCCATTTTTGAAACGGTTGTGGGCCTTGCGCCGTTGCTCGGATTGCTGGGCACCATCATGGGTTTGATTCGTTCTTTTAGTTCACTTAACTTAGGCGAAATTGGTGGCACAAAGACGTTAGGTGTCACCGCTGGCATCAGTGAAGCCCTGATTGCAACGGCAACTGGCCTGGTCGTGGCCGTCATTGCTCTGTTACTTGCCAACACGTTTCGAGCCTTTTATCAGCGTCAACTTGGCTTAATTGAAGAATATAGTGTGCAGCTAGAGTTGCTCCACCGTCGTGCTCACAGGGGCGTGGAGCCATCCTATGCGTAGGCAACTGGCTGAAGAAATGGAGCGCCCTACAGAAATTAACGTCGTGCCTCTCATCGACGTGCTGTTTGCGCTGCTGACCTTTTTCATCCTCTCGACGCTGTTTCTAGTGCGCTCTGAAGGACTCCCAGTCAATCTGCCGAAAGCTACCACTGCCAAACCACAAGCAGCCAGTCGATCGACGGTCAGCATTGATCCAGCAGGAAACGTTTTCCTAAACAAAGCACCCATTCAAGTTGATAACCTGGCAAACACCATTAAAACGCAACTCAGCCCTGGTCAAGAACTGGTTGTAGTGCTCAACGCAGATGGCTCTGTGACGCACAACCATGTCATCGAAGTGATGGATCAACTGCGCCAGGTGCCAGGAGCAAAACTAGCCATTGCCACCCAACGGAAGTGATTATGCATGCCTCAGACTTAACCACTGCCCAACGCACAAAAGAAGGAAAGGCAATCAACACCTTTCTGCTCTGGAGCTTTTTAGGATCGGCGGCTTTCCACACGATCGCAATGGCAGCGACACCCACTGCTTTTTGGAACAGCCTACCCGAAGCCGAAGAAGACACGATCGAAGTCGTGGCAGAGCCCGAAACGCCGATCGAGCCAGAAAAACCTGAAGAGCAGGCGATCGAGCAGAAGGTAGAACCGCCCCCACCCGAAGTTGCCTCTGAAGTTGCGTTTGCGCCACCCCCACCGCTAGCACCCGATAGTCAGGCTCCACAAGCGACGGGTGAAGATGCTCCCAGCAATCTACCGCCCTCTCGCTCCTCGGAAGCGGTGAACCCCATGACCAGCAAAACGGGTGAGGACAGTGGGCTAAGGGTTGGCGGCGGCCCCATTTTTAGCCCCTTCGGCACCGGGTCTGGGTTTGGCAATGCCAGCCGACCCACTGGCTTTGATCCCTTAGGCCGACCCGATGGCGATGCTAAAGGTACGCCGGGTGGCACACCTGGTGGTACACCCGGCAGCACTGCAACCCGCACGACAGCGCCGCCCATTCCGGCTCCAAATCAACCTGCCTGCTTAAGCTGCCCCAAACCAAAATATCGGGGATCGGAAGGTAGCCCCCGTGTGGATATGACCGTTCGACCCGACGGCAGTGTAGAAGTACGACTGCGAAAATCCAGTGGTAATCCTGAGACCGATCGCGAAACGCTGGAAACCATGAGCAAATGGCGATTCGACCCCAAAACGATTCCCGAAGGCGGCCTTAAAAAACGGGTGCGAGTCGAGTATGAGCAAGAGGGCTCCAGTCGGCAGCGCCAAAACGAGGAGCGTCGCAGACAGGAGTCTGAACGTCAGCAAGTCGCAGAGCAGGAGCGGCAGCGGCGGGAAGCTCAGGAACGTCAGCGTCAACAACCAACCACGGCTGTAGAAACACCCGCAAAACCACCTGCGACACCGTCTGCAGTTCCGTCCCCGGTACAGGCTTCTCCGGTTGAACCCATCGCCCCCCAACCCGAAGCCGTCCCTACTCCAGCGGCACCGGAACCCGCACCTGTGGAAGCGGCTCCTCCTGCACCCGCGCCTGCTCCAGCAGCACCCGAAGTGGCACCTGTAGAAACAGCCCCTTCAACCCCTGCACCCTAAAGCAGCGACCTGCTTTAACCCATTACATCGATCGAAGAGCTGGAGGCAACGATGGTTGATTGCACCTGAATGAACTAATTCAACACTACCAGTGTGTCATGCGCCAGGAAGTGACCGATGTGGTAGGCTCGCTCCTCAGTTTTGAGCAAGATCTGCTCATACAGATAGCGAGTGGCCCGATCGCCCAGGCTTTCTGCCTGTGCCGCCTGACGACGAAGCACACCAATAATGGCTTGCTCTGCCGCCAAGTCATTCTCTAGCATCTGACGACAGCGGTAAATACCATCGGCTTCGGGTGTCACGCAACTCAGCTCTGCCAGCTTTGTAAAGCTAGCGGCGGGCACCCCTCCCAACCCATCTAACCGTTCACCAATTTCATGGACATGCTCTTGAACCGCTTCATAACTTTCGCTAAAGAATTCGTGCAGCGAATAAAATTCTGCGCCCTCAACAACAAAATGGTGCTTTTGGTACTGCAAATACAGAGCCTGAAAGCTTGCCAGAAGGATGTTCAAGCCTTCGCAAACTGGCTCAGTCGTCGATCGCTCCAGCAAGATAGGGTTGTCTGCAACCTGACCGAATGAGCGAATCAATGTTTGAACTTCAGACATCATGTCCTCCTTAAATGGCTAATACCCTGACGGCAACTCAAATCTACTATTCGTCACCTGACGCTATGACAGACATAATCATCAGATTCAACACTCATAAAGCGTATCAGATTTTTTAAAGTTCCTTATTCACCTTTTGGTTACTTTCTAACAAGAACTGAGAGTTTTTATCATCTGGTTTAACTTAAACCCTGTATGTAATTCTTTTGATCCAATAGCGCTGCACAGTGAATGTATGAAATGTCCTCGCTGCAATTCAACCAAAATTAATAAAAACGGACATCACCACGGCAAGCAAAATTACATCTGCAAGCAGTGTAGCCGCCAGTTTGTAGAGTTCTACAGCTCTAGGGGCTACTCCGAAGATGCTAGACAGATTTGTCTGCATATGTATGCGTCTGGCATAGGGCTTCGTGCGATCGAACGTGCTACTGGCATTAGTCATAACACCGTTATCAACTGGCTTAGACAAGCAAGTGCTGTTTTACCGGAAGCCACTGAAGCTGAAGAAAATTCAGATTCCGGCTCAAGCGTGGCTCATCTCAAACCGCTACAACCCATAAAAAAATTCAGCGAAAAAGGTAACGTTGCGTTTAGCCTGGATGCCTATTGATTGTTTTAATACAGCCACGAACGAGTTGTTCTAAAGGTTGAAATCATGACTGCATTGTGCAAACCCTTCTGAGCTTCCTATGCTTGTTTAAGCTAATCAGGAATTAGTTTTAATAAGGTACAACAAACAATTTTGTGGAATGATTAACATGGATTTAAACAATCTAAATTCTCAAGTAAATGAAATCATTCAGATTCAGTGCCAGGATCGTTGGCAGGTTTATCATCGGTTGCAAGAGTTGGAGATTGCCTGTTGGTGTAGCGGGTATCAGCCCTTAAGAGTGCAGGTTACAAGTGCTACAAAAGCCATTCAGGTCTGGAGTGTCGCACAGCATGCAACCCTATCCCGACACGCTCTGATACCGTGGCTAGAAGCCTGCTGGCAAGTGTGCAGTGCTTCCGAAACAGACGTGTAACGGCAATCATACCGTCTACCAATCTTTCGATTTGGTTATAGCGGCTTGTTGCTGTTGTTTGCAGAGCGTTCTTCCTAAGCTGTAGACCTGGTGTAATGGCTGTTTTGTAAAGAAACGTATCGGCTCTGCCCATTGGATGAGTTTGAGCGTTGGACGATCGCACTGCTCTGCTCAAGCTGCTTAGGAAAATGCCTTAAAAACGAGAAGCAAGCTACAGTTTACGAGTTTTCGTGGTCTACGAGGATTGTTGACCGCACGCCCCTATGCGAGACGATCGCAACATCTCAAACATCCTCTAAAAGTCAAAGTAAATGTAAGGTAGCGACCCCTTGGGTGCCAAAATCCAAACAGCAAACAGGCAGAGCGGCACCAGCATCAGCTTGACATGCCAATTGAGTTGGAGCTTGAGAGCACGATCGAACACATAGGCTGCACCCATACAGACCATCAGCACCCAAAGCAACAGCGCGATTTGCAGTAGCCCCAGACCGATCGCTTCTAAATAAACCTTTTGGGCAAACTGAGCATCGGCAGTATGCCCCCATAAACGCTGCACCACCAACCAGGATTCTTTGACATCCGGCAGGCGAAAGAAAATCCAGGTCGTGAACACCATGCTTTGAGTCAAAGCCCATGCGAGTACGACACCTGGTAGACTTTGCCATGCCCCTTCCAGCCAGGAAACCTGCTTTGAGAGCGCCTCAGTCAACCGATGCACAACCAGCGCTATGCCGTGTAGCACACCCCAGACAATGAAGCCCCAGGCTGCCCCATGCCAGATGCCCGCGATCGTCATGATAATCAGCAAGTTCAAGCAGGTACGCAGTAAGCCCTGCCGTGAGCCACCTAACGGAAAGTACAGATAATTGCGTAACCAGTCACCCAGCGTCATGTGCCAGCGTCGCCAAAAGTCTGCAATGCTGGTGCTGAAGTAGGGAAAATCAAAATTCTGCGGTAGGTCAAAGCCCAGCAGTATGGCGCTTCCTCGTGCCATATCCACGTAGCCGCTGAAATCGAGGTAAAGCTGTAGCCCATACGCGATCGTCGCCAGCCACAGATCGGCACTGCCTGCCCGCTGGAGGTTTTGAAAGCTAAGGTCAACCAAAACGCCGAGGTTATCTGCCAGCAACCCTTTTTTGACTGCGCCACAGGCAATGAGCCACACCCCTTCGACCCAGCGATCGACTGTCGGAAAGGTCTGTGTTTGCACCTGTGCTGCCAGCGGATGGTAGCGAGTGATCGGGCCGCTAATCAGCTTGGCAAAAAACAACTTGTACGCAGAGAAGTTAAGAAACTGATGGGCTGCGGGTGCCCCACGGTAAACATCCACCAGATACGCAATGCACTCAAAGCAAAAAAAGCTCAATCCTAAAGGCGCGATGAGATTCGATCGCGTCCACGTTGCATTGGCTTGCAGTGCTGTGTTGCCAGCTAGCGCTCCTATCGTAGACAGCACAAAAGGAACGTACTTAAAGCCCAGCAGCAGCAGCACATTGACTGCAATGCCCAACCAGAGCAATCGAAAGCGTTGCCGCTGCCAATCTTGCTGGGCAAACTGCCAGTCGTCATTGCGCCAGTCAGGCGGAACGGCGATCGCCTGTCCCAGTTGAAATGTTACCCATGTCCCAGCCAGCAGCAGTGGAATGTACTGCACCTGAAACGATGAGTAGAACACAATGCTGGCGGCTAGCAAGGCCCACATGCGGAGCCACTGCTGCTGCACCGACCAGTAAATGCCAATCACACTCAGCAGAAACAGTCCGTAGGCGATGGAAATGAAGGTCATGTGCGGGAAAAACGTGACGACAGTCGAAGCAAAAACGGCACAAAGAACAGGCAATGGCGTTGATTATAGTGAAGGTTTGTCCATTCGCACAGATTCCTTATCTAGCAGTCTTAAATCATGCGTGAAAAGCATGCTGTTCTCTCTTTCCAGGATTGACACAAAGTTTTGCAAAACCCAACGAATCCTCGTCGTTCAGCACACGCATCGCTTTGGTCATCGCTAAAATTTAATTAAGAGTGAATGTGGCCGTCCTGTTATGTTAGGATCTATAGCCATGGGAGAAGTGGGTCGATGCCCGAGTGGTTAATGGGGGCGGACTGTAAATCCGCTGGCTATGCCTACGCTGGTTCAAATCCAGCTCGGCCCATCCACGAACAAAGTTTTGGGCTTTGAGTTCTCAGTTTTGAGTTAACAAAGCACGTAGCTTTAACTCAACATTCAAAACTCGCAACTCAAAACTAAAGGTTGCCCGTGTGGCTCAGTGGTAGAGCACACCCTTGGTAAGGGTGAGGTCACGAGTTCAATCCTCGTCACGGGCTTAGGAACAGAAAGAAAAACGTCGTCTTGAGCGGAGAAGCTGCCTAAAAGCTTAGGCCAGATTGTTGTGGCGGTGAGACGAACGAGACTGTTCCAAGTCAGCTTGGAACCAGCGTAGGTGTAGCCAATGGCTTTACAGTCCGCCCCCATTTGACCCACAGTGTTAGAGGGTTGATGCAAGGGATACTGCCAAGTAAATAACTATTGGTTGATGCGGTGGTCGATACCAGAAACTAAAGTAGTAGAGTGACTAATCGATCGGATCGACGCTTAAACCAATATGGGCGACTTTCTACAGGCACTTGAAGCCAGCAGTAATAAGTACAGCCAAAAACTTGATGCTCTTTTGGAAGAGTGCAAGGGCTTAACCTGTCGAGGGGACTATGACGAAAAGCAAATGGCGTTGAATGCTTCTCTCGCTCTAGAGTTTGAAGCGATCATTGTTGACTACGAGACTTTAATCTCCAAATACAAGGAATTACACCAGCCGTGATGTGTTTTGCAAGGCATCTCTTCTACACGGTCTAAACGATCAAGTGGTTGGTCATGGTCGGATGCAACTGGTAGCGATCGATTGCTAAATTGCTGTATATGACAAGCTGTAATAAATCAATCTGTCATGCTGCTTCTGACCGTACTATATATTTTATGAGCAAAGGTCACCCACTTCTGATTAGACTCCTGTTAACAAAGAAAACTGAGAGGGCATTATGTCTTTAGGGACAATATTAATCATTATTCTGGTACTCGCTCTTTTAGGCGTTCTACCAATCTTCCCTCACAGCCGCAGTTGGGGCTATTATCCTAGTGGAGGGCTTGGTACAATTCTCGTCATTGTTATAATCCTCCTGCTACTGCGGGTGATTTGAAGTCGAACAACCTCCACTTTTTTCTTCCTCATCCAGCTATCAACCCGGCAGTAAAAGATCTAACAGCACCCTACACAATCAGAGCAGAATGCCAAACGATGTAGGGACAAACATTGCCGAGTTAATAAGTAGGAAGAGGCTCTAGTGATTGAGGCATAGTCACACACCTTGACAGACTAATGCTAACAACCTTGCTCTATGCAGCGATCTTTGGTTTGATGTTTGGTCGCGCTTAGCTTTCGTATCGTCTTGCTTGGGAGGCATTTGAAAGTAGTGATTGGAGATGATGATCAGCCTACACTGGCAAGAGCGGTACGTATTCAGCAAACTTTGCTGAATACGTACCGCTCTCACTCATACTGCTCTACCTCTTAGAAAGTCGCGTGGAGACAGGCATGTGAATGCATGAGCTTTGCAGTGCCCTGCTCCTAGGGCGCATCCTACACGCTTTCGGTGTCAGTCAAGTGAGAGAAACCATCAGTTACCGCGCGTTGCTGGCATGGTGCTCACTTTGACAGTAATGATGCTTGCGTCAGTAGGGCTTTTAGTCAGCTACACCTTCCAGGTTGGCGCTTAGCATCTGAGCTTCAAGCCGCGATCGCGCTTCTCCCTTTACCTTGATCAGCCAGCCGACGAAACTCTCGCTGCAAGCGATGCTCGAGCTTCGATGACCACTTAGGCACATCCGTGCGCTTGTGCCGCACGAGTAAGTAGGTCAATTGAAGGCTGAGCAAGCTTGGTACGGTTTCCACATGGACAGCATTGCCAGACTCATCTGCCAAAGCAAGGGCAATCTTGCCTGCCTTTCGATTAACGTCGATGACCTTGGTAATATATGGCGTTAACATTGTCTACCTCTGATGCCCTAACCTTCACTCAATGATATTTAGTTGACGTGGTTGTACCTCTGCCACAGGGGGAAACGTTCACCCGTCCATAGGCTGAGTCAATCACCGCAGTCGTTCCTGCTTTGTGCTGACAAGTTTACCGATTTAAAGAATGACGGCTACAGATCAATCAGTGGGTAGGGGCAAGGCATTGCCTTGCCCCTACAGGATGTGTCGCATTTTCAATTCAAATTGGCATTACTTCAGCCGATGCGATCGCGCAAAATGAGCTGCCGAATGGGATGATTGTGGAGGATACAAAGCGAGAGATTTAAGATGGCTTGGAATGTGCAGGTTTTAGAAATTACTGATGAACATGGTCATGGTATTGATAAATATCGAAAAGTCGCTAACTCAGATGATGAAGGTGAGCTACATCCGCTTTGTGAGCATCAGCATGACTCCATCGACGAGGCTAATCACTGTCCTGAAGCTTTAGCGAAAACGGTAGAAATTACGGGCATCCCAGACGGTAGCAACGCTGATCGTGCTGCCATGCTGGAAGCAGAAGCAGAACAAATGCTAACTGAAGCGGCGCAATTGAAGGATCAACACAAAGCCTCAAATACCTGGAACCGAGACACCGATAGTAGTGCGATCGCTCCGTCACTTTGGTAACGAAATTTTTGAAACGCTAGAGAAAAAACAGTCAATTTCAGGTCAGAAATAATTTCTGATTTGCCCTCCATTCAAGAGCGATCGATTAAGTCAGTCGATCGCTCTTGAATGGAGCTTTTATGCCGATTACTACGGCACTCTGCTATAAATACCGAACCTACTGCTGTTTTAACACCAAGCGTCCTTCATTAGTTTGAGCACCTTTACTTGCTTTCAAGCTGACTTCATACTGGGTTCCTGGCACAGCAAGGGTTGGCTTAAAGGAAACGCTAAAGTTTCCTTGAGCATCTGTCTGTACGTCTTGATTGAAAATGCTGCGATTTAAGCCCACTATCCCTACTACGGATGTTACCGCTTGGACACTCACATTGACCGTTGCACCTGGGGCGCTGCGTCCTTTTAGTTCCACAGAACCCTGCACTCGACTGTTATTTTGCGGGCTAATGATCTCCAGTGGTAGTTGGCTTGTACTCGTATCGCTGCCATTATTAGCTGTCAACGTTGAGTCAAGCTTGGCACGCACTGATTCTTGACCCAATTGTAACCTAGCCGTAACACTTGCATTGGAAGTCGGGAAGACATCTTGACGACGAATCACGTATCTGCCCTGATAGGTGCCAGGAGAAACTTCGTTTAAGGCTTGATTGTTCGTTACGCCTTCAATCGAGAACGTCGCTTTGGCACTAGGAGTGCCCACCAACGTAAAAGTCAACTCCGTGCCTGGGTCAAGCTGTTGCACAGGTTGGGCTGTAAAACTCTCAATCGCCACCGTTTGACCGGTACTGCTACCCGATGTTGGGTTTGTTGCAGTGGTTGAGACCAGAGGTTGTTGTAAGCGAATACTGCTAACACGACTATCCATCGCTAAATTTGCTCGCACAGTCGTGCTGTTAGAGAGGCTATCCTGACTGCGAATCGTGTAGCGTCCTTCGTAGATACCTGGCTGAACCTCTTGCATCGGTAGATTTCTCACCGTGCTACCGATCGTCAAGGTTGCTTTGGCATTTGGTGTGCCTTGTAATGTAAACACAAGCTCAGTTCCCGGCGATAGTTGCTTAACCGAATTAACCGAAAAATCATCGATCTGCGGGGTGCCAGTCTGTTGAGCAACTTGAAACGGAGCGGCAGACTGGGCTTGTACAACCTCTGGTAAAACCGCGATCGTACTCAGTAATGCCACTGCTACAGTGGTTGGGAAAATATTCAGCTTCATAGAGCTTCTCATTCTCATTGGGTTTTTCCTCTGAGCGTTTTTGCTTTCTTCGCTCTAAACCCTAGACGAAATGATTGACACATGCGGTCTATCGTATGTTACAGACTGTGATCTCTCAAAAGAATGATTAATTGAAACGGATTGATATGTTTCTGTTGCCGTCAAGTGGTGCTGGCAATGAAGATAGTGCCAATCCCTAAGATAAAGACAACCTGTAACAGCCTTATTCACCACGATTGCCGAAAGCGACATTCCTATACATACAGGACTTACGCAGTTGCCCCCTAAATTCCCCAATTCGGGGGGACTTTAAGTGCTTGCTCTCCCAAAGTTGGGGGCTGAGGGGCAGTTTTGCAAGAATTTGCGTAAGTCCTGACCCTGTGATCGCTACTCGCATCATTAGCTACGATCTTTACTCTAGCAACTCTGCTTTACCGCTTCGAGCAATGCTTTTGGTTCACCCTCACGCGATCGCGCACTAACCCAACTATAAATGTCATTAGGACGCAGCGAGTTCTGGGGTGCTGGTGAGGTTGGCGAGAATTTGGCGCATTTCGGCGATCGCTTGGCCTTGTGAGTCTCCTGTTTCCTGAAATTGAGCCATTGAGCCTGCAATGCCTTCCAAGCGTTGACGCAAGCCGTCTACATTATCTTGAATCGGCTGGAGTAGTTCCTGGTAGAGGTTGACGCGTCCCCAGGTTTCAGCGGCAGCAGAGCGACGATCGAGCAGGGTTTGCTCTAGCTGCTTCAGTTCGTTGCGCTTGTTTTCCTGCTCTGCGGCCTGGTTGTTGACCATGCCTTGCGCCTGGTCGATCGCGCCGCGCATTTGCTCAATCTGGCTTTCCAGCTTTTGCAATTCGTCGGCTTGCTGCTGTCGTTGGGCTTCAATCTGGCTTAAGATCGGCCCTAGATCGATGTCGTTTTCCGGCGGGCTGGCATCGGCATTACCCTGACGGCGCAACAGAACGTTACGGTGCTGGCTCAGTAGTCCTTCGCGTTCTCGCAGGTTACGTCGCTGACCTACCAGGGTTTCGTTCAGCATCTGGTAGCCGTCACGTTCGTCAGCCAGTTCGTTTTCCAGGTTGAGGCGATCGTACTCGTTGGCAGCCTGAATTTTTGCCTGTAATTCATCGATTTCTTGCTGCTTATAGCGCAATTCCTCTTCCTGGCTTTCGACAAACTGCGACAGTTTTTGCAAATCACGCTCCAGATCGCTAACCAGCTTTTGCAGGTCGTCGATCGAGAGCTTCTCCAACGCCTCAACATCGACCTTTTGACCAACGTTGACTTTATCGGAACTGTCTGCAAGCCCATAAAGCTGCTGGTGCAAATCCTCCTGGTTTTGAATCTGCACACCCAGCATGCGGGCGTACTCCTGCCGCACGTTTAGCGATGTTTGCTGCACCTTAAGTTCTGCGCGTCCTTGCTCCAAAGATTCTTGCGCTTGGTTCCAGTCTTGCCAGCGTTGTTCGATCTCTTGCGTCTGGCGATCGGCATCTCCCTGTAGCTCTTGAGCGGTAGAACGTTGCTGCTCTAAGTTCTGCCACTGCTGGTTCAGAGTATTTTGTTGCTGAGCGAGAATGTCTAATGAGGCGTTCAACTGCTCTCGCACGGCGTCGGTGGGTGGTACGGCACCGGCTAAACGGTTCAACAACTCATGGATCGTGCGTGCCTGTTCGTCATCCAGAAAGGCGGTTTGCTGAAATTCTGCCTGCCGTTCTTCTAGCCGACGCATTTCGCCGCGTAGATGATCCCACGCCCCTTCGAGTTCTTGCCGATTGCGTTCAAACTCGTCTCGCTGTTGAGTAAACTCATCCCGCAGCGTTTCTACTTCCTGGCGCTGCTGCTCTAGCTGCTCAAAGTCATCTTCCATCTGCTGGAGCTGTTCGCGCCGGGCTTCCATCTCCATTTCCCGACGGTTCAGTTCCTGACTCTGGTAGGTCAGCGATTGCTTCCACTGCTCAATTTCTTCTTCTTGCGTTTTAAACTTTTCTTGCAGTCGTGAAAAGTTTTGCAGAATGCTAACCAACTGTCGCCCTGCTTCCTGGACGCGTTGCACTTGCTTGTTTGCTGTTAGATCGACCAGTACCAGCGCGCCGCCATTGTAGTTGTTTGCTTCTTCGCAGCCAACAATTTCTTCACCAGGCACAGCGCTCCAGCTTTGTTCAGATCGCTGGCAGGCGAGCAGCTTTAGCTCTGCTTTGCCACCGCCCAGCAAGCCACCACTTTTCTTTTGTACTTCTGCGAGATACAGCACGCTGATAATCCTCTTCTGTGTCTGTGCCTAAGCTTGATCGCGTTTACGGTCTTCAATTAACGGTCTGTTCAAAACTCGTTAGACCTAGTGTAGTGAGACAACCCCAGCAAGACAATCCTTGCGGCAAATTGCGATCGTACACACCTGTTTAGTTACCGTTTTATCGACGCCTTAACGTCAGCGTCTTGACAGCTTCGTATTTTGACTGCCGCAACCACTCCAGCGCTTGATTCGGGTGCTACTTCATTCCGCAACTACGGGAAGCACTCTGACGAGCGGTATCAATTTATAGTTCCATATCAAGACACTTAACGCTCAACCAAACACTACCGTTACTGAACCTGTTCGCCTGCCTCTGCGGGTTACTGCGCCTAACCTGGTTGAAGTCATGATGTCCGCCTGTGCTGCAAACGCTGCTGGCAGGTCGTCATCTTCCAAAGCTCACGCTAGAGTCGCTAAGAACCCCCTGAATGTAAGCATAGAATTGAGCAACAGAACGCACATCGAGAATAGCACTGCGCTTCAGGCAGAACGCCCACATTCACCCTGCTATTCTAAGCCAGACTCCTGGTTCAGTCTGCTAACCTTCTTTAAAACTTGCCCAAATTGAACATCGATCGCACCCCTTAACAAAATTAAACCGAGTGTGATAGAACCTGGCAACGGCAGCGCGCTGTCAATGTCAGCCAGCGACAACATACTGAGTTAAGCCCTAAGCAGAGACTTAATCAGAGAGCTAAAGCTGGTTCGATCGCGGCTTCTTACCTGATGCTGATCGCGTCCGCGCTCAGACCACGCTGGCTGAGACACTTCAATCGGTTTGGCATTTGCTGGATTCTAATCTAGCACTGCTGTAAGCAATGACGTAAAGAAATGTAAAGCGATTCGCATGCGTGCGGCGTGGTTGTCAAGCCAGGTTGCTTTTGTACCATTGTGTAGGAAACCTACGCCGCCACGAGAGGCTGCCCTAAACCTTTAAGCGCGATCGTGCAGGAAGAGATTTCAACCACAGAATAAACTGAGAGATTCTATTGATAAACGTGTCAGGGGGAGTATAAAAGTTGTATCAGCCAGCGCATACTGGCACATCAGAAAAGGCTGGCACATCAGAAATTCTTTGCCAAGCAACCACTGCTTTATAGAAGATGCCTGAAGCGAGACGGGTTTTCAAGCGTTTGAGGAGAAGGCTGGAGTTTCATGCAGGGTAAGTTGAATGAAATTGACATTCGCAGCATTCTGCAACTCATTGAGTTGGGGCAGCGGACGGGTGAACTTTTTGTCGAAGCCTACCCGTCGCAGCCGAGTGGAATGGGAAACCCTGGTGTCGTGTATGTGCAGGATGTCCGCACGTCCAAAGCCCTGGCAGAACAATATTGGTTTGTCTTTTTTCTCAATGGGCAGATTGTCTATGCGACCGATCGCTCGACCAGCCTGTCGCGGCTGTCAGATTACCTGCGCCGTTACAAAGCAGAGGCAACGCTCAACAACCTGGTAGTGCCGTCTGCTAATACAAATGCGTTGGAGTATGGCTACTTGTGGGCACTGCTTGAAAAGCATACGCTGACCCCCGCTCAAGGGCGCAACATCATTCAGAACATGGTGCATGAAACGCTGTTTGACCTGCTGAGCTTGCATCAAGGGTCGTTTATTTTTGAACTGGGACCAGCTTTGTCACCGCAGCTAACGACGCTAGAAATCACGCCGCAGTTGGCAAAGATCATGACGCAGGTGCAGGAATGGAAACAGTTTCATCCGCACATTCAGTCCCCTGACCAATGCCCCGCGATCGCAGACGTTAGCACCCTTCAGGAAGCCCTTTCTAAGCGCACTCTGGCAACCTTAGATCGCTATGCAGACGGTAAAACATCCATTCGCCAAATTGCGCGCTATCTCAATCGAGATAGTTTGACTGTCGCACGGGCAATCTATCCTTATGTGCAGAAAGGCGTGATTCAACTGATTTATGCTGCTGCCAACGAAAACGAGGCTAGTGGCTTTAAGCTAGTGCGTTCCAAGGAGTTTAGTGTGCCTGCGTCACCTAGACCGTTGCGGGTGGTTTGCATTGACGATGGTGTGACCGTCCGTGAGACTGTAGAGCACATTCTGCAACATCATGGCTACGAAGCAACGGTGATCGGCAACCCCTTAGATGCTTTGAGTCTCGTCTTCCAACTCAAACCAGACTTGATTCTTTGCGATATTGCCATGCCAGAGCTAGATGGCTATGAGATCTGCGCCATGCTGCGGCAATCGACCGCCTTTCGCCAACTGCCGATCGTCATGTTAACGGGGAAAGATGGATTTATCGATCGTGTCAAAGCCAAAATGGTTGGTGCTACAGACTACTTAACCAAGCCCTTTGGTGAAAGTGAGCTTTTGATGTTAGTCGAAAAATATATTGGTGTTGGTATGCCGCAAGGTGACTCACTCCATCCTCCACAAGCGAGTCGGGCACTGGCGAAGACAGGAGAGGATGGGTTAAAAAATGAGATGACTGATGCCGATTCGACTTCATCCGCATCCATTTAGTGACAGATTGACGATACTTTAGCAGCAGATCGGGGATACTTTATGGATTACACGTTTTAGGGTGAATACTAAAGGTGAGTGGCGTTGGGTCTTCCCGTGAACGGTTCAGTCGGCAAGCAGGGAAAGGAATATGAGTACAGTCTTGGTCGTAGAAGATAGTGTGACTCAACGAGAGATGATTACCGATCTCTTAAAGGGGAGTGGCTTGAGTGTAACCGTCGCGGGTGATGGCGTTGAAGCTCTAGAGCAAATTCAGGGACATCGCCCTGATTTAGTTGTGTTAGACATTGTGATGCCACGAATGAATGGGTATGAAGTGTGCCGCCGTCTCAAAGCCGATCCAAAGACTCAGGATGTACCCGTGGTGATGTGCTCGTCAAAAGGGGAAGAATTTGATCGCTACTGGGGCATGAAACAAGGAGCGGATGCTTACATCGCCAAACCATTTCAGCCAACAGAATTAGTGGGAACGGTCAAGCAATTGTTACGGGGTTGAAGCAAGGGACTATGGTAGGTAATCCAGATTTCTTAACTGGCAGAGGGCAAGATCAAGCGCCCGAATTTCAAGAGCTAGAAAGCCCTGAAGGTGAGCTGCACTTACGGTTCTATATCACCTCAGGCAATGAATTCGCGCTGCCTGCCACGGGAATTCGGGAAGTCCTATCGCCATCGCCCGATCGAATCACACCTGTGCCTAACGTTTCACCGCTGCTTTTGGGTACGCTTAATGTACGAGGGCGTGTGGTTTGGGTCGCGGATTTGGGTCAATTTCTCGGTGATCCAACGCCGTTGAACACTGATAAGCCAGAAGTCCAGGTCATTGCCGTGGAAGATCAGGACATTATGTTAGGGCTGGCGGTCGATCGCATCGTGGGGATGGATTGGCTGGATATTGAGGAGGTGCAGATGTCTACGAATGTTCCTGATAGCGTCGCTCCCTTCCTGCGGGGTGAGTGGGTTCTAGATGCTCAGTCGAATAAATTTCTGCGACTGCTGGATCAGATTGCGATTCTGCGATCCGCTCGATGGGCAGCTTAGGAGAGAAATTGACGTGAAAAAAATGAGAACTCGCAGTAAAACTGAGGAACACGTTACGCGGATTGAATGCGGTGTCGGTTGCAACCGTTCCGAACGTCGCAACCCCTCCGCTCTGCCTAAGCTACAGCACTCAATACGCAACTGGGAGGAGGCAAATGGCATCCGGTACTGAATACGCACAGGAATATCAACAGGCGCAGAAAGCCTACGTGCAGGGCAACTATGAGGAGGCTGCCGAGATTGTCGATCGCCTCGTCAAAGAATTCCCTGAAGACCCCAGCGCCTCCTTGCTGCGCGGTCACGTTTACTGCTATGGGCTACAGCAGTTCGCGGTCGCTAGAGAGCAGTACCAGTCAGTGTTGGGGCTGACTGCCGATCAAGAATTTATCAACTACGCCAACGATGGCTTGGCTTATATCACCAGCCAGTCTGGCAGTGTTGGTGACGGTAGTGGAGAACACTTTGGTGCGGCCAGCGAGCCTGAGGCATTCGCGCCAGCGGACGCTGACTATGCCTCGGCAAACAATTGGCAGAATGGCGATGTGTTGGGATTAGACAACGAATTTGACAATGCCTTCGGCTCTGACCCGCTTGATTTTGACTCCAACTTTGATCCCAACTTCAATGCGGTGGCGAATGAGTACGGAGACCCTAACTTCAGCGCGGTGGCGAATGAGTATGGAACCGCCAGCGAGTTTGACGAAGTGAATGCTTTCGAGCAAAGCTTTACAGCGCCCGACGATTTCGCACCTTCCGGCTCTGAGTCATTTGCTAGCCCGTTTGATCACGGCACTCATCTGCAAGAAGCCTCTGATCTAAACTCCGAGCCTTCAGAGTTGGTAGACAGCCTCGACGCTTTCTCTGACCCCTTCTCAGTGGATGCGGCAGAACTGTCTTCTCTCCCAGAAGACTCCTTTTTACAGGAGCCTCTAGCAGAACCCTTACTGTCTCCGGAAGAAGCTATCCAACCCTTTGACTATGGAACAGTGGAGGCTGGTACGAGCGCGAATCCGAATGATCAGTTTGCCTCGGCCTTGGATGATTTTGACGATGCCTTTGCGCCTCTCGATTTGCCGGAAGTCTCACCTCTGGAGCAAGCACCGTACACCCTGGAAAGCGATAGTCTGATGAGCGATCGCTTCACCGAGCCGCCTTCGGCCCGCCACAGTTCTCCTCGCATTAGTGAAGATGAAACTCTGTTCATGGGTAACACTGGCGTTTATGAGGGTGACCAAACGTTCGGAGCGGCCAATTTCACTCAAGAGCCAGTAGACAGTGCGTATAGCGATCGGGCTTACAGCGAAACTGGAACCCCCGGGCAGGCCAGTGCCGATTTCCTGGATGAGTTTGATGAATTTGACGATCTGGGTAACCTGGCTGATTTTGATCTTTCCGAAAATTCGGCAGGCTTTACCAGTCCTGCGGTGGGCACGGGCTTTGACATGCCTGGTGGAGCCGCTGTGGTGGGAGGTGCGGCCTTAGCTGGTGGAGCCGCTTTCGCCGGGAGGCCAACCACGCGTGACTTCGATTCGATGGATTTCAGCAATGGCGGTACTCATTCCACCATTTCGGATGATGAAGTCTTCAGCATCTCCAGCACGTCAGATCAGGTGCCGACGTTTACTCAGGGGGATCAGCAGACGCTGGAACCCACTCCCAGCGTGGAGCAAGGAGCGCTGGCGTTTCTAGAGAATGCTCCGATCGAGCGAAAGCAATTTTACACGGCGATTACAGCAGGCATCTTCTCAGCGGTCGCTGTCGCGGTCGTCAACCTTATCTCCACCAGCACCCTTCCGGGCACGTCTGCCAATGCGACCCCGCAAGAAAAAGAACTCTCCAGTGCTGTCATCTCGCGGCTACAAGGCACGGGTTGGGCAATGGCGCTAGTTGGGGGCCTGTCTGGCGGTATGGCGGCCTTCGCGGTGGGGCAATTTACCGCTAAGAAAATTCGACAGTCTACGGATGACCTGCAAGCTCAGTTCACGTCGGTTTCGCAAGGTAACCTGAACGCTCGTGCAACGGTCTACACCGAAGATGAATTTGGTCACTTGTCCACTGGCTTCAACCAGATGGCGCGTGTCATTCTCACCACCACCAGCGAAGCACAGCGCAAGGCAGAAGAGCAAGAGCAGGCTAAGGAAGACCTCCAGCGTCAGGTGATCCGTCTGCTAGATGATGTGGAAGGTGCGGCTCGTGGTGACTTGACGGTGCAAGCGGAAGTGACTGCCGACGTGCTGGGCGCGGTTGCTGACTCGTTTAACCTGACCATTCAAAACCTGCGTGAAATTGTGCAGCAGGTAAAAGTCGCTGCACGGCAGGTCAGCAAAGGCTCCACTGACAACGAAATGTTTGCCCGCAGCTTGTCATCGGATGCACTCCGTCAGGCAGAAGAGCTTGCCGTCACGCTGAACTCGGTGCAGGTGATGACCGACTCGATTCAACGGGTGGCAGAAAGTGCGCGTGAAGCAGAGGAAGTGGCACGATCGGCATCGGCAACTGCCCTTAAAGGGGGCGAAGCGGTAGAGCGCACCGTAGCAGGGATTCTCGAAATCCGCGAAACGGTGGCAGAAACCACTCGCAAGGTGAAGCGTCTGGCAGAATCGTCGCAAGAGATTTCCAAGATTGTGGCATTGATTTCGCAGATCGCTTCCCGTACCAACTTGCTGGCACTCAACGCCAGTATTGAGGCGGCACGGGCAGGAGAAGCGGGTCGTGGGTTCGCGATCGTGGCAGACGAGGTGCGACAGTTGGCGGATCGTGCCGCAAAAGCATCGAAGGAAATCGAGCAAATCGTACTGCAAATTCAGGGTGAAACGGGTTCTGTGATGACCGCAATGGAAGAAGGTACCCAGCAGGTCATTGAGGGGACACGACTAGCGGAGCAAGCGAAGCGATCGCTGGAAGACATCATTCAGGTATCCAACCGGATTGATGTGCTGGTGCGATCGATTACGGCAGATACCGTCGAGCAAACCGAAACGTCACGTGCCGTCGCGCAGGTGATGCAATCGGTTGAGTTAACCGCTCAAGAAACCTCCCAGGAAGCGCAACGAGTGTCTGGCTCACTGCAAAATCTGGTGGGTGTTGCCCGTGATCTACTCACCTCTGTAGAACGGTTCCGGGTCGAAACGATCGAACGCAAATAGCCGCGCACAGAGGATGCTGAGCCGTAGGTGTCAAATTTAAGTGTATCAGGTACAGTAGAGCAATCCACAATACTGGTATGCCATCAGGCGGAATCGACCCACGCTGCTTCGCCGCTGATACTTGAATTGAGGGCTTGCAGCGTCCGGTACTGATGCTGCTACTGAAACGTTCTTCTCACCGCCTCTGAGCGATCGACTGGCTAACGCACGATGCGTCTCAGTAGCAATCATACTTTCCAAAGGAATGGGACACTGCCATGCAGCCTGAACAGCAACAGCGAATCATGGGCTACTTCATTGAGGAGGCGAAAGACCACCTCAACACGATCGAGCAAGGGTTGCTCAATCTGCAAAGTACCATTGAAGACCAGGAAATGGTCAACGAACTGTTTCGGGCAGCCCACTCCGTGAAAGGGGGCGCAGCCATGCTGGGGTTAAACAGCATTCAACAAGTCTCGCATCGGCTAGAAGACTATTTTAAGATTCTTAAAGAGTCGCCTGTTAAAGTGGATCAAAAGCTGGAAAGTCTGTTTTTACAGGTTTTTGATGCGCTGCAAGAGCTGGTAGGTCAGCTACAAGGGCCATTTGGGCTGACGGATGAAACTGCAAACACGACGGTTGCTGGTGTAGAACCTGTCTTTGGAGAGCTAGAGAACCATTTGAATGTGCTGGCGAGTGGTGCGGCTCCAGCCTCGTCTCTCGCCGATCGCCCGATCGCGGCTACTCAACTGGCAGCCTCTGCTGCGCAGCAGGACAGTGCTTTTATTTCACTCTTTCAAAACGAGATTCCGCTGCGGCTGCGTGAGATGCTCCAACTGTTTAAGCAGTCTGAGTTGGATGCAGCCAATCGTCAACAGCTTCAAGACCTCTGCCGTCAGTTGATTGGGATTGGCGAGCAGTTCAATCTGTCAAACTGGTGTCAGTTGCTTGAGCAGGCACACGCGGCGATCGGTCATCCCGAAAATGCGTATCGAGCGCTGGCTCCGATTGTGATTCGAGATATTAAGCGTGCTCAAGAACAGGTGCTCTCTGGCCGCGCTGCCGACATTGAACCCTGTCCTCAACTGCAAGCCCTGCAACCACCCGCGCCACCGCTTGAAATGACCGAAGACGCGTTTGCTGATTTGCTGGCGACCGATGACGGCGGCTGGCTCATAGAACCGCAGGCTGCTACCTCTGACGAGGCTTTGTTCGCTGAGTTAGAAACTTCCGAACTCGCGATCGACTTTGGCAGTAGTCTGGATGCCGCATCGGTCGAGGCTGCGATCGACTTTGGCGATGATTTAGAAGCTGCGCCAGTGGCGGCTGAGGCTGATGATCAGCAAGGTCCAGAGGTTGGGATGGCAGAACTCAACAGCCTCGCCGACTTATTTGAGGGCGAAGTGCCCGATTTAGGGTCTACCTGGCAAGAAGAAGAAATTCTGACAGAGACCCCAATACATGCCGCTAGCTCCGTAGAGGCTGGTGGGCGAGACGAATCAGCCGATTTTTCGGATCTTCTCTTTGATGAAACTGAAATGGGGCAGGAGGAAGCATCAACCTCTTCTCAGGATGCACTAACCGATCTCTTCAGCGACGATGTGTTGGCGTCAGAGACCCTTGCCAGCGAAGATAGCTCTGATCTGGACGCTCTCTTTGCAGAGTCTGGCATGGCTGATTTAACTGCTACAACTGCCGCTGGAACAGAGCGCACCTTTTCCATCGAAACGTTTGATGAAGCTGCGTTTGATGACGTGTTTGGCGAGTCGGGTTTGGATACACCTTCCCAGGCTGGATCGACCGCATCGGATTTTGAACTTACCTCAACCTCTGATTCACCCTTAAATAACTTGGGTGAACTCTTTGCAGGAATGGAAGGCGAGCATGATCTGGCCTTTTCATCGCTCCAAGACGGCGCTGAAAGTACGCCTGTTGAACTGAGGCTAGACGACCTGGATGCTTCTTTGCTAGATGATTCTTTGGCCAAGGGGCTAGAGGAGCAAAGCACGATGCCATTTACAGCCCCTGACGCGAGTGCTACACCGATCGCCGATCCGTGGGAAGAGTTGAATCAGCCTTCTAGCGCGGAAACTCCGGTTTCTGCTGATCAGCCCTCTTCCTCCTGGATGGATAAGTCCCTTGCGCCAACGCCAGTCAGCCAGCCTGACTTTGAGGCTGGTGATTTCTTTGGCGATCACTCGTTGCCCGATGCCATTGAGGAGCTGTCTGATCAAGGTGATTTAGACGACCTGGACTTTAGTAGCCTGCTTGACCCTACCTCTGAACAACCGCCGACGGATGCCTTTTCGGAGGCAGACCCGCTACTAGAAGAGCTTTCTGATGACGGTTTTGACCCGTCGATTGCGTCGCTGCTGGCAGATGACGCAATACCAAGCGAGGACGTTGACCTGACAGCGTTCGATCAGCTTGCTGAAGAGAATGAATTTCCTGACGTGTTAGCTACGACCATTCAAAGCGATGTCTCTGATCCCTGGGCAACCTCGGAACCCCCTCAAAGCCAGTCGCTCGATCTAGAGATGCCCAATTTGGAGACACCTGATGCCTCACAGGGGCTAAACCTTGATTTCAATGACTTTGATTTTGGTCAGTCTGAGAACGCAAGCTCGTCAACAGCCGCTTTAGACGATAGTCTAGACATTGAGTTTAACGGCCTGGATACAGACGATGCGCTGGACACCAATCTGTTAGATACCTCTGAAGATTGGTTGGCGTTAGACCCACTAGAGCGATCGCCCGATCTAGCGGCAGCGCTAGAAGAGCCATTGGTGAGTGAATCGGTGCTTAACGAAGCCACTCCGATCGCGGGTACTGACGACCTACTCAGTGAATCTTTGGAAACGTTACCCGACTTTGACGCCTTTGACTTTGATGCGGCTTCCGCGTCTTTGGATGATTTATCAGGGGCCGAGCCTTCCAGCATGACCGATGCCCTGGGCGATTTCTTTGATGAACCCGCTCAATCCGTCGATAGCCTGGAATTACCCGACGACTTGCTGACGATCGGCGTTGAGCCAGACGCACATTTGGGCGACAGGCCTTCAGAAGCATTGAGCGATGATCGACTGGGACTCAGTGCCTTGGACAGCCTGGATGAGTCAGCGAATGCGCTCAATGAATCGTCGGACTTGGAGTTTGGCGGCGACCTGGATCTCGGTGAGATGTTCTCTGCTGACATACCAGCGGCAGAAGCCGTGAGCGATGCGTCTTTAGAGTCTTGGGATCGATCACCTGCTACAGAGAACGCAGCCACTCTATCCAATGTGACAGAAGCCAGCGCAGACGAAGAGAGCTTAAGCTTTGACGATGATCTGCTTGACTTTGGCGGCTTGGCTGAGGTCTCTCCTGCCCTAACCAGTGCTGACACCAACCTTGACTTTGGCAACGCTCTAGAGACTGACAGTAGCCTTGACTTTGATACTGCTTCAGATACGGGAGCCGCGTTAGACTTTGATGACGAACTCTTTGCGCTGCAAACGCCTGAGGGTAACGAATCGAATGCAGCGCTGACAGAGGAAGGCATAGAGTTTGACGACGCTCTCCTCGATTTTGACCCACTCAATGAGCGTAATGGTACGGCGACAGAGAATGTTGAAGGTGATGTCTTCTCATTAGAGTTCGATCGCTCTGCGTTTGATGCGGTAGGGTTCGATGCAATGGCGGAAGAACCATCAACGGCCTCTGCTGACCTGCTCTTTGATGACGCTGGTGGTGATGACGCTTCGTTTCTGTTGGATCAGGCTACACCGGATGCTAATGCTGCGATCGATGCACCGGAGAGCCGTTCGCTTTTAGATGCTGTTTCCGCAACTCCAGAAATGGCTGATTTTGATTGGGAAACAGCTATTGGTGAGCCTCCTTCAGATGAGCGAGTGTCCAGGGATGACCTGCCTGATCTAGATCAATTACTAGATGAATCGGCTACCCCATCGGCTACCGACGCGCTTGGGGAGCTTGATGACTTTCTGGATGAAAGGAACACATCAGAAGACATTGACGACCTCGCGTTTAATGATCTTCTCGGTCAAGAGACGGATGAGCTTGCCGATTTGAATCGCTTGCTGGTCTCTGACAGCGTCACAGACAGCGATGAATTTTCTGGTTTAGAGGCGCTTCTTGATCAAGAGACTCCGAGTGCAGATGCTCTGGCCGATTTGGATAATCTGCTTTCTGACACGCCCGATGCAGATGCCCCTATCTCAGACATCAATGCATTGGGAGGGATGGCTGGTGGCATGATGGCCTTTGGCGCAACCACCTCATCCCAGCTCGACGACTTTTCTGATCTGGAATCGCTCTTGCAGGGCGAATCACTTGAGCCTGCCGACCCATCGGCATCGTCTTTTGATGTTGCCGCGCGCGCCTCTGAGTTTGACGAGCTGGATGATTTGCTGAAGGATGCTGAAGAGAAAATGGGCGGTTCACCAACGGTGAAGATTGCCCGCAGCAGCGTTTCGGCACAAAATCGCCGCCCGACTCGTCCCGGTAGGGTTTTCAGCGAGCAGACGATGCGGGTGCCCGTCAAGCATTTAGACAACCTCAGCAACCTGGTTGGGGAACTGGTGGTTAACCGCAACAGCCTGGAGGAAGACCAGGAGCGTCTCCGTCAGTCGCTCGATAATTTGCTCTACCAGGTGCAACAACTGAGCGATGTGGGTCAACGCATGCAGGACTTGTATGAGCGATCGCTCCTGGAAAGCTCCCTCCTTGCCAGCCGTCAGAGCCACCGCAGCGCCTTCAGTCTACCGAGTTCGTCCCGCGATAGTGGTACTGTTGTCCAGGCAGACACCGGGACAGGCATTGAGTACGATCCGCTGGAAATGGATCGCTTCACCGGGTTCCACAGCCTTTCGCAGGAAATGATTGAGTTGATTGTACGAGTGCGGGAATCTGCGTCTGACATCGAGTTCATCGTGGATGAAACCGATCAGGTCACGCGCATGTTCCGTCAGGTGACGACGCAGTTGCAGGAAGGACTGACCCGATCGCGCATGGTGCCATTTGCCCAAACCGCCGATCGTTTGCCCCGCGCTGTACGCGACATTGCCATGAAAGTTGGCAAGCAGGCAGAACTGAATGTAGAAGGCCGTGAGACGCTCATCGACAAGATGATTCTGGAGCAGTTGTATGACCCCATGACTCATTTGGTGAATAACGCCATCACTCACGGCATTGAGTCGCCGGAGGTCCGGCGTGCGGCAGGCAAATCTCCGGCTGGGCGTATCACGATTCGAGCCTTTCACCAGGGGAACCAAACCATCATCTCGGTATCGGATGACGGTGCAGGTATTGATATCGATCGTGTAAAAACCAAGGCGATCGAGAAGGGATTGATTACGTCTGCCGAAGCCCAAAGTATGTCGCGGCTAGATGTGTATGATTTGCTGTTCCACGCTGGCTTTAGCACCAAAGATCAGGCAGATGACTTTTCCGGTCGAGGGGTTGGCATGGATGTGGTGCGTACCAGCCTGAGCGAAATTCGAGGTGCTATCAATACAGACTCGACCTACGGCAAGGGCACCACGTTCACCATCCGTCTACCGTTAACGCTCAGTATCTCCAAAGCGCTGTGCTGCATCAGCGATCGCGCCCGCATTGCCTTTCCAATGGATGGGGTGGAGGACATGCTGGATGTGCCCAAAGAGCGGATTCAAGTCAACGCTGAAGGGCAAGCGTGCATTCCCTGGCGTGACTCACTCCTGCCGTTACGTCCGCTCAATGACTTGCTGTCTTACAGCCGCCATCTCAGCCGAGGCAACGTTTATGGTGGCAACCAGGAAGACGACATTGTGTCGATCGTCGTGCTGCGCAGTGCGGGTAATTTCCTGGCGCTCCAGGTGGATCAGGTGCTGGGCGAACAGGAGATTGTGATCAAACAGTTGGAAGGACCCATTCCCAAACCTGTTGGCGTTGCAGGCGCTACCGTGCTGGGGGATGGTCGCATCATGCCGATCGCGGATGTGCTGGAACTGATCGATCTCTCAATGGGTCGCATCCGCAAAGATGTGGGTGGTTCTCTGTGGGAGCAGGGCGGCATCAGCATCGTTCAGGAAGCGCCGATTGCCAAGACAGAGCCAACGGTACTCATTGTGGACGACTCCATCACGGTACGCGAACTGCTGTCGATGACCTTCAACAAGGTCGGCTATCGGGTGGAGCAGGCAAGAGACGGGCAAGAAGCCTGGGAAAAACTCCGTGCTGGCTTGCCCTGCGACATTGTGTTCTGCGACATCGAAATGCCCCGTATGGATGGTCTGGAATTGCTCTCCCGCATCCAGAAAGACCCCAACCTCAGCCACCTGCCGATCGCTATGCTGACCTCTCGCGGTGCCGATCGTCACCGTCAAATGGCTGTTTCCCTCGGTGCCAGTGGCTACTTCACCAAGCCCTACCTGGAAGAAGCGCTGTTGGATGCCGCTCAACGGATGCTCAAAGGCGAAGTCCTCATCTCCAACAGCAATGCCTAGCTTAAACAAGTAGAGAGAAATAAGGGGCTTACCTCAAGATTGTTTTGTACAACATTTTTTGGCGCTGGTCTCTTCGCACTCACACTTGTAACAGAATATTACCGGAGAAAATCTTGGCACCGCGCTTTGAAATTAGCTTTCGTCAATGCGTTTGCTGTTATTAAGGTCGGATTTAGGATGGATTTTTGGTTAGCTTCTTAAGGGCTACGACGATTCATGCAGGAAACTTAACGGACGTACAATGAGCAAGCATGACTTTGAAGCTATGAGGCAGAAAGAGCTACATACTTACGTGTTGACGCATCGAGATGATCCAAGTGGCACTCTACGCCTATGTGGATAAGCTACGCGCAGAAGCGACTTGAATAGAGATGCCAGCGTTGGCATCGCCAGATGATTTAGAGCAGCATCCCGAATTTCTTGAGCACGTTCTTAGGCTGTAGTTCTTAGAATGGAGTCAGAGGCAGCGGTCTCATGTCCACTACAAAGTAGCTCATGCTAAATCACCTTCGTTGGATTACGATCGCCCCCCAACCCCTTTCCGAAGCGATTGTGACCTATGCATTGACCCGCGATTTTTACCGTGAAGTGGAATATCGCGCTGAATTCGAGGCACACTGTGATTGGTATCATCGTACTGCTGCCGCCAATCGAGCAGAACTACAGCGAATGCAGGGCGATCTTAATCTCTTGGGCTGGTTTAATCGACGACGCTAGGGGCTTCGCTACTGTCAGCGTTTGAACAAGGCTCGGAGGCCGCTACGCGATCGTTAAACCGACTCCAGCTCGTTTTGGTGAAAGTGCGCACGAAATTTTTTGTCAAACTTGACGAGATACGGCAAGTTGGCACTCACAGGTTTACCGTGTAGTTCCCGAATCACCTGAATGACCTCCCCTTCTTGCCCCTTTAAATCAAAGGCTTGATTGCGGTGTTCTGGGTGATGATAAACAATGACGGATTCTGCCACACGGACACGACTTCCAACCGGGAACGTTTCACCAACTTGCATAACTAGGCTTCCTGGATAACAGCCGCTTCCTGAATAAGTAGATAGACAAAATTATTTGTAGGATGAGTTAGGCATAGCCGTAACGCATCGAACCCTTGACCAGCATGGGTCACGCTGTCGTTAACCCATTCCACCAGTGGTTCCATACTTAACTTGTTCTAGCTACTTAACAGCTATCGCCGCTGTCAGTACGACTCGATATTTGAACAATTCCTTATCTTTGCATAAGACTGTACCCTTCCTACGATCGTGGTAACACTCGCTCACGGAATTGGTGAAAACCCGTTGGGTTCAGTTGTGACCAGACCGCTAACCCAATGCCACTGCCAATGAGCAAGAAGGCAAGTAGCCCTCCCAGTAAGAGGAGTTGGCGCGATCGCGGACTTCTGGCTGAACCGCTTGATGGGGCGGCAACTGGTTCATCTTGTTGCAACGCTCTGGACGCTGCTGACCACTCGGATTCGCCTCTCCGGTTAGTAGGTCTTGGTAGCGAAGGTTCGGGTAAGGCTGAGGAGACATTGCAGCGGAGCAAAACAACCGACGTATTGTCATGACCGTTTTTCTGGTTTGCTAGATCAATCCAGTTTTTGGCGGCTAGTTCCAGAGAATGCTTGCCCTTGAGAATGGCATCTGTATGCTCTGCCCAGGATGCTTCGATCAGACCGCGATCGCTCAACCCATCCGAACACAGCAGCAGCACGCCATCTTCCTCTAAGATAAAGCGCTGAATCGTTGGGTGTAGAAATTCAGCATCGCGAGTGCCGATCGCTTGCGTCAGCGCACCTGCATCGGGTCGTTGTAAGGCTTCTCGATAGAGCGATCGACCGAGCCGTACTTCTCGTGTTGTGACATCATCATCAACGGTCAACAAATGGCAGTAACGGGCGGTCATCCAGTAAGCGCGGCTATCTCCCACGTTGACGAGGTAAAGTTCATGACCGTTTCCCGTCGCTTCGTCTATCGTTGAAAGGCGTTGAGGGACTTGAAGTGCCATGACTAATGTGGTGCCCATACGGCGACGATCTTCCCGTCCCTGGGTGTCATTTTGGCCCGCAATCAGGTTGTTGACCACACGCACCGAGGCTTCTAGCTGTTGCATCAACAGTTCGGGCGAGACTAGCTCGGTTTGTGCTTCTACTTCTGCTAAAAGCGCTTGAGCTTGTAGCGTCAGCGAGCGCACGGCGGTTTGGCTGGCAACTTCGCCCCCTTCATGCCCACCAATGCCATCACACACGATCGCCAACCGAGATGCCAGTGCTTCCGAGTGAGCCTTGTCAGTCGGCGTCACGGGAAAGCAAGCATCCTCGTTGTGTGATCGCTGGGGGCCTGTATCGGTTGCGCCCACAATCTGCACTCGCAGCGGTCGCTGGGCAGCTTGTTGCAAAAGCAATTGATTCAGTTGTGTGGCGATCGTACTCAGTTCGACGCTGGTATCGCGCATCTGATAGCAAAGGGCTTGTAGTGGCTCCGCCATGTCTGACTTGGCTGTGGCGATCCACTCTAACCAGCGATTAGCTAAATCTGCCAGCGTGGGAGCCAATACAGCAGCTTCTGAGGATACCGCGAGTACGTCATTATCGTTAAAGAGTTGGCAGAGCCGCACGCGCCACCCCTCTACTCGAATGTTTTCGGTTGCCAGTAAACTCGACGCAACGCCCTGCTCCAAGAGCGGTGTCCACAGTTGCAGCAGTTGCCACAGCCAGTAGACTTGACGCAGGATGGTTGCTTGCGTCCAAGCGTGGGCGATCGCAGGCAACAGATTTCCCTTGGCATCAAGCGGCACATTCTCCAGCAGAAAAAGCGTTCCTTCTTGAAGGGTGTCTGTCGGCGGACAAAAGCCATACACTTCTGGAAGATGCAGCCGCTGCGGGTAAAGATGTAGATAGGGCAACACGTCATCTGACCACTCAACAGGCACATCAGGCATCAAACCTGGTTGAGTATCCAGCCAAATCTGCGAGGCTGTTACGTAGTATCTGCCTGCAACCTGCGACCCTACAGACGGAAGCTCCAGGCGTTGCCCTACGGCCCACAGGTAGCGGTAGACCAGCGGTGTTTGACATGAGACGCAGGCAAGCGTTCCCAGCGGATTAAGAGGCGCGGCACAGCTTGGATTGGGGCAGCAAAGCTGCGGCTTAGAATCACTCATGCGTTTAAGGGTTTAAATAAAGGCTTTTAACTGACGACTTTCACGGCCCACCCGACGTTACGTTCGTTGTATCGATCGCCCAGACCATACGTGCGGAGATTAGACTGGTGACATCGGTTACAGTGCCAAGCGTTTGCTCGTGTGTGCGATCGTGGATGATCGAAAGAACACTCCAATCAAACGTCAAATGTCTTGAGTTTTCAGGGAACTCTAAGGCATAGCGTGTTTCTTGCTGATTGAGACTAATGCCTATCAACTATAGGAGCGAAAGCTGCAATCAGGCTCAATCATTTTCTTAAGAAATTTATCGCTGTGACTATCCGAAATGCAATTGGTACAGGCTGGATCTACCAGTAGCGATTACATCTGCTTTCATTCACACGTTCAGAGCATAGCTATATATGGCGCTGACCCCTACGATGATCTGGCTCATAGTCGGAACCGTTCTTTGTCTCGTCGAATTTATCGTACCGACGGCCTTTGTTGCCTGTGTTATGGGCATTAGTGCGCTTGTTGTCGCAGCAGTCTCTTCGGTTATTCCCTTGGGCTTACAGGTCGTCTTGTGGATGGCACTGTCGCTGGGACTCGTCTTCTATTCCCGCCGCTTCATACGACAAACGGCAGCTCGCAAGTTTGACGCAACCGAAGCCGAAACCCTGACCGAAATTGCACCCGGAAAGCTTGGGCGTGTCCGGTATGAAGGTAACTCTTGGGCCGCTCGCTGTGAGGATCATGAGGTGACGATCGCCCCCAATCAAAAGGTTTATGTCATCGCGCGCAAAGGCACGACGCTCATCGTCATGCCTTTGCATCTGCTGCATTCCTGAGCAGTTGCTGCGCTTATACGATCGCTATGCTTGCAAAGCAACAACTCACAAAGCAATTATTTACGAAGGGAGATACCCGGCATGTTTGGTTGGTTTTTAGCGCTATTAATTGGTGGTGGTGGTGTAGCTCTTTCGTCTGCCAAGGTGATTCAGCAGGGCAATGAAGCACTGGTAGAACGATTGGGTGTCTACGATCGCAAGTTGGAACCCGGTCTAAAATTTGTTGTACCCGTCTTAGAGCGGGTTGCGTTTCAGGGCACTATTCGGGAGCGCGTGCTGGATATTCCGCCCCAGCCGTCTATTACCCGTGACAACGTCTCGATCACGGTAGATGCGGTGGTGTATTGGCGCATCATAGATATGGCGAAAGCATACTATAAAGTGCAGGATCTTCAGTCCGCTATGGTCAATCTAGTCCTTACTCAAATCCGGGCTGAAATGGGTAAATTGGAGCTGGATGAGACGTTTACCGCTCGATCGCAGATTAACGATCTCCTCTTGCAAGAACTCGACGAAGCCACCGATCCCTGGGGCGTTAAAGTGACGCGGGTGGAACTACGAGACATCATCCCATCGCAGGCTGTGCAAGAATCGATGGAACTGCAAATGTCCGCAGAGCGGCGTAAACGGGCTGCAATCCTCACCTCGGAAGGCGAACGCGAAGCCGCTGTAAACTCGGCTAGAGGTAAAGCAGAGGCGCAAGTGTTGGATGCCGAAGCTCGCCAGAAGTCCGTCATCTTACAAGCTGAAGCCGAGCAAAAGGCGATCGTTCTCCGCGCTCAGGCAGAACGCCAAAACCAGGTCTTGAAAGCACAGGCAACGGCTGAAGCAATCCAGATTGTGAACCAATCCCTCAAAGCTGACCCCAAAGCGCCCGAAGCCGGAAAAATGCTGTTGGCTCTGAACTACCTCGACATGGGTGCCACGATCGGTAAGAGCGACAGCAGCAAAGTGATGTTTATGGACCCCCGTAGCATTCCTGCTACTTTGCAAGGCATGCTGTCGATCGTCGAAAATGGCAAAGAGAGTTAAGGATTGCTGTCGGGGATGGGCGATTGCCAGGAGTGGCGTGCTTCTGGGGATGGTCATGCGCTGTACAACATGCTCTTGAGTCCGCTTTTGCACTCACGCAAGGGTCATCTTTGTATAATGCTTCATCAACGCAAGCATCAAGCGATCGTTCTGAACACTGGAAGCCCAGCAACTTCAGACCTATAATGAGGGATACCCTACATTCCTACAGGCTTGTGACCACTACGCCCATCCCCTCCAGCTTCCTGCAACCCACACGCACGTTGCCGCAGAACCGCCCCGATGCGCTCGGTCGTTTTGGCAAATTTGGCGGTAAGTACGTCCCCGAAACGTTGATGCCTGCCCTGGTTGAGTTAGAGGCCGCATTTCAACAGTATCGCGCTGATCCCGACTTTCAGCAGGAACTCCAGGGTCTTTTGCGGGATTACGTAGGACGGCCTAGTCCGCTATATTTCGCTGAGCGGCTAACTGCTCACTATGCACGGCCAGACGGCACAGGTCCGCAACTTTATTTGAAGCGCGAAGACCTCAATCATACGGGTGCGCACAAGATTAACAATGCTCTGGCGCAGGTATTGCTGGCAAAACGCATGGGCAAGCAGCGCGTCATCGCTGAAACGGGTGCAGGGCAGCATGGTGTAGCAACCGCAACCGTGTGCGCTCGCTTCGGTCTCAAGTGCGTCATCTACATGGGTGTGCATGATATGGAGCGGCAGGCACTGAACGTGTTTCGGATGCGGCTCATGGGTGCTGAGGTTTCGCCCGTTGAAGCAGGCACAGGCACGCTTAAAGATGCGACGTCTGAGGCGATTCGTGACTGGGTGACGAATGTAGAAGATACGCATTACATTCTAGGTTCGGTAGCAGGGCCGCACCCGTACCCCATGATCGTGCGTGATTTTCATACGGTGATTGGTCAAGAAACTCGCGTGCAATGTCAGGAGAAGTGGGGTGGATTGCCCGACATTCTGCTGGCGTGTGTGGGCGGCGGTTCCAACGCGATCGGGTTGTTTCATGAGTTCGTTGATGAAGCCAGCATTCGCTTGATTGGTATTGAGGCAGCAGGTGAAGGCGTTGATACCGAAAAACATGCGGCGACGCTCACCCAGGGACGAGTCGGCGTGCTACACGGTGCCATGAGCTATCTGCTGCAAGACGACGATGGTCAGGTGACAGAAGCGCACTCCATCAGTGCTGGACTGGATTACCCCGGTGTAGGGCCTGAACACAGCTACCTTAAAGACCTGGGTCGAGCAGAGTACTACAGCATCACAGATGCAGAAGCACTTGCCGCGTTCCAGCGCTTGTCACAGCTAGAAGGGATTATTCCAGCGTTGGAAACGGCTCACGCGATCGCTTACCTCGAAGCGCTCTGCCCTCAACTCACTGGTAGTCCTCGCATCGTCATCAACTGCTCTGGTCGAGGCGATAAAGACGTTCAAACCGTTGCAAAGGTCTTAAATTTCACCTGAAGGCAAAGGCAAAGAACAGCAGTGGTTACGAGCGGATTTGTTCAAGACTGATGCGTTTGTAGCCAGTTCATCAAATCGTTTGAATCAGAGAAATCCAGCAGGGCTTCTCCCAGATCTTCTAGAAGTGGTAACGGTAAGGTCGTGATCTGAGATTGAATGGTTTCGTCAACTGTGCCTAACCGTCGCTTGAGTAGCCGCAAAATGAGCGTTACTCCTTCTTCTTGTCGTCCTTCTTGCCGTCCTTCTTGCCGTCCTTCTTGTCGTCCTTCTTGTCGTCCTTCTTGGAGGATCTCTTGATAAATGACCGACTCTCGCATCATGCCCTCCTGAAACAATTGCTGCACTAATGCTTTCTTAAAGCGTAGTCCTGCTAATAGCTGTGCGTAAGCGGAAACTTGCTGTCGCTCCTGCGTTGATTCTATTCTATTTACCTGTTGAGCGACTCGATCGAGAAGTTGCTCAGGAGCGGTTGTCGCCGCTAGTGATGCCAGCGGCAATAAGGCCACGTCATCTAAAAAAATGGCTGGATCTTCTTCCCAAAGGCGAATGACTCTGTACTCATGGCGTGTTGATTCAAGTACAAAGGCTGTTTCAATGATGGTGCTTTTTGATGGAGGGAGAAGCAGGACTAAAACCTGGGTAACAGGCAAGCGGTAAAGGCGGTGTAGTCGTATCCAATAGTCCAGCATCCGCAGCGGCAGTGGGGGATCGGACTCGATCTTTACCTGAAATTCCAGATGGAGGATGCGCTCTTGCGTTTGCAACAGCGTGACAGAATCGGCTCGAATCGGTTCGATACTTAGTTCAGTTTTCAACACCATGATTGGGTTCGGTGTTGTCCCTAAAATCCAGGTCGCAAATCGATCGGGGTACTTCTCTGAGAGAAGCTTGCAAAGATTATCAAACGCCATGACGGGGGCTACTGCAAACGATGTCGCTTGTCCTTACACGACTAAAGGGCACCCCATAACAAATGGATGCCCTTTAGACGATCATGCGCTTCGACAGAATTAGGCTTCCGTTGTGAAGGCTGTTGCTTCATCGGCGGCTTCATCGGCGGCTACTGTACTCGCTGGGGAGAGCACCGTAACTACCACGCGATCGGGTTCACCCAACGCTGCCACCCCATCAGGCAGCACAATCTGATGAACGTGAAGTGCCTCACCGACATCCAGCCCTGTAACGTTGATTTCAATGGTTTCTGGGATGCGATCGGGCGAACAACGCACATGGAGTTCGGTCAGTTCTTGATCGATCGAACCACCCCCATTCTTGACACCGACCGCGTCACCTACTAGATGGATCGGCACATCCACATCCAGTGATTCTTGAGCACCGACCGAGAAAAAGCTCAGGTGATAAAGAAACCCACGCCAGGGATGCGAATGTACCTCGCGCAATAGTGCTTTCCCCTTCCAGGGCAGATCTGGCACATCAATCTGAATCAGCGTGTTGTTGACTGAGGCATCACGCACCAGCAGTTCAGCGGTTTTGGCTTTGACCGTCAGAGAAACGGATTCTGCCCCCTTATGACCGTAGAGCACGGCGGGTATTAAGCCTTCGCGTCGGAGGGCGTTTGCCTTGCTGCCAGCAGGGCGTGTTTGACATTCAAGCGTGAGTTCCATAATGAGTTCGGGGAGTAAGGGAAAGGCTAAAGGCTAAAGGCTGAAGGCTAAGTGACATTTTTATCCTTTAGCCTTCAAACTTTAGCCCTTCAAACTTTAGACTTCTAGTGTGTGCGCTTCAGTTGGCACGATTCCGTTGGTATACAAAAGAGCACGTTTTGGACCATGAATTGGATCTTCGACAATGATGGTCTGATCGCGGCTGGCACCCAGGGAGACGATCGCAATCGGCACTTCCATGAGTTCTGCCAGCACTTTGAGGTAATCGAGAGCCGCTTTGGGCAAATCGCTGAGCGATCGACAATGAGCTGTAGACTGCTGCCAACCCGGAACAGTTTTGTAAATCGGTTCACAACGGGCAAACTTACGCGAGTTGCTAGGAAAGTCGTAACAGGTTGTGCCATCGACTTCATAGGCGACACAAATGTTGATTTCCTCCAACTCATCAAGTACGTCTAGCTTCGTAATGGCTAGACAATCCAGACCATTAATGCGTACCGCGTAGCGACCAATAACGGCATCAAACCAGCCACAGCGACGCTTCCGTCCGGTTGTCGTACCGAATTCTGCGCCCCGATCGCACAGCAACTCCCCCATTGTGCCATGAAGTTCTGTAGGAAAGGGGCCTTCGCCGACGCGAGTGGTGTAGGCTTTGGCAACGCCAATCACTCGATCGATCATGGTGGGGCCCACACCCGTACCGATGCAAGCACCGCCAGCAACCGGGTTAGAAGAGGTCACGTAAGGATACGTCCCATGATCCAGGTCGAGTAGCGTGCCCTGTGCGCCCTCAAATAAAATGTTACGCTTTCGCTGAATGGCATCATAGATGCGAAGTGAACTATCAACCACGTGTGGACGCAAGCGATCAGCGTATGCCAGATACTCGCCAATCACAGCGTCTGCATCCAGAGGCGGCAACTCGTAGAGCTTTTCTAAAATGACATTCTTGTATTCCACCGTCCAACGGAGCTTTTTGCGGAGGGAATCAGTGTCCATCAGGTCAATCACCCGGATGCCTGTCCGCTCAGATTTGTCTGCATAGGTTGGCCCAATGCCGCGCCCCGTTGTCCCAATCTTGTGATCGCCGCGTCGTTCTTCCGAAGCCTGGTCAATCAGACGATGGTACGGCATCGTGACATGTGCCGTTTCGGAAATGAGGAGATTGTGCGTCGATACGTTCAGCGTCTCTAGCTGATCAAGCTCAGCAATCAGCACCTTTGGATCAATCACGGTACCAGAGCCAATGATGCACTCTGTATCGGGATAGAGAATACCAGATGGGATCAGATGCAGCTTAAAGATCTGATCGTCAACCACGACGGTATGCCCCGCGTTGACCCCACCCTGATAGCGGACAACGACATCTGCTGACTTACTGAGCAGATCCGTAATTTTTCCTTTTCCTTCATCGCCCCACTGGGCACCGATGACAACAACGTTAGCCAAGAGTTTTGATCAGCGCTAGAGTTTGCACAAACATTCATTATCGACAGCGGATGACACTCATGTCAATGCTGCTGAATAAATAAAGTAATCCACAGCACTCAGCAATGTAGCTGAATTTAAGGTGGGAGTGTTTTGAGCGTCCTACCAAGATTCGGGAGTTCGCTAGGATATCACAAATGATCTGAATCATCTTGCCATTGAATTCCCATCGCCTTCTCTAAATGCTTGTTTTTGTCGTTCATCAAAGCAGCATTTTTTGAGACTGAATTCCTTATTACCCTGAAGAGGTGCTTGTGGCTTTATATGCTGAACTACACCGTCACCTTGGAGGATCTGTTGTCCCCCGAATTCTGTGGCGGTATTTGCAACGGAATGGCTCTGACTTAGCGCAGCAGTTTCCCGAATACGCGGTGTTTGAGGATTTTTACACGCGCCCTCGTAGCACCTTAGACGAGTACCTTGAACTGCATACGCTGGTGGAATCAGTACAAACGGCGGCAGCGCTACCGTACTTTATTTACCGCTTGATGCGTGGGGCTTATATCTTTGAGAATCTGGCGTATTTGGAGTTGCGCTATACGCCCTTTTTACGGACGCCTGAGCATTTGCCGCAGTCGCAGCGCATTGACCTGATGGCAGAGATTGTGTCGATCGTGGGTCAAGCGAGCCGTCTCAATGAATACCCGATCGTCACAAGCCAAATTTTGTGTATGCACTCGCGCTTACCCTACGGGGTTAATCGGGCGATCGTAGACTTGGCAGCACAATCGCGAGATTACGTCTGCGCGATCGATGTGGCAGGTGGAGACAATCACTACGGCGAGCGGCTCAATGAATTTGTTGAACTGTATGCCTACGCGCGATCGCTGGGGCTAAACACAACCGGACACCTCTACGAAACGAAAGAGGGCTGCCACCCTGATCTCCTACCTTATCTGATGCGAATTGGGCATGGGATTCAGATTCCTTTGCAGCATCCTCATTTGCTTAAAGCAGTGGCAGAGCGTGGTCAGTGTCTGGAAGTTTGCCCAACGACATACCTGCAAACCGGAACGTTAGAAGAGCTTTCTCAACTTAAGGTTGTCTTTGATCGCTGCTTTGACGCTGGGGTAGATATTGCCATCTGTACTGATAATGCCGGACTGCATAACGTGCGCTTACCTTTTGAGTATGAAAGCTTGTTGACGCATGACATCATTGGATTTGAGCAGTTGCAGGCGTGTCAGGATGCGGCGTTTCGTCATGCTTTTGCATGGCCCTATCAGCAACGTCCAGCATCGTTGTTAACTGGCTTGCTTAAAGTTGAGCCCGATCGAGACAGCATTTACGAAACTGCTCAGCGTTAAGCCCCTCTTCTGCTCATCTTGAGCCTACAAAAAGCTGCCTGAGAGAAGTTGTATCAATTTCTCCCAGGCAGCTTTAATCTAGAAAGCAAGGGTTTTACTAGGAACCCCGGCTCAAGGAAAGCTCAATCTGCTTAAACTCTTGCTCCAGTCGATCGCGCAACTTTTGAGGCACAGGACGATTAGGGTAAGAACTGTAGTGTCCTGCCAACGAATTCAACGCTGTCCGCATCGTCGTGTACGAACTCAGCTTGGCAACAGAGCCATCGCGTCGATAGCGCGCAGTAAAGTCATTAATAAGTTGCCGCGCTGCGGCTTGATCGGCACTACGATCAGGAGAATCATCTGGTAATTGGATTGATTCTCGCAGGCTGCTCACGACGGTTGCTGTATCTTGGCGATAGTCACCCGAAAGCGCTACGGTTGCCATTGCTGATGGTACAAAGCTGACCAAACCTACAACGACAGCCAGAACAACTGAAAAAAAGCTAGCGAGATAGCGCTTCATAAGCATGCATGGAAAGGGTTAAGAGCGAGTCAGCCTTCTAGTCGGTTACGAATCGCCCTTTTATCCTACCGCGATTAGGAGACGGGATCATGTGTCCTCCGGTAGGCATTCATTCCCTTTCCTCAATCAGTTCCGCTTAGCCGAAGCGACCGCTGACATACTCCTGCGTTGCTTGATGCTGAGGCGTTTGGAAGATGACTTCTGTGCGATCGTATTCCACGATGTAGCCCGTCCGCTGCCCCTTTGCATTGGCTTCTACATTGTAGAAAGCCGTAAAGTCAGATGCCCGCGATGCCTGCTGCATGTTGTGAGTCACGATGACGATCGTGTAACGCTCTTTCAACTCTTGCAGCAGATCTTCAACTTTCAGTGTCGAAATGGGGTCAAGTGCCGCACAGGGTTCATCCATCAAGATGACATCTGGCTGAACAGCGACTGCGCGTGCAATGCACAACCGTTGCTGCTGGCCGCCGGACAGATCTGTTCCCATTGCATTCAGCTTGTCTTTCACATCATCCCAAAGCGCTGCTTGCTTGAGGGACCGCTCGACCAATTCATCCATATCGCCTTTGTACCCAACCAACCGAGGCCCAAAGGCGATATTTTCGTAAATCGACTTTGGAAACGGGTTGGGCTTCTGAAACACCATCCCAATCTGTCGCCGCACTTCCACTGGATCAATTTCTGGAGCGTAAAGATCTTGATCACGGTAAAAGATTTTGCCATCAATATGAAAGGTTTTAATCAGATCATTCAGTCGGTTAAAACAGCGTAAGACGGTACTTTTGCCACAACCAGAGGGGCCAATAAACGCAGTAATACTGTTCTTTTTGATCTCGATCGAGACATCCTTCACAGCCAGGAAATTGCCGTAATAAATGTTAAGGTCTTGAGTGCGAAAGATGGTTTCAGTCTGACGAGCTGTACTCTGGATGTTCGTTGTCATAGGTCTAAAGGGGTGAGTGATTGCCGTTTCAATAAGACTTAAAGTCACTAAAATTAAAGGCTTGCAGGATAGAAAAAATCAGTTGAGGTTGAGGACAGCTTAACAAGGCAATCATGTCTTCTTACCATGCTAACAACTGCTTAAAGACACCTGCAGAAAGCTGCCAGTGTCCCTTCTGATCCAAACTATTACCTGCGTCGCCGCGTCAGCCATCGAGACAGAATACTTGTCACCAAAACCAGCGCCACCAAAACTAGCGAACCTGCCCAAGCTAACTCTTGCTGGTTTTTGTAAGGAGCTGTCGCAAAGTCAAAGACCAATCTTGACATTGTAGCGGTTGGTTCCCAGATGCCGTAGGTAAAGTAGGTGATAGGATTGACATTTGGCGGATTCAGGGCCAACCCCGAATTCCAGTAGCGGCTGAAAGAGGCCGTAAAAAGCACAGGTGCCGTTTCACCCGCCGCACGCGCGATCGCCAGCATCACTCCGGTCAAAATGGCTGGAATCGCCGCAGGCAAAACAATCTTTAACGTCGTTTGAATGCGCGTAGCACCCAACCCAACAGCGGCCTGTCGGTAATCATTCGGTACAGCCTCCAGAGCTTCTGCTGCGGTGCGGACGATCGTTGGCAACATCAGCACCGATAGCGCAATCCCACCCGCTACGGCTGAAAAGCGACCTGTTGTGAGTACAACCAGCGAATACGCAAACGCCCCCACAACGATCGACGGAACACCACTCAAGACATTGGTGAAAAAATCAATCACATCTGCCAGTTTCGTTCCCTTGGCAAACTCTGAGAGGTAAATGGCTGCCATCACGCCAAATGGAATACTCAGAGCCGCCGAAATCCCTACCGTCGTCAACGTGCCCAGAAAGGCGTTGCCAAAACCACCACCCGCAAGGCCAGGAGCTGGCGGTAGCTGCACGAAGAGCGCTGGCCCTAAACGGGCAAACCCATTGATCAGCACATAAGATAACACCGCCACCAACGGAATGAGCGCAATAGCAGCACAAACATACGCAACGCCAGTCATGATGGACGAGAACAACGTCCGAGGTGACGTTGGGGCGCGCTTCATACTGCGCTCTACAAATGGCGCAGCCGCAAAGTCTTGATTCGTCATCTTAACCCTTTCTTCATTCCAAAGTTCTAAATGGCTGCGGTCAGCCTGTGTGCCCTATGCCAACGCGAATCATACCAACACAGCTCTCAATTGCCTTTTCCAGTTAAAACTAGAGCTTCAAGCTGAAGCGACGAACGATAACCTCAGCCAAAACGTTAACCACCAATGTCAAGGCAAATAGTACGAGTGCGGCATACATCAAGGAAGCGACCTGTAAGCCACCAGCCTCCGCAAACTGATTTGCCAGCAGTGAAGCAACCGTCGAACCTTGAGATAAAATCGATGCTGATTTGATCGTGTCAGAATTACCAATCACCATTGTGACAGCCATTGTCTCACCCATAGCCCGCCCTAGCGCCAACATGATGCCGCCAACAATGCCTGAAAAAGCGGCAGGCAGCATAATTTGAAAAATGGTTTCCCAGCGAGTTGCCCCCAATCCATAGGCTGCCTGCCGAAGTTCCGCAGGCACGGCTGTCAACGCATCGCGTGAAATGGCCGCAATAATCGGCAAAATCATAATCGACAGGATGATACCAGCAACGTAAATGCCTGGGCCAGATGGTGCTGTGCTAAAGATGGGGAGCCATCCCAGAGTACTGTTCAAGAAATCGCCGATCGGCTTCAAAATAGGGATCAGCACAAAAATCGCCCATAGCCCGTAGACCACACTTGGAATCGCCGCCAGCAACTCAACCAAAAAGACGATCGGCTGCTGCACCCGGGGCGGTAAAAAGTCTTCGCTGAGGAAGAGGGCAACTCCAATGCCGATCGGTACCGCAAGCAGCAGCGCAATAAACGAGGTCACCAGCGTTCCATAAATCTGGGTTAGCGCACCGAAAACCTCGTCGTTAACACTCCAGCGGCTCGTCACCAGAAAACCAGCGCCAAACTTCTGGATTGCAGGCAGCGCATCATGTGCAACCTGAACCGCGATGAAGAGAAGCACTGCCGCCACACCAAAGCCAAAGACAGCAGTAAGCCAAACAAAACCTTGATCAACCCAGCGCGATGTTTGGGAACGCTGCCAGGACATGGGCGAAGGCTGATTTGTTGAAGCCATAGGTACTCAATTGCAAAGACGTTAAACTGCAAAAACGCTAAACGGATGTGTAAGAAGGAACCTTAAACCAGTGACTGCGGTATTAAGAGTGCTGATGTCTATGCCCCCAAGATCGCACAACCCAAACATCAGCACTTCTGATTTAGCCCAGTAGACCAGCAACCCGATCGCTATGGTTAACTTAAATCTTGCACCATGCTCAAGAAGAGGTATTTGAGATCTTTCGAGACTTGCGCTACCCCGCCTTGCACTCAAGTGTTTCCTTCGGAAACGCGAGGCGAGCGGGCTGATGGCGGAAAGTCCACTGTAGGCTTTGCCTTCCCAAAGGGCAGTGGACTAGGAGCCAGGGAAGTGGCGCTTCAGTCCGTTAAAACGGACTTCCTTTGATTAGCCCGCAATTTATTGCAGGGCGGGCTGATGCGACTAGTGCAAGACTAAATTAACCCATCTTTGCTTAGTGCAAGATGCGTTGGCTACTTAGCAGAGCTAACTTTGATGGTGTCCACAGCCGTTGAAACCTTGGTAGAAAGATCCTCTGGTAAAGGAATATAGCCAAGCTCAGTAGCATACTGCTTGCCATCTTTCAGCGACCACTTCAAGAACTCATTAAAGGCTTTTGCCTTTGCCGGATCTTTGGGATTTTCATATAAGAGTACCCAGGTCAAGCTGACGATCGGATAGGCTTCTTTTTGCTCTGGATCGGGTACCTTCAGCGCAAAATCTTCAGGGATTTTTGCTCCTTCTAGGGCTTTAGCCGCTGCTTCTGGGGTGGGTGCCACGAACGTACCCGCCTTGTTTTGTACCGATGCCATCGCCAATTTGTTTTCTTTAGCGTAGGAATACTCGGTATACCCAATCGCGCCTTTCGTTTGTTGAATCTGAGCGGTTACACCCTCATTTCCCTTAGCACCTGTTCCTACAGGCCACTCAACCGTTTTGCCTGAACCAGCTTTCCACTCTGGACAAGCTTTTGCAATATGGCTGGTGAAAATAGACGTTGTGCCACTGCCATCCGAACGATGGACAAACGTTACGGGAGTAGCAGGCAGTTGAGCGCCCGCATTGTCTTTCGCAATTTTGGGATCGTTCCAGGTCTTAATCGAACCATCGACAATGCCGCAGAAGGTTGGGCGAGATAGCTTCAGGTTTTCAACCCCATCAAGGTTGTAAGCAAACACCACAAATAGACCTGTCGTTGGCACCTGAACTGGCTTGCCTCGATCGGCCGCAAGCTTGCTCTTCTCATCGGCTTTCAGCGCCGAATCCGTTGCACCAAAATCAACGGTTTGGTCAAGATAGCGCTTAACACCCGCACCACTACCTACGGAGTCGTAGCTGATCTGAACGTTAGGATTCGTCTTGTTGTATTCCTGGAACCAGCGCTGGTAGAGAGGGTTAGGGGCTGTTGCACCAGCACCACTAATCGAAACAGTACCACCCGCAGCAGCAGTAGAAGCAGCAGGGCTAGCGCCGCCTCCGACAGGACTGCTGCTCGTTTGAGGAGGGGGTGCACAGGCTGACAAACCTGCTACCAAGGCAATTGCCGAAGCCGAGAATGCCCAACGGGTTGCTCTTAAGGTGGAAATCATAAATCCTGCAACTTAACACATCTGCACTAACGCTACCGCGCGTCAGTAAAGAAAAGGTTAAGTAATTAAAATTACATTTTCCCCTTCTCGCTTGGAAACTGTGTGCTTCAGTAAACTTCAGGCGCACTGGTATTACGGGTACCGTTTTCATGCATCACTCGATCGCTTAGCAGGCACGACAAAGCACTTGACGCATGGTGCGCAGGTTGTCTGGTAGGTCCATCTGAATTGCCTGCTGAATTAACACCGAAGGTACGGGAATTGTAGGTGTTGCCTGCACAGAATAGGTCAGAAGCGTGCCATCGCCATAGTCTTGCAGCGTCAGATCAGCGGCAAAATCATGGAAGCTTCCGGACTCCAACCGAAATTGGATTTGCTGATGAGTCGTTTCAATCACCTTTAAATAGATGTCAACCTGTGCGGTGAGAAACAAGAATGCTTTGCTTGCCACCTGATATAACCGCTTATAGCCGTCTACAGAGCTTCGATGGCTTAGCTCGGAATTGTTGCGGTGAAGGATTTCGCTTCGGGTCAGTGCTGGAAAGTATTGAACCCACCGTGAATAGTCGGTCAACTGCCTCCACGCAGTTGTACGTGAGATGGGCAGATACATCTGGGCCGTAACTGCACCACCCCAGGCGGAGTGAGGTCGAGTTTTCAACAAGATCTCACCGTCTAAAAGTGGCTTGGCATACAGGTCGCCGTGCTGCTGAGGGATAAGGTGAGGCAGGCTAGTTGTAGCGCGAGTAAGGGCGGGTGCAGTAGAGATGGTCATTCCAGTCCAGCAACTCCTAGTTGATAGAGTGTGTACGGAATGATGGCTCCTTCAGCACCGATCAAGCAGAGCGGAAGAAGGGATGTGCTCCGTACTACCCGTCAGCATAACGCCATAACTGCAAAGAAAGATTACGGAGATGCATAAAGATTCGGCTAAGCTGCGGCTAGATGCATTGGGTCAGTCGTTTGCATAAAAAAGCTGGCATTAAAGTCCTGTTTGACTCAATGTCCAGCTTTTGGGGATTAGGTTGGCTAGATGGGTAAGGCTTACATCTTTGTGCCCAAGCTTGCTAAATGGTACGTGCTAGCAAAACGGGACAGTTAGCGTGAACCCGCACGTAGTCAGAGAGCGAGGAGCCTAATAAGCGATCGAGGTCGGGCAAGCCTTTGGCAATGGAGGGACGGCGATCGGGTGACCCCAGCAGCAACAGACCTACATTCAACTCATCAGCTAATCGACAGAGTTCTTCAGCAGGCTTACCTGCACACGACAAACATCGGTAGGCAATGCCTAGCTTTTTCGCTTCTGATACAGCCGTTGTAAAGACTGGGTCATGCTCAGACACTTCGCCACTGGCACAATAAGACTTACCAGTGAGGTCAGGGTCAATGTGTGTCAGGATGAGTTCTCCCCCTTTCAGGTCGCGGAGTAGAAACAGCGCCAGCTTGAGGCTTTGGCTGGCGGCTTCCGATCGATCTAACGCGACCATGATGCGGTTGATCCTTTTAATATAGATGTCGTCCCGCACCAATAGCATTGGGTGAGATGAGAGTTGAAACACGTACTGACTGACCGAATTCTCCAGAATGGAGACGAGACGCTTCAACCCTCTAGAACCCATGATGATCAAGTCGGCATCCATCTCGTCCGCGACTTTGCACACCACATCCTTGGGATCGCCTTCGCGCAACATACCAGAAACGCGCTTGGGATCAAGATTTAGCGCTTGAATGGCGTTGGCTAAGATTTTGCCCCCTTTTTCACGCTGCTCGAACATTTCGGCGGCGGTAATCTGGGGGGGAATGACATGCAGAACTGTCACTAGAGCTCTTTGCATTGAAGGAATGTCTGCCAGAGCTTTGAACATTTCCTCAGACTGTCCAGTGCCAGAGTCAGCCAGAAGAATCTTTTCGATCATGGATTTGCCTCACGATTTCTGTTAAACATGATTTGCGATTAAGCCATTGCAGCGTTTCTAACCCTTAGATTTGGGGGGGACGCCTTCAAAGCCAGACATCATTCTCTTGTCGCTTGCTTTCTAAAAGACCTTTGGTTCTATTGCTATTCCGAGAGCTTTTGCTATCGGTTATGCCGCTTAGTATGACGAGCTAAGATGTCTCAAACAATCTCCAAACATCTATACGGAGTGCAATACTACAGAGCGCAGTGCTGCCACCGATGCATAAAGGTTAGACGATCGAAGAACCTAATCAAAGTGCTGATTAAGTGCTCCTTTATGCCAAAATTCTACCTTTAACATTCGATCAATTGCTGCGCTTCGTTACTCATTGTTGCGTTTACATGTATGAAGAGCGCTCACACAAAGTTGGAACATTTCGCAGCTTTTTATCGATCGCTTTGAGGACACATTTTGTAATACTCAACTAGGTGTGAGGGACAGGAGTTCTAGGAAGCAAATTTCAAAACTACGGGTCTTTTATCTCGTAAAACAGCTAGTGGAGAACGATTGCTAAGGCTTAAAGGTACAAAGAAAGACTGCGTTAACCAACGTAAACAGGTGACAGAACGATTGAGATAAAATCATACAAAAGCCTCGATCGCTATAGTGCCTGACGTTATGACGCATGACCAACCAGATCAACGTAAATTGCCGCCTACTGAGGCGATTCAAAATTCACTGCAACCGCCTGGTAATTGGTTTGAGTATCTGGTCAAGGCTCAGCCTCACCACACTGACTATGCGGGTATTGTCTGGCATGGCTCTTACCTAACCTGGATGGAAGAAGCCAGGGTGGAGTGCTTACGTTCGATCGGCATTGAGTTTGCTGATCTAGTGGCAATGGGTTGCGATCTGCCTGTAGTGGAGTTGTCCATCCGCTACCATCAGCCCATCCAAATGGGAATGTCTGCCGTTGTGCGAACACGCATGGCAGATATGGAGGGGGTTCGGGTCAATTGGGACTATCAAATTCAATCGACTGATGGGCAGGATCTTTTTGTGACGGCTCGTGTGGCGCTGGTAGCAGTCGATCGTGACAAGGGAAAAATCATGCGCCAACTACCGCCTGCTGTGAAAGAAGCACTCGTGAAGCTGTCAGGCTTTTGAACTGGGCCGCTAACGACTGGAAATCATAAGCGTTGGTGCTTGACTTGCTGCCAGCACTTCTTGTCGTGCCCAATGGTCAGCGGCAATGATGTCGTCCAAGCTGGGATCGAGACGGTTATGGCTCTGGTAGCGATCACACACCCGTTCAATCAAGCGTGGCAGATCGAGAAAATGAATTTTTTCGTCTAGAAACAGTGCCACGGCCTGTTCGTTTGCGGCATTCAGCACCGCAGGCATACAGCCACCGACACGACCAGCCTCATACGCTAACTGCATGCAAGGGTATTTTTGATGATCAGGTTCCCGGAAGGTCAGCGTTCCGGCTTTCACCAAATCAAGCGGTTCCCAACTAGTTGCAATGCGCTCTGGATAGGACAGTGCGTAGAGCAATGGTAACCGCATGTCGGCCCAGCCCAGTTGTGCCAGTACTGAGGTATCTTGCAGTTCGATGAGTGAATGGATAATGCTTTGGGGATGGATGACGATCTCAATCTGATCGTAATCGACTCCAAACAAGTAATGGGCTTCGATGACTTCCAGTCCTTTGTTCATCAAGGTGGCGGAGTCGATCGTGATCTTGCGGCCCATAGACCAGTTGGGGTGTTTTAACGCGTCGGCGATCGTGACATGGGCTAGTTGTTCGACCGGGAGATCGCGGAATGCACCACCAGAAGCCGTAAGCAGAATACGACGCAAGCCGCCGTCGGGTACACCTTGGAGACACTGAAAGATTGCCGAGTGCTCTGAATCCGCAGGCAGTAGTTTGACACCATGCTTTTGCACAAGCGGTAACACGACAGGCGCACCCGCAATCAGCGTTTCTTTGTTTGCCAGTGCAATATCTTTCCCTGCTTCGATCGCTGCGATGGTGGGTAATAGCCCTGCACAGCCGACAATACCTGTTACAACGACATCGGCTGCATCCCAGCGGGCCACCTCAATGACTCCCGCTTCGCCTACCACCAAGGTCGGCTGCGGGTCAAGATCGGCGATCGCGGCTTTAAGTTCGGGCAGTAAATCTGCTTCACAGAGCGCGACGATCGCGGGACGAAACTGGCGAATTTGCTGTGCTAGAAGGGTAACGTTGCGTCCTGCTGCCAACCCAACAATGCGAAATTCGTCTGGCTGCTGGGCAACAATGTCGAGCGTTTGAGTGCCAATAGAACCAGTGGAGCCAAGAAGGGAAATTGCTTTCACGATCGCCGAAGTCCAGTCACGCCTCCACTATTTTACGCTTGCCACGTGTCCAACTTTGAAGAAATTCTTAAGCAACAATTGTGAAGATGGGAGCAGGAGTTGAATTTTGATGCGACTTGAATAGAAAAAGCGATCGCCTTTATCAAGCACGATCGCCTTTTAATGCTTTATGAAGCAATGCTATTCGTTGAAAACATACAGCATCAGGCTGCACCACCTGCGGCTTGGAGTCTTGTACGGGCACGCTTGTATGCCTGAGTTGCCTGAATACGGGCAGAACGATCGTCGCTTTGCAGTGACTGATTGTATTTTATCTCTGCTTCACTGAAGGCCGTTTGAGCGGTTGCTTTGTCGATCGTGTCGCCACGTTCAGCGGCGTTTACCAGAACGATAACTTCGTTATTTTCGACTTCTGCGAACCCACCCAGCAGGGCGATTGGCACCCAGTTTTTGTCGGCGCGAACTCTCATTACACCAATATCCAATGCTGTGAGCAGAGGTGCATGCCCTGTCAAAATCCCCAGTTGCCCGGTGGTACTGGGAAGAATGACTTCTTCTGCCTCAGCATCCCAGATGGTTTTGTCTGGTGCCACTACCCGAACGGTCAATGCCATAAAATGCTCCGTTAGTTTTGAGTTCTAAGTTTTGAGTTTTGAGTTTTGAGCGGTTCGTAACTTAAAACTCAAAACTCAAAACTCATCACTCTCTACTTACCTTCTGATTTCAGCTTCTCGCCTTTTGCGATCGCTTCGTCAATATCGCCAACCAGATAAAACGCCTGCTCAGGTAGATCATCCAATTCGCCTGCGAGGATCTTCTTGAACCCGCCGATCGTCTTTTCGAGGGTGACGTATTTGCCAGGAGAGCCTGTAAACACTTCAGCAACAAAGAAGGGCTGGGAGAGGAAGCGCTCAATCTTGCGTGCACGTGCCACCACCAGGCGATCGTCTTCAGACAATTCATCTAGACCCAAGATGGCAATGATGTCTTGCAGTTCTTTGTAGCGCTGCAAGGTGGATTGCACAGCACGTGCGGTGTCGTAGTGGTCGCTACCGACGATCGCAGGCTGAAGCATTGTTGAGGTCGAATCCAACGGGTCAACTGCTGGATAGATGCCCTTCGAGGCCAAACCACGAGACAGCACGGTCGTACCATCCAGATGAGCAAAGGTGGTTGCAGGTGCCGGATCGGTCAAGTCATCCGCAGGCACGTAAACCGCTTGCACTGACGTGATTGATCCTTCGGTGGTGGAGGTAATGCGCTCTTGCAGATCGCCTACGTCTGTACCCAGAGTGGGCTGATACCCCACCGCAGAAGGCATCCGACCCAGTAGAGCTGATACTTCAGAACCAGCCTGGACGAACCGGAAGATGTTGTCGATAAACAGCAGCACGTCTTGCTTGTTCACATCCCGGAAGTACTCTGCCATCGTGAGAGCAGACAAACCGACCCGCATTCTGGCTCCGGGTGGCTCGTTCATCTGACCGTAAACCAGGGCAATCTTTGAATCGCTCAGATTGTCCTTATTAATGACGCCCGATTCCATCATTTCGTTGTAAAGGTCATTGCCTTCACGGGTGCGCTCACCCACGCCACCAAACACCGACACACCACCGTGATTGGTGGCAATGTTGTTGATCAACTCCATCATGATGACGGTTTTGCCCACGCCAGCACCACCAAACAGTCCAATCTTGCCACCACGACGGTAGGGGGTCAGCAGGTCAATCACCTTAATGCCTGTCTCAAACACGGAAGGGGTCGTCTCCAAATCGGTCAGCTTTGGTGCCGATCGATGAATCGGTGATGTTTCCTTAGAGTCTACAGGCCCCTTATTGTCTACAGGTTCGCCTAAGACATTAAAGATGCGACCCAGAGTGGCTGCACCCACAGGTACGCTAATGGGTGCACCTGTATCAATCACTTCCATGCCACGAACGAGTCCGTCAGTGGAACTCATCGCCACTGCACGCACTTGACCATCGCCAAGTAGCTGCTGCACTTCGCCTGTCACAGCGACTTCCTGCCCAGCGGCGTTGGTGCCTTTGATGGTTAAGGCGTTATAAATAGCTGGCAGTTTGCCACTCGGAAATTTAACGTCCAGAACGGGACCAATGATCTGCGTAATGTAGCCAGTGTTTGTCTTCTCTTTCGTGGTGACCATGCTCGCGCCCTACTCTGTAATTTAGCCTCAGTAACTGAGAAATCTGCTTCAGCGATCGCACCCCGGGAACGATTTCATACCGAAATGCAGTCTTGAACTTAAATTGCCACTATTAAATTGCCACTGCTTAGCTTATCACTGAATGGTTACGGATAATGAAGACAGCATTGAAGTTGATGTCGGAGCGAAATGAGAATAAAGTTAAGCTTAAGTTAAGTTCACTCCACTCTCTGCTTCCTGCTCTCGTTCTTTCACAGGTTGCCTTCTCATGTCATCTGGCTAACAATTGACCGTTAGCAACTAATCTTAGGATTGAAGAATAATCGCAGGTAGAAGTCTGTAGCCATGCAGGTATTTGTTTTACTCTTTAACGCGGGCACGGAAAACGAAGGCATTCATACGATTCAAATTGGCGATCGCAACCTGGTGCTGCTTTTTGAGCAGGAAGACGATGCGACTCGCTACTCACTGTTATTGGAGGCGCAGGATTTTCCAGTGCCGACGGTGGAAGCGATGGACAAGGCTGAGGTTGAAGAGTTTTGTGAGAGTGCTGGCTATGAAGGACAGTTTGTGCCTGCTGGCTTTGTACCTAAGACGGACACCGAGCGTCTCTTGTTAGCACCCCCTGAAGCGAATCTGGAAGAAACCGACTGGCGAATCGACTCTACATCTGAGGCGCAGACAGAAGCAGATTCAGAGGCTTCAAGCGTAAGGGCAGAGGAGGAATTGGAACGCATTCGTCGCAAGCTTGAAGGTCTCTTATAAAAGCATGAAGGATCAATCGGATGTTCTTTGATCCTTATATTCTTGTATCTTACATAGTTTCTAAGTGCTCATGCCCAACGTAGACGAGCGTGGACATCTGCTGACGGAGCAGGCTAATCCCAACAGTCAGAAGCTTGACCAGCTCACAACGCTGGAATTGGTTGATCTGTTTAACCAGGAAGATGCTCGAACGATCGCGGCAATCGCCCAGGCACGGCAGCCTTTAGCGAGGGCGATTGATCTTACGGCGACTGCCCTACAGCAGGGTGGTCGGTTGTTTTACATTGGGGCTGGGACGAGTGGACGATTGGGCGTGCTGGATGCAGCGGAATGTCCGCCTACCTTTTGTTCTGATCCAGAGCAAGTGCAGGGCATTCTGGCTGGCGGTGCCGCAGCGCTAGTCCGCAGTTCGGAAGGGCTGGAGGATCGGTCGGGTGATGGGGCTGCGGCGATCGATGACCATCACATCACCAGTCTGGATGTTGTGGTTGGCATCACCGCAGGCGGTACCACCCCCTATGTGCACGGTGCTTTGGAGGCAGCGCGGCAACGAGGAGCTACTACCATTTTCATCGCGTGCGTCCCTGCCGAGCAGGTGGGTGCAGTGGTTGATGTTGATCTTCGCCTGTTAGTTGGCCCCGAAGTTTTGGCAGGCTCAACACGGCTCAAGGCAGGCACCGTAACGAAGCTTGCCCTCAACATTCTGTCTACCGGCGTCATGGTGCAGTTGGGTAAGGTGTACGGCAATCGCATGGTGGATGTGGCTGTAACCAACCAGAAGCTACACGATCGTGCCCTCCGCATTCTGCAAGACCTGACTGATTTGAGCCGGGAAGATGCAGGATATCTCCTGGAGCAAAGTGGACGCAACGTGAAGCTAGCGCTGTTCATGCACTGGACGGGGTTGGGGAAAGAGGAGGGGAGTCAGCTTTTAAGCCAGCATCAGGGGCAGTTGAGAAAGGCTGTGGGTGACTGGACGGGTGAGGGGTAAGGGGTGAAGGCAAAAGGTAGCAGGAGAAAGGGAACTGGGAGTTGAGAGTCGGGAGTCGGAGGGAGCAAGGGAAGCGGAGGAAGCAAGGGAGCAAGCTTCTGAACTCTCTAGCACAGCGGCGCAAAGCGCTACTCAAAACTTCTTATCCTTCATCCTGATATACTCCTTCCAACTCAAAGCTCAAAACTTCTACACTGACGGCTGACCGCTGATAGCTGATGGTAAAAGGCAGAAGTGAAATGATTGAGATGAGGTTCTGTCATCGGCACATGGCGCGATCGAGGTTGCTAACATTTGGATTGGTGGTGAGGTAGTTGTGTAGCCAGGTGCAGCCGCGTTTCATCAGGTCGTCAAGGTTGAGGTTCCACAGAATGATGGTACCGTCCTGGCTAGCGGAGGCAAGCGTTTTACCATCGGGGCTAAAGCTAACGCTTCTGACCCAGTTAGTGTGATCAGTAAAGGCGTCTAGCTGCTGTCCGTTGAGGCTCCATAGCCGAACCGTTTTGTCGGCACTAGCGGTGGCGATCGTGGAACCTTCGGGGCTAAACGCCACGCTCATCACAAACCCGCCATGACCTCTGAGGGTAAACAGTCGATCGCCTCCGCGATTCCAGAGTTTCACGGTGCCATCATCGCTACCTGTTGCCAGAATTTGACTATCGGGGCTAAAGGCTACAGTGCCAATAGGCCCACCCTGCCCTTGCAGGGTTCTGAGCAAGTCTCCATTGACCTGCCAGAGTTGGGCTGTAGCATCGTCGTTGCCCGTCAGCACAAAGCGACCATCTGGACTAAAAGTGACGCTCAGTATTGCTCCACTATGCCCTTGTAGCGTTTTAAGGAGTTGACCGTCCTGATTCCAAAATTTAATCGTGCCATCCTGGCTAGCAGAGGCCAGGGTTTGACCATTCGGACTAAAGGCAACGCTCCAGACGGTTCCTTGATGGCCTTGTAAGGTTCTCAGGAGTTGCCCTGTTTGGCTGCTCCAGAGTTTCACGGTGCGATCTTCGCTGGCAGAGGCGATGGTTTGGCTCGTAGGACTGAAGGCCACGCTCAAAATCCTTTGCTGATGACCCTTTAAGGTGAGGCGTTCGGTACCATTGCGGTTCCAAAGCTTGATGGTGTTATCACTGCCTCCAGTTGCCAGCGTTTTGCCATCGGGGCTGAATCGAACGCTGTTTACCATGTCCTGATGTGCGTTTAGCACAACGAGCGGCGGCGGTGCGATCGCCCAGAGCTTGATGGTGCGATCGCCACTAGCAGAAATCAGCGTTTTGCCATCGGGGCTAAAGCTTACACTGTTGACCCAGTTGCTGTGTCCTCGAAAGGTATTGGTCGTGTCGCCGTTAAGGTGCCATAGATTAATGGTGCTATCTAGGCTGGCAGACGCAAGCAGTGTGCCATCGGGGCTAAAACTCAGGCTTTTAACCGCATCACTATGACCTGTTAGCGTTCTGAGTTCCTGCCCAAGTCGCTGTGGTGCTGCACGATCAACTGACCACAACTTCACCGTCTCGTCCTCGCTGGCAGAGGCAAGGGTTTTACCATCGGGGCTAAAACGGACGCTGATCACTGGCGCATGATGTCCAGTTAGGGTTTTAAGCGGTTGTCCGTTGAGGCTCCAGAGGCGCACTGTGAAATCACCATCGGCTGTGGCGATCGTTTGACCATCTGGACTGAATTGAACACTCACAACAGCAAACCCTTCCGTGCTGAAGGTTGTCTTAAGCTTGCCACTCATGTCCCACAATTTGATGATGCCGTCCTGGTCAGACGAGGCGATGAGCTTACCATTGGGGCTGAAGCTGGCACTTAGCACCCTGGCACTATGCCCTTTGAAGGTTTGCCATAACGTTCCATCCCGGTTCCATATTTTGACGGTTTGGTCATCGCTGGCAGAGACCAGGGTTTGACCATTGGGACTAAAGCTGACGCTATTGACGGGATCACGGTGCCCCGTTAAGGTTTTCAGCAGCTTGCCGTCTTGACTCCATAGCTTGATCGTTTTGTCAGCACTGGCAGAGGCGATCGTTTGACCGTCAGGGCTGAACGTGGCACTCATGACGTACCCCTGGTGCCCCTGTAAGGTGTTTTGAGCCTTAATGCCGTAAACAACTTGCCGTAAAGCGGCAATGGCGCGTAGTTGAGTACTCGGTTCAAGAAACCAGCCCGTTTGCTTGAGTTGCCGTCCTGTCTGCAACCCTTCAACGAGTGCCTCTAGCTCCAGTCCTGAAGCCATGAGCTTTTGAGCACCGGAACTTTGGGCCACGACTTCTGCTTTGATCTTCTGCTTAAACGCAAAGCCAGCCATGCTCAGCGCCACGATCGAAAAGGCACTCACAGCGGCGGTCAAAAACTGCTGACGGTGTATCTCCGCTTTTTGCCGCATGGTTTCTGCTTTGCGGCTGGTGTTGATGAATGCCCCTTGCAGTTCAGATGGTTCAGGTTTTTTGCCTGTAACTTGCGCGAGCCACAGTTCGGCTTCTTCCAGGTCACTGCCCCGCAGCAAGAGGCTGTCGTCGCGGGTGCGTTGCTCCCATTCGATCGCCCGTGTCTGCAAACGAGCGTGGGCGCGAACATACTTCAAATCGGTATCGATCGCTGTGGTCAGAATTTTGAGCGCGCGATCGTGATCGTCTGTTTCACGAAAGAAGAGCCAATTGTGTGTTGCCAGCATGGGATGCACCACTGCAACGTCAAAGCCTTCCCGTCGTACAATTGGGACGAGCCGCTTATGGTTAGCAATAGCGTGTTCTAGCTCTTGCCCACATACTTTAGAGGCGATCGAATCAGGGCTGAGCACAAAGATGAAGTTGCTAGCGGCCTCGATCCCGGCCTGGATAGCAGCCCACCAGTCTTCGGTTGGCTGAATATCTTCCCAGTCAACCCAGAGGTTATAACCAAGCTGTTTAAGCGAGCCGCTGAGCGTTTGGACAAATTCCTTGTCTTTACGGGAATAGGAAATAAAAATCTCGTTCTGGCGCTCGATCGCGTCGCTTTGTCCCGCATTCATACCTGTAAAAGCATCTGTGTGCTTGCATGGCAATCTTCCACCACAGTATCAAATTTAGGTGGCTTCCCAGTGAGAGACGGCTGGGCAAAGAAACACTTTACTCGTCGTGGCCCTCTGGTTTAAGCCCCTTGCTAAACACACCTTGAAAGGCTGTTTCTTCAGCAACGCTTTTGCCCTCATTGAGCAGGTAATCATGAAAGGTGCGGGCAATGACCGAGAGCTGTTTGCCAGAGGGATAGATCACATACCAGTAGCGCTGAATGGGAAAGCCTACGACATCCAGAATGGTCAATTGGCTGCTAGACCCTTCGAGCGCTAGCGTATGCAGCGATAGCACCGAGATGCCAAGTCCGCCCGCGATCGCCTGCTTAATAGCCTCGTTGCTGCCCAAGTCAAGCTTTACTTTGAGCTCCAGCGCGTGCTCATCAAACAGTGTTTGTACCGCCTTTCGCGTGCCTGATCCCGGTTCCCTCATGATGAAGGGTTCTTCTGCCAGTCGCTTCAGTGGAATATCGCGCTCATGAGCTAACGGATGATTGCGTTGCGCTAAGACCACAAGCGGATTTTCTAAGAAGGGATGCACTTTAACATCCAGGTCTTCGGGTAACTGGCTCAGGATGTAGAGGTCATCGCGGTTATCGGCTAAGCTACCCAACACCCACTCGTGGTTATTCACCGTAAGCGATACATCTACACCGGGGTACCGCTGGCAGAATGGCCCTAATAAGCGCGGCACGACATATTTTGCAGTGGTGACAACGGCTAACCGGAGCGCACCTTGCTTGAGACCTTTCAGGTCGGAGATCGCAATATCAAACTGTGACAAGCGAGAGAAAATGTCCCGACAGGTGATGTAAAGTTCTTTCCCAGCGGCGGTCAGGTAGAGCCGCTTGCCAACTTGCTCAAACAGCGGCAAGCCAACCGCTTTCGACAGTTGTTTCACCTGCATCGAAACGGTTGGCTGGGTCAGGAAAAGCTCCTCAGCCGCACGCGTAAAGCTGCTGTGGCGCGCAACGGCCTCGAATACCTTCAACTGATGGAGTGTTGCATTTTTCAAGCCGGGTGCCTCGCAAACTAGCTCATAGATCTAAGTCTATCACCTGAAGAGGAAACCATGATTTTCACCTATGGACTTCAATAGTATCATCATTTGTATGAGTCTAAACTCCCTTCCAACAGCGTTGCATATAGGCGTCACGGCTAGCCCGACTCAGGTTGCTGCTGTCATGGTCGGCAAGCCGCAATTGGCTAAGTTCGATCGCACAGTCATATGACTGTGCGCTACCCGCCTGTATGCACGCCTTTCTCGCTTGCCTACTAAACCACTACAATGCGGCTAAAGATTGGTGGAGAGAGGGCATTGGCGTATGGTCATCTGTTGTGCCTCTAGACAGCGCCAAAATCGCAGTAGTTGCTCTGCAACCAACTGAGGCTGAAAGTAATGGAAAAAGTGATGACCATCCGGGCATTGCCAAAGCGTGTCGTCTGCCTTGAAATACGACAACCATTCTTGGAGCATGGGTGGATGAACCACCGGATCATTCTTACTACCGCAAACTAGCAGTGGCATGGGCACGCCACCCTTGGGCAGAGTCGCCAGCTTAAACAAGGAGTGGGGCGAAGGAGCCTCTTCTAAATCGCGGCGCAACGATGCCACTAATGGCTTGATGGCGTAGGGGAGCTGACGACCAAAAAGGCTGCGGGCGGTACACGCAAGCAATTGTTGACGGCTGCATGCAATGAGTTGGCGCTGGACATAGTAATGCGTTTGCCATGTAATGGCGGGTTGAGCTGCAACGGCTAAGAGTGTGAGTGATCGTACCCGGTTAGGGTAGCGTCGTGCGTACATTAACCCCAGTACTCCACTGATCCCATGACCTGCTAGATGAATGGGATGTGGCAGGTGTTTCAAATAATCGTGCAGCAACACAACGGCTTGATCGAGAGAACTGGCTTCATCGAGAGATTGCTTATATTCCCACTGCGCCACCGTCAGATGAGGTGTTAGAGCCTGGAGCAATGGTTGGTCAAAATGTTTCAGGCTAGGGCTGGCATTTAGCCACAGGACATCAAAGGAGGGTGACATGAGGATCTGAATCTCTTCTTCAGTGAAAACTGGGCTTATCCTATCACAGCTATTGACATAGTTTATCAATAAACTTTGAAGGCTGTACGATCGCTGCAACGACAGTTTTTAAGACAGTCTAGTGTGAGATGGAGTGGCTAGAGCCTTCTTAGCAGAGTAGGGACGTTTTATGATCTAGGCTGCTCCAGAAAAGCACAGATTGCTTTGAGAAGCTTGCTCTACTTAAGCCGTGCGTGAATCCTACCGCTGCTTGTGAAACTGGGTTGTTAGTTTTAGCGCTGCCTCGGTGGTAAAATTGCTAAAGCTATTGCTACTTAATTTCAATAGCTAACCACGGAGCTGAGACCGTTAAGCTGATTGATTGAGCGGTCTGATCCTGTAAGGTGCTGCCAAGGAGGCGATGGTGAAACCTCTGAATTAGCAAATGCTATGAAAACGTCTTCAGCGGGAATCTTGGCAGTGGTAGCAAAATAGGCTAGGGTTGCCTGAGCAGTTCAGGCTGCGATCGCGCTGTTGGGGGTTGGAACCTTCTTTAGACTCTTGGGCATGGGTGTATCGAGCGGGGCTTGTCAATGGAGTTGGGTCTTCACTCTGTTAGATGATCCTCACTTTCAGTGAACTATTAATCAAAGAATGGTTGGAGGAGAAAGCGTTGTTGCGTTGTGCTTCTGTTTCATTTTCAGTTGCTGTGGCGATCCTGTCGGGTAGTGTCATTGCCCGTGCAGTACCTCTGCCTCAACCATCTCCACCTGCTGTGACGACGGTGTTGCCAGCCAATACTCCCGGTGTAGTGCTGGTGAATGTTACGCCTACTGCCTGGGCAGAGGTCGATCGCTTTAACCCGTTGCCAGATTCCCTGCGAGTACCATTTAAGGTGCCATTCCTGCCAGACGAAATCGAGTTTGCGCAAGATATTCAGCCGTGGCTTGGCGATCAGGTGGCGATCGCCCTGGTGCCTACAGCGGGATCGATCGCCAGTTCAGTCCTGCAAACATTTGACAGCAGCGCGATTTTGCTCGTACCCATCACAAAGCCCGATCGGTTCGATGCTTTCTTGCACAAGCTGAAAGCCACACGCGGGAAGCCTAACATTGAGCGTGAATACAAAGGCGTGATGCTCCTGGAATGGTCTGCACCGCCTGAGTCAACCCCTCCAGTGGTCAAACCGGATGCAACGACGCAACGCACGTTACCGCCTTCTACCGTCTTCGGTCAGCGTCAGTCTCCGTGGAGCGCCATCAGCCGTTTTGCAGATGGGACGGCGAACAAGGCCGTGACGCCTAACGTGCCGCCAGTGCCCCCTCTTGCGCCGGATGAGTCCCCTACACCTACGCCATCTCCCAGTCCAACAGAGGCAAAAGGATTGGCGATCGCGCTTTTACCTGGCAATGTGGCTGTTGCCGCACAGGTGCAAACGCTGGAAGACTTGATTGATGCCCGTTCTGAACGAGAGCCACTGGCGCAAAGTCGGTTGTTTCAGCGGACGTTGCAGCATCCTCAAACTGGACGATCGCTCGTGACTAGCTACGGTGAGGTGAGCGCGATCGCCAAGTTCTTGTGGACGATCGCCAAAAATTCGCCTTCGACAGCCGATTTTGGCCTACCATCCCTGAGCGAAAGCCAACTAACTGCACTGACCAAACTCTATAGCACGGTAGATAGTCACATCTGGCTTCAACCTGAAGGTATCCACAGTCAGGTCAATTTCTACTACACAACGCCTCAGCCCAAGATGGCGACTCGTGCGGTGCCTGATGCAAACCAGATCTTAAGCCGCTTACCATCGGCAACCTACCTCTCTGCCAACAGCCGGAACTTTAAGCAGCAGTGGCAAGACTCACTCGACTCTGCCCAGGATGACCTGGCTAGCCAGATTGCGATCGCCAGTCTGCGTAACGGCTTTCGCACGGCAACGGGTCTCGATCCAGAAAAGGATGTCATTCCCTGGATGGACGGTGAATATGCCTTCTTTTTCTTTCCAACGACCGGAGGGTTCTTTAACTATCTCTACCCCAAACTTAATCTTGGGTTGGGTTTGATTGTGCAAACCAGCGATCGCCAAGCCGCAGAAGCCGCCCTGAAAAAACTGGATCAATTTATCAAAAAAGAGGCAAAGGGTGAAGTGGCGATCGTGCCACAACAGTTTAAGGGACAGCCGATCGTTAGTTGGGAAACCAAAGAAAAGGGTAAGACGATCAGCTTTCTATCTTACGGTTGGGTTGATGCAAAAACATTGGTGATTACAACCGGGTCGAAACCAATGGCAGATCTAGCTCCCAAGCCTTATTTGCCGCTGCACCTTAACCATACGTTTCAAACGGCGACAGCCAGCTTTCCCCTGCCGAACGATGGCTACTTCTATGTCAACATGGGCGCAACGCTTTCCTTTTTCTACAGCCTGATTTTGCCGTCTGCTCCTACAGAAGACTCAGTGTTTGTGCAGGAATTTCAACGAATTGCTGGCTCTGTCCGCAGTGTCAGCACCTCCAATTCCGCTACGGCTGAGGTGCAGCGAGTCGATTCTCTATGGGTGCTGGCTCCAGTGAAGCAGTCGAAGTAGAGATGGGTGTAAGCTACGATTGCCCACCTGTAAGGGTGCGGCATCGTAAGGTCTACTGTCTGCCAAAAGCGTTGCGGAGCCTGATCTTACAGGTAACGTAGACGGGTACTTGGTAATGTTCGGCGAGCAACCAGGCCACAAAAGCAAAGTGCGTCAAAAACGTCAGACTGATCCAAACGGTGGGGAACCACGCCCAGGTGCTACCCCTCATCGGTGGAAAGGTGTGGGAAGACAGCCAGATCAGCGCTGGCGGCAGCAACACCAGGGCTAAACCTACCAGCCAGACGACAATGGTGAGATCCATATCTAGTTGGTTGGCGGCTTTCCAGTTAACCCCGTTCCAGCGCCACGTCATAGGTTGGGAGCTATCTTCTACATGAATAGACTGTTCCGGTAAGTTGGCCGTAAAAATATGCCGACAGAAATCGCAGGCAAAGGCATCCATCAGCGTCAGGGCTGCAATCTGACCATGACGGCACACGGGACAAATGTACGTTTCTTGATACGTGAGGCTGCGTCGATCGCCACCCCGTTGCGGGTCTCGCTGAGAAGGGGTCGCTAGTTTACGATCGCCTTCAAAATCACGTTGACGGCTTAATCCTGTCATCGGACTGCTCCACGAAAGGACGATGAGATAACCGTGAGACCCGAACGCGTTAGCGGTGATGACTGCGGTGAAACCGTTCTGTTGCGTTAACCAAAACCGAACTACTTGCTGGCAAGACGGGCGCTACCGCCGATCGTTCGCGTAATCTCTACTCCATTCTGCTGCAAAATCACAATCGGGTCAGAACCAGCGCTTGCCACGATGCGCTTGACCAGCACCTGCCCATTCGACAAATAAGCCCCAGCATGCACGTAGCGGCTGGTTTGAGCTTCTGGCTCTTTCACAATCACGCTCCACCGACCACCTACTTTGATGACACCGCTAATTTCGATCGCATCTGCGAGGGCCGTGCGAGAAACGGGCAACTGGGGCAACGCTGGCGGCAAAGGGGGAAGATTCGCCGGAGCGGGTGTCACGGGCAGCGGGTTGAAAGCTGGCAACTGCCCCTGCCTCGGCGCTGGTAGAGGGCTGGGCAGGGTGACTGCTGGCTTGTTCGTTGCGGCTGCTAGTCTAATGGGTGCCGTTGAAACTGCCGCAAAGGGATCGGTTCGTCCCGTCACGATCGTGGGGATTCGCATGCGGGCATTGGTTGGCGTAATCAACCCCGGTACCGTAGGCACTGGCAGGACTGCTGCCGGACTCACAACGGGCTTCGGAAAGTTTTGGGCGACTGCTACAGGTGCCGCTGCTCCACCGTTAGAGGGGGATGGCACAGCCGTCTGCTCATTCTGCGGGGCTTGAGAGCAAGCCGTTAACACGAGTAGGCTTCCGAGACTGATGAGCGATCGTGGGTACATGCCTGATTCTTCCTGTCGCCGAGACTAGCCTCAGGATAACGCCAGTCAGCGAGAATGACTCACCTTGCCGGAAAATTAATTCATCTCATACCGATTAAAAGAATGACGGCTACAGATCAATCGCTGGGTAGGGGCAAGGCATTGCCTTGCCCCTACAGGATGTGTCGCATTTTCAATTCAAATTGGTATCACTTCAGACTATCTCTCGTTTAGCGGTCAGAATTGATTAATCGCAGCTTGGGTAGGGGCACAGCCATGCACTCCTACTCTCTATCCTCGCTGGCTCTTGCTCACGTTGGCTACGGTTGCCGATGGTAATCCTTAAATGACATGTAGCAGTCTTCAGAATGATAAAGGTGACACTGATCGGTGATTTCTTTCATCAGTGACCAGGAAAAACGGCATTCATAGAGGTAATCCCCCCAATGCTCTCGTAAGCTTTCGTGTGCCATCCGCAGGTTGTACGACGGAATGGCAGTAGAAAGATGATGGGGGACATGGACATTAATGTGATGACACAACTGCTCGACCCACATGGGGTAGTCGCAGTGAACGGTACCAGCCAGTTGTGCTTTTGCAGCGTGCCATTGGTCGGGTTCCTGAAAATCAATATCTGGAGCGGTGTGATGTACCAACGTAAAGGTACTCATCCAGAAGTGATAGACCAGCCAGGGCAACAACCAGAATTTAACAAAGCCGCCTATACCTAGCGTGGCAATCAACAGAGGAAAGGCGATCGCGGCGAAGCCAATGACTACTGCAACCGACAGTCTGACTTTGTGCCGATCTTTCGTCTCTACTCGTGATGGGTCAAAGTGCATAATTGCCCAGTGAATAATTGAAGCGAACCACCAAAGCCGTCCCCGCATTCCTTGATAGGCACCCTGAATGAATTTGGGCATTCCAGCATAAAGTTCGGGGCGGAAGGGCTGCCAGGCGTTATCCACATCCATCTTGTTGGTATGGTTATGGTGTTTGTCATGCAGAAGCCGCCAGCTATGAAAGGGATAGACCAACGGCAACATAAACAGATGCCCCACCAGATCATTCACCCAACGCCGCTTTGCAAACGATCGATGTCCACAGTCATGGCTAATGACAAAAAAGCCTGTCAGCGCTGTGCCAGTGAAAATCCAGGCGAATGGCAGCAGAAACCAGGGGGCGATCGCAATGCTAGCGTACCCTAAGCCAACCATTAAAACGTTGATGAAAACAGCTGTCCAGGCTTTTTTCATATCCTTCTGAAAGCATTCTTTCGGCAGAGTTCTCAGAATGTCTTTTAAGCGCAGATTGGCATTCAAGGGTGTGAATGTCAGGTTAGTGGGGCGTACTGTCGCAGTCATGAATTAATTGTTCTCTCTCGATATAGATTCAGTTGAGTTTGCTGAGTTGCTTAACCCCAGCAAATGCCCATGAAAAAACCTGCTACTGAAGAGCAGTAAGCAGGTGCTAGTTCCTCATCAAAGGAATCATGAGCAGTCAGGTTGAGCAAACAAAGGGGCGCTCTCAGAGTGCATCTATCTAAATGATGATTTAGCAACAAGCTAAACATTTATATCACACCCGCTGATTCAGTATGCCCACTCGTCTAAAGAACTAAACGTCAGTGATCCCCAGCACTTCACCATTGGCTAACCGTGTACCATTGGCAAAATCCCAGCCAGATTGGGGCCGTTTGCCAGGGAGTTGAACGCTGCGCAACAGTAACACCCCTTCGCCCGTTTGTACAATCGCGCCTTCCCCTTTCGCTATACCAAGCACTTCACCAGGCTGTGCGGTTAAGGCTGTGGTTGACCAGTGTGGCACAAGTACACTTAACGTTGACGGCAACTGCGATTGATAGGCTGGCATGAGCGGTACCGTTGCCATAATTTTGAGAGCATCGCCCCGAAAAGTGGTGCTACAGGTTGGGAAAAAGCCACGCACCTGATTGTGAAGGGCGATCGCGCTACGTGACCAATCAAGCCGATAGTCTTCTTTTTTAATCAATGGAGCATAAGTCGCTTGGGTCTCATCCTGCGGTGCTGGCTGCAAGGTTTGCTGGTTAAGCTGTAGCAGGGTCTCAATGAGTAAGTCGGCTCCGATGGGGGCTAAACGTGCTGCCAGGTCGTCAAAATTGTTCAGCAGCGCGATCGGCATACGTGCTGTGAGCAGCATTGGTCCTGTATCCATCCCTGCATCCATGAGCATAGTAGTGATGCCCGTTTCCACCTCTCCGTGATACAGACTCCACTGAATTGGGGCAGCACCGCGATATTTTGGCAAAAGCGAACCATGCGCATTGACGCAGCCCAACCGAGGCATATCGAGCATTGCCTGCGAGAGAATTTGCCCATAGGCAACAACCACAAACGCATCTGCTTGAGCGGTATGGAGGAACGCCAGGGTTTCCTCATCCTTTTTGACGCTTCTGGGCTGATACAGCGGCAGTTGGTGTGCCTGGGCGATCGCTTTAACGGGTGACGGTATGAGTTCATTGCCTCGTCCGCGCCGCTTATCTGGTTGTGTGACGACTGCCAGTACGTTGAAATTTGGGTGAGCTAGCAAACGCTTTAGACTGGGCACAGCAAAATCAGGCGTGCCGAAGAAGATGATGTTCATGTCAATGAGCGTACATGCAAAAGACAACCAGATCGAGCCGCATTCGATCGCGGGAACCTACTGCAATAGTCGAGCCGATTGGCGACCGAACCGCTACGAGTTTAGCTACCTCAGCACACCGTTGTCATTTCAATTCGACAGTTTGACTATGAAGGGCAGTGGCCGACGCTAGAAGCCAGTCCTAACCCCTTTGCCACGACTGTGATGGCTCATCTTAAGGCTCAGGAAACGCAACGCCATCCGAACCGCCGCAAGGAGTGGAAGCTGAGCTTAATTCGGCGTTTGTATGAATCTGGCTACAGTCGCCGAGACGTGCTGCATCTGTTTAAGTTCATCGATTGGGCTATGATCTTGCCAGAGGGCTTGAAGCAAGCATTTTGGCTGGATTTGAAGGCTTACGAGGATTGGAAAACCACTAAACGCGAGGTTCGCTCGGCGATCGCCCTGGGTCAGCGATCAGACAAACCACACGCAAGAGGTTCCTACCAAAGAAACCTCTGTACTTGCTAATTTTTCTGACCACGCCAGGGACTAATTTCAAGCTTACCGTCTGGTTTGAAGACCGCTTTGAACAGAGCGAGGGGTTCTGACATCGCTTCCGTATCGCCATCGGCTGCAAGTTTGCCAAGCTTAGCCAAGGGAACTTCTTTCTCGTAATTAGCGGCGCTTTGGTCATCTGGCTTGTAGTCCACGATCGTGCCGTCTTGCTTCACCCGGACTCGAAACACCAGGTCTTTCTTAAAGGTCGGCTTGTCTTTCCAGGCTTTGTCAATCTGGTCATACAGCGTGGGCTGAAGCACTTTAATCTGCGCCGGATCGGTAATTTCTGCAATACCTGTGATGGGGCTTGCCACTGCCTCGCTCCAGGGGGTTACATCCACTACCCCAGTGGGAGTAAAGACGACTTTGTACTGAGCGATTGGCTCCGTTGTAGGCTGCGATCCATTGGTTGGAATGTACAGCAAGCTCGGTAAGGGCGTTTGATTGACATTAGTGAGTGCAGCCGGGTTGATTGGCTTGTAGCCCACTAGCGCACCATCTTTCACCACACCCACGCGGTAAACCAGATCTTGCTTGACGGTTGTGCGGTTTTTCCACGCCTGATCAAGCTGGCTTGAAAGCTGCTTTTGCAGGGTTTGAATCTGGGTAGGATCCGTAATGTCAGGAGCCGCCGTCAACGTTGATTCTAACTTTGTCAAATCGGGCTGCGCTGCTGATGGTGATGAGCTGGGAGCTGTTGCTGCGCTAGCGCTAGGGCTGGGTGGCGTACCACTAGCGATCGGTGTGGGAGGGCTGGCAGAGGGTGAGGGCGAACCTGTAGTACTGGAGGTTGAGCTAGCTTTGGGCACCAAATCGCTAGGTTGGCGCACTTGGGGCGTCGGTATGAAGAAGAAGGCGATCGCAGCCAGTGCCAAACCAGAGGCTCCAATAGCTGCAGGCACCGCTTGCTTGGTAACAGGCTCGCTACTGCGAACATAGCGCTTAGCGAGGGGAGTAACCTTGAGGGCTAAATCTGGCAAGGTTTGAGTGTCTGCAAAGAACTGATCCACAGCCTCTACAAGGTCAAATAACTGGACAGTGGTTAGATCAATCTGGCGGGTCAAATGAGTGGCAATGCCCGAACCAGGATCGGCATCAGGGGGGAGTACGCTCAAGCGATGATGGGTCTCATCGAGCCGTTCTAGCTGCACAAGCTTTAATGAGGCATGAGGCGCTTTGAAGGCACGAATGCCGCTTAACAATTCTTGAGCATAAAGGCTTACAGCAGCCGTCAAGCTTTCCAGGAACTCGCGACCACCTGTTAACGGTTTTTCCTCACCCACAAGATGACATTCAGCACTCATGAGCTGCGACATGAGGGGTCGCGCTTCAGATTGACTGGTCACGATCGAATCGCCCCAGCCTTCCAGAACAATGGTGCAGTTCGGTAAATTATATTGACGTTGAATACTCATGCGACCTCTCCGTCAAACAGGCTTGCCCAAAACCGCTGCATCCCATAGGTACCTGTACAGAACAGCAGTTGAGTCAGCAGCTTTAAGGCCAGTTCATCCAACTTTTCATCTGAATTGTAAGCAGCCACGATCGCCCGCTTCGGGTTCATCCGCGATCGAAAATGGGCACGAAACCGCTCCAGATAATCACTCAACCGAAAGTGATGTTCCATTGATAACTGCTTATCGTTCAACTGCTGGTAGGCCAACAACAACTGCCGGATGAGTACTGTCAGCCGACGCGCCAGATAGCACCCAACCAGCACCAATGCCTTTGCTTCTGTCACGGTTAAAGGACGACGCTGACTGTAGCGCCGCAGTGGGTTGGTGCTACGTAACCGCCAGAGCGAAACCCGATTTTTGATCATGCTCTGAAGCTCTAACTCATTCGCCATGACCAGAATGGCTTCTGACCCGCTTAAGTCCAGCGCCTCGATCGCCAGCAGCATCAAATCGATTTCGAGTCGGGCACGGCGAGGGCAAACCTCATCGGGCAACGACGGATTCGGCAGACTATCAAGAATCAAGGGTGTGGACTGAACGGGTGGACTATTTAACTGCATTACACTCACGGGAACATCCATTCCAACTGGCTTAGGTCTTGGACTGAGCTTCGTCATTTAAGCGTCATTGCCAGGGTTAGCAATACTCATTGCAACAACTCTGGCTCCTACTCTTCGGTGCTGGCTGATCGGCGCTTTCGACGACGCGCTTCCGTAGCTAGGCTACTGGCTTAGTATCCAGCCGCATTCTAGCGAAATCAGGATCGTCAAAGCCAATCGTTCAGCGCAGACAAGGTTTTGTCTTACGGAGATCGAAGGTGAAAGATCGCGATCGCGCCAAAACCGTGCAGCCTTATAGTGTACGCTTTTGGGTTGTTTTATGACACAACGCGCAAAATTGGTCGAAAGTTCCCTACAGGTAGAGGGGGAGAATGTCGTGTAACAAAGCGTCATAGGAATGAGAGAATGAGGCAGGATCGGCACAGGACGATCGCAAGGTGCTGCTTGCAAAGATGGCTAGGAAAATTGGATCAATGCTTAAACGATTACTGGCAGTAGTTTTAGTGGTAATAAGCCTGAGCCTGCAAGGATGCGTCACCCCCACGGGCGGCTTAAAGCCTTATATCGACAGCTTCGACGGTTATAAGTTTCTTTACCCCAATGGTTGGTTGCCTGTCAGCGTGACGGATGGCCCGGATGTTGTCTTTCACGACATTATTGAACAAACCGAAAATGTCAGTGTTGTTATTAACCCCGTGACAGGCAACAAGACACTGGCTGATTTGGGCAGCCCTGGTGAAGTGGGTTATCAGCTAGGCAAGAGCGCGATCGCGCCTCCCGATTCTGGACGCAAAGCCGAGTTGGTGAATGCAGAAGCTCGTACCGTCGGCGATAAGCTGTATTATCTGCTGGAATATGCGGTTAAAGTGGGCGATCGCGAACGCCACAACCTTGCTAGCGTTGCCGTAAGCCGTGGCAAACTCTACACCTTTAATGCCTCTACTCCAGAAGACCGTTGGGCAAAAGTGCAGCCCTTGCTAGAAAAGAGCGTTAAGTCGTTCTTGGTTGATTAATTAGGAGCACGGGAGCCGAGCGTTGTATGAACATTAGAGCAATGATTCATCCAGCAGAAGAAGGCGGCTACTGGGCAGAGATTCCTGCTCTCCCTGGTTGTATTACGGAGGGAGATACAATGGATGAAGTCATAGCGAATTTGAAAGATGCCATTGAAGGTTGGCTCAGTGTTGCTAATGATTAAGCAAGGTACAACGTCTCTGGCAAACAAGAGCACGAAATGACGCTCCGAGAGTTCGTTCACCCTGGTTCTCGTTGCTTTCTCTCTTTTTCTACTCCCTTATGGGCTTCCCACAGTTCATCCTTGCATCTGCGTCACCTGCGCGGTTACGGTTGCTGCGAAGCGTTGGTCTTGAACCGATCGTCCATCCGAGTGATTTTGACGAATCCCAAGTGCAACTGGATGATCCAGCCGCACTGGTACAAACGTTGGCCCTCAGTAAAGCAACCACTGTCGCAGCCCAACTCGAACACAACGCCTCTGGTGTAAGGCTTATTTTGGGATGCGATTCCGTTTTAGCGGTGAATGGAGAAATTCACGGCAAACCAGCTAGCCCAGAGGACGCGATCGCACGCTGGCAAACCATGCGTGGTCAAGTCGGGCACCTCTACACCGGACATGCACTACTCGTCATTCGCCCCACACCCTACTCCCCATACCCCACACCCTACTCCCCACACCCTGCCCCGCCGCCGCTCGTCCGTTGCCAAGTGACTCATGTCCACTTTGCCGCTGTGAGCGATCGCCAGATTGCGGCTTATGTTGCGACGGGTGAACCTATGTCCTGTGCTGGCAGCTTTGCGTTAGAAGGGAAGGGCGGCTCGTTTATTGACAAGCTAGAAGGTTGTCACAGCAACGTGATTGGTCTGAGCCTTCCCCTGCTCCGCCAAATGCTGAGCGATCGCGGCTTTGACATCACCGATTTTTGGGCAACGGCTAGGATGCAGTAATGGAGGATAAGACGGGTGAATATCCTCTTATCGCTCTAGCCAGTTTTGTGATAGTCGCTATGATCTTTCCAAGACAGCGGCTCAGCTACAAAGGGACGGTTCACCGCTACGATCGTGCTGATTCAGCAACCCTTAATGGTTGGATTTAAAGATTTCACCGATCCGGTCTGGTTTGTTCTTACACTAAAAGCAGATGGTGTTGAACCTCAGTACTGGTATCATCGATCGGCTAGATTGATTACCCAAACGCTAGGGTAGCTTGAGGTTTCGTCTAGCTGGTACTGCATCTATCGTTGTCGGCTCAAAGGTAAGTTCCTCGCTTCGATCGCACTCTTCGCAATTACCTGGCTCTTTGATGAATCGTTCGGTGACTGATCTCTCCAATTTTCGTGCTGATGTGCGCGATCAGACCTATTTGGGGCAGCTCTGCGGGTCTGGGCAACGCTTTCGCGATCGCTACGAAATTCTCAAAATCCTTGGGCGGGGTGGCTTTGGCATTACCTTTTTAGCACGGGACGCCTCTCTTCCCGGTCAACCGCTCTGCGTGATTAAGCAGCTTTGTCCCAAAGTCAACGATGCTGCGGCGTTACAGCAAGCGCGTAAGCGTTTTGAACAGGAAGCTGCAACCTTAAGCAAGCTGGGTAGCCATGCTCAAATTCCCCAACTGCTGAACTACTTTGAGTCAGCGGGCGAGTTTTATCTGGTGCAAGAATATGTCCGAGGCCATACCCTGACTAAGGTGATTAAACGGTGTGGCCCTTTTGCTGAGTCTGGGGTGAAGCAGTTTCTGAAAGAGTTTCTGCCCCTGCTTCAGTATGTGCATCGTCATCGCGTGATTCATCGTGATATCAAACCCCCAAACTTGATTCGTTGCCGTGATGATGGCCGACTCGTGCTCATTGACTTTGGTGCTGTGAAGGAGCAGATCACTCAAGTGAGCGATTCGAGCGGTAAAGCCACTTCTACTCAATTTGTCGGCACCGTTGGCTTTGCGCCACCGGAACAACTGGCTTCTCGCCCCATTTATGCCAGCGACATTTATGCGTTGGGGATTACCTGCCTGTATCTTTTGTCGGGTAAACCACCGTTAGAGTTTGACTACGAGTTTCTGACTGGGGATGTGCGTTGGAGTGAGTATGTATCGGTGAGCGAGCATTTTGGCACGGTCTTAAGCAAGATGCTGAAAGTGTCGCCGCAGGATCGGTTTCAGTCGGTCGATGAGGTGATACGGGCACTGGAGCTAGAACCATACTTTGACAATCTTGTGCATTGTATGAATATCAAGCCCAAGCCCTTTCCTGCTGCTGCGTCAGACGAGAAGGATACGGACAGCTACGTGCCGCCAATGGTGCGATCGGCGATGGCAATCCGCGATTGGCAAGCCAAACTCAAGGCTAGACGAGCGCGAGATCGGGTGTATCAGCCCAGAATTACCCATAGTGGTTCCAGCTATTTTCGTTAGGCAAGTCTGACGTGTATTTTGCTGACTGTGGTTAAATGGCATCATGCTTGCCTGACGTAAAGCGGAAGCCCCGGCTGAATCTGCAAGCGCTGTATGCTGTCATACCTCTGAATGGCGACCGAATCCCCCTCCCATGAAGCCGCTCTCCTGTCGCGTGTTGCCCAGCACGATCAGGCAGCGCTAGCAGAACTGTACGATCGCTATGCGCGAGTGCTTTACTCCGTCGCGTTCAAAAGTCTGCGATCAGCTGAAGAAAGCGAAGAAGTTGTGTTAGATGTCTTCGCTCAAGTATGGCGCACGGCAGGTCGTTATGACGGTGCAAAAGGACGGGTCGACAGCTGGCTGTTTATGATGACCCGTAGCCGTGTTCTCGATCGATTGCGAAGCTTACAGCGAACGACTAAGGTTACCCTTGCGTCAGAGAATTTAGCAGAGATCCAAACCACGACTACGGGCGTAGATCCAATTGAAAACGTCCTGATCTCAGAGCGCCGCGATCGAGTGTTAGCCGCCCTCAGCCAACTGCCCGAAGAGCAACGCCAGGTTATCGAGTTGGCATACTACAAAGGACTTACCCAATCAGAAATTGCTGCGCAGGCTAACCTCTCGTTAGGCACCGTTAAAACGCGCATTCGGCTGGGCTTGAGTAAGCTGCGAGTTGCCCTTGGTAACTGGGAGCAAAGCTAGGATAGGAATCTAGACCCTTAGAATGTGATGAACGCTGAAGACCGCTGTTTTTGTGAACTTGCTCCGCTCTATGCACTCAACCTGCTCGACGATGAGGACCGTCGCTGGGTTGAGGCGCAAGTGCTTGAAAATCCAGAACTAGCGGCTGAATTGGCAGAATATCAGGTGACCGTAAATACGCTTCCTTATGGAACGCCTGTGGTGCCGATGGCAGAGAGCTTGAAAGGGCGTCTGTTCCAACGGTTAGCAGCCGAGCCAGCCGAGGTACCCCTGCTGACAACTGAACCAGCACAGGAAGCAACTCCTCCTGCTCTTTCACAGACATACAGCCGCTCGGAAGCCTCTGCGCGATCGCGGGTTGTACCATTTCACCGCAGTCGGTGGCCACAGGCAGCGGGAGCCATTGCCGCCCTAACCGCGATCGTCCTCCTGGTAGACAACTACCGTCTTCGTGAGCGCGTTCAGGCAGATCAGGCGATCGTGGCGACGCTCCAGCAACCCGACAGCATCGTTTACCTGCTAAGAGGCACGGACAAAGCCGCAAACGCCTCTGGTAGTCTGGTTGTGAACTCTAGCCACAAAACTGCTGTTGTCCTGGTGCAAAACTTGCCTGCTTTGCCTGACGGTCAAGCCTATCGTCTGTGGGCCGTTCCTAAAGGAGCCACCAAACCCGTCTACTGCGGTCAGTTCAATCACGATCGAACTGGCACCGTTCACTGGTCGTTACCAGAAGCTGCTTGTAGTGCCAGCGTACCGCAAATGCTAGTGACCGCTGAATCAACATCCGATCCGCCGATTCCGACAGGGCCGCTGGTGATGAAGAGTACGCTGTAGGCGTGGGGCATGGGAAGCAGGGGAAGCAGGGGCGGCAGGGAGAAGTTCTGAGTTTTGAGCTAGGACAGCAATCAGTGGTCATTCCTCTAACAACTAACAACCAACAACTAACAACGCCTTCTCAGTGGCTCTCTACTGCAACGCCCACGCCAGAAAGCGTTCTGTGTAGTAAAGGGCTAGCTGGTTGCTGACTCCGTTAAACACTTTGTCGAAGACGTGTTCTGCCCAGGGGATTTCAATCCAGACGGCGCGGTTGTCTGTTGCCTGAAGTTGATCGTAGAGCGATCGACCAAACTTTGCCTGCACGAGATGGTCGCGTCCACCATAAATGAGTAGGGAAGGCGGTAGTGCTGGCCGAACGTAGCTGTAAGGAGAAGCCTGTCTGTACAGCGCCGGAAATTCTTCTGGCGTGCCGCCTAGCAGTGCTTTGAGTACAGCGCGACTGTTGATTGGGTCTGGATGAGGCAAATCATAGTAGCCCTTTGTCAAGTCAACAGGGCCATAGTAGTTCACCACTGCCCGGATCGGGATGTTGCCAGGCTGATAGGCTGCCAGCATGGCTAGATGGGCACCCGCCGATCGCCCCATCAACGCCACCCGATTCAAATCCACTTCTAACTCCACCGCGTGCTGTTGAATATACGCCAGCGCCGTTTTCACATCGTCAAACTGTGCCGGAAAGCGATATTGGGGGGCATGACGGTAATCGATCGCCACCACGGTATAGCCGCGTGCTGCCATGTAACGACTGAAGGGTGCATCGTCGTTCGGGCTACCGTTTTGCCACGCGCCACCGTAGATAACCACGATCGTTGGGTGTTGCCCCTTCAGCGGAGGATGATAGACCGTCAGCGTTAAGGGCACACCATCAGGTGTCGCAAACGGTATGCCTGCTGTTGTGCGCACAGGTTGCTCTGGAATGCCCCGAAAAACATCGATTAGAACGAACGGTTGAGACCGCGTGGGTGGTTCAGCCACATTAACGACATCGACACCGACAGTGCTTCCTGTTGCCTCCACCATTGCTCTTTGCAGCCGCATCAGTGCAGTTGACCGAGAGACGGATGCATAATCTGCTCCTAACGCTGTCTCCATTGATTTGGCTGCTTCCTGATTGGCAGTGGGAAACTGCCGCAGCGGTAGCGTACTGATGGTCAGGCTCACGAGACTACAGATAAGCACGAGGCGAAAGAGCCAGCTTTTACGCACGTACCACAACGTGAGTAACGCCGCGATCGTATTTGCTCCGATCAACCAGGGGCTAATTTCTGGTGCACCCACCCCTAAGGGCAGCAGGGCAAACGTTGGTGCAGGGATAACAATCCAGACGGTGAGAAAGAACGCCACTCCAAAGATAAATAGCGATAGCCCTCGCAGCAACGCCTTTAGTAAATTCTGCATTCAAAGAAAACTGTAAACGGTGTGCGATCAGCTTTTGCGAGAAGCTTTGCTTTTAGTGGTTTTGGCTTTTGGTTCAGGTGCAATAGCTAGTGTGTCAACCGATCGTGCCTCCCGTAAATTGGCAGCTTGGGTCAGCAGAGAATCGGCAAACGCATAGGCAACGGCATCGATCGTGTCACTGGCTTCAGAAGTAGATTGTCCGCCAGCCAGTTGAGCCAATTCTTCGCGCCGTTGTTGACTGTCAAGCGGCGTCACGCGGACAACTGTGCGAACATCGGAGTCAAGGGAGTGGGGAGTCGGGAGTGGAGAGTCGGAAAGGGAGGACGCGAAAGTTTTAAGTTTTGAGTTTTGAGTTTTGAGTTTGCCATTCTTTGTCTCCCCTGCTTCCCCCTCTCCCCTTGCTTCTTCTGTACCTCCTACCTTCTGCCTTTTGCCTTCTGCCTCCTGCCTCTCCAACTCAATCACTTGTTTACTCACCCGCCAGTGATGGTCTGCCATCGCCGCGACGATCGGCTGGTGGGTTACGCATAGCACTTGATGATGCTGGCTAAGCTGGTGGAGCTTTTCTGCGATCGCTTGCGTCACGCGCCCCGAAACGCCCACGTCAATTTCGTCAAAAACCAGGGTACCAACCGGGTCAATTTGAGAGAAGCTGGCTTGCAATGCCAATAGAAAGCGGCTCATTTCGCCACCAGAGGCAATTTCGGTCAACGGTTGCAGCGGCTCACCTGGATTGGGACTGAAAAGGAACGTCACGCGATCGGCTCCCAGTGCTGATGGCGCAGCGGGGGAAATCCCAACCTGAAACTTTACCTTCTCCATTGCCAGCGGCTTGAGTTCGGCCACTAACCGCTCCTCTAAATCTTTTGCCGCTGTTTGTCGTCGTTGGGTTAAGACCGCGCAAGCGGCTGTTAAAGCCTCCTGACGTTCCTGGTAAGCGTGTTCTAAATCTTCCAGAGATTGTCCACCACCCGTGAGTTCGTCCATATCAGCTTGCAGGCGCTGATAAAGGGCGATCGCATCCCCCAGAGTCGGACCATACTTGCGACAAACCTGCTTCAGTTCAACAATCCGCTCCTGTACTTCCTGAAGCCGTTGTGGGTCAGCCTCCAGCGTTTCTCCATACATATTGATTTCCCGTCCGGCTTGCTCTACTTGGGCCAGAGCATTGCTGACGAGTTCCAGAATGGGCTGGATCTGTGCGTCATATTCCACCATTTCTTGGAGGGTGATTTCGGCTTTGCCTAGCAAATCAGCACAGGCTTCTGCGCCTTCATCGTTTTGATAAAGCGCCTGGTACACCTGATAGCTCTGATGCTGAAGCTCAACGCTGTGGCTGAGGCGTTTGCGTTCTTGCTCCAACTGCTCTAGCTCATCCGGCTCGGTGAGATTGGCAGCACTCAGCTCCTTCAGTTGGTACTCAAACAGGTCAAGCTGCTGAAGGCGCTCTTGTTCCGATTTGCGGCGCTTTTCTAAGGCTTGGAGCGCTTGTTGATACGCCGCAAAGGCTGTCGTCACGATCGCCCGCTTCTGAAGCAAAGCATCGCCACCATAACTGTCTAGCCATTCGCGCTGGAGAGGAGGCTGACCGATTTGCACCGTTTGTCCTTGTGCCGTTAGTTCAACCAGCCGATCGCGCAAGTACTCTATTTGCTGCTTGTTGACCAGCACACCGTTGATGCGCGATCGACTCCGCTGACTGCTTTGACTGGCGACAATTTCGCGGCTACAGATCAGTTGCTTCTCGTCCGTCAGTGAAATCTCTTGCTGCTCTAGCCAGGTAGCCAGGTCAGGTTCCAACCGAAAGATGGCTTCTACGACGGCGCGATCGGCTCCTGTCCGAATGGCACGACTGGTTACTTTGCCACCCAACACGGCGTCGATCGCATCCAGGATGATTGACTTCCCTGCACCCGTTTCGCCAGTGAGTACAGTCAGCCCTGCGCTCAGCCCTAGCTCTAGGCGGTCTACCAGGGCGAAATTTTCGATTCGCAGGGAAAGCAGCATGGGCGGGGAAAGAGTAAGGGGTGTAGGGAGTGGGGGATAAGGGGGAAGGATGAGGAAGTGTAATGGATGAGCAATGAGAGCGTTTAGACTAGAATTTTGGGATGACTAGAATTTTGGGATGTAGTTGTAGTGTACTACCAGGGTCTGACTGTGCTGACTGGTTGACAGATTGACTCGCTGATAGAGTGTTTCCATTTCTCACACCCTACACCCTACACCCTACACCCTACACCCCATTCCCCACGCCCCTCTAAATGGTAGCGATCTCTGAAGTAATGGCAACGGCTTTGCAAGCGTACCGAGTGGGAAATTTGGTGCAGGCAGAATGGTTGTGCAATCAGGTGCTGGAACAACAGCAAACCTATGTGCCTGCGCTACACCTGTTGGGCGCGATCGCGCAGCAAACGGGCAGGCTAGAATCGGCGATCGCTCACTATGAAAGGGCGATCACGCTTGACCCCCGACATGCCGAAGCGCATGGCAATCTGGCAGTAGCATTCCAGGAGCGTGGGGAGTGGGAGAACGCAGCAACACACTTCCAGCGATCGCTGGCACTCAACCCAAATCATGCTCCAACCCATTTCAATGCTGGAAATCTGGCATTAACGCAAAAGCGATTGGATGAGGCGATCTTGCACTATCAACATGCTATTGCGCTTAACCCTAACTACGCCAGAGCTTATACCAATTTAGGGAATGCATTCAGAGCACAAGGTCAGCTTGAGGCGGCGATTGTGCAGTACCAACAGGTGCTCACGCTGGTTCCAACCGATGCGCAAGCCTACACCAATTTTGGAAATGCCCTACAGGCGCAGGGACAGCCAGAAGCCGCGATCGCCTACTATCAGAGCGCTCTGGCGCTTCAACCCACAAACGCTGAAGTGTACTTCAATTTGGGCAATGCGTTCAGGCTGATGATGCAGGCAGAGAACGCGATCGCCCACTACCAGCAGGCGCTGACTCTAAAACCCTACTGGGCAGCCGTACACAGCAACCTGGCACTGTGCTTGCAGGAAGAACAACACTATGAAGCTGCGATCGCCCATTTTCAGCAGGCTGTAGACCTGGAACCGACTGATGCTGAGGCACACAACAATTTGGGCGTGATGCTGTATGAGATGAACGAGTTAGCGCGCGCAATCGCACATTGTCAGCAGGCGATCGACCTCCAACCTGAGTTTGCCGAAGCTCACCTAAACCTGAGCATGGCGCTCTTAGCGAATGGGGATTATCACCAGGGCTTTCGTGAATATGAGTGGCGCTGGCAGGCTCAAGATGCGAAACAACCGTCTTTGCCAGGAAGCAGATGGGATGGCTCGGCTTTAGAAGGACGCACGTTATTGCTTTACACAGAACAGGGCCTGGGCGATGCGATCCAATTCATTCGCTACGTGCCACTGTTGGCAAGGCAGCATCGTGTCCTTGTCGAGTGCCCCAACCCCTTACTCCGCCTGTTTGGGATGATTCCAAACGTAGAACTGATTCCTCAAGGTTCTTCCTTGCCTGCGTTTGACGTTCATCTCCCGCTGATGAGCTTGCCGTACATTCTCGGCACCACTCTGGAAACAATCCCTCATCAGGTTCCTTATCTCTCAGTGCCAGCAGACTGCAAATGGTCGATCGCTGATCGCACACATTCTCTCGAAACCAGCACCGAATCTAGCTCTGAACGCGCAACCGGAAAACGGGTCGATCCCCCTCTCAGACTCGGCATTGTTTGGGCGAGTGGTTTACCCAAAGACCCTAGGCAGCGCAGATTCTCTCGCAATCGCACCGCGCCTCTTACAGCCTTTATGAACAGGTTGCGCCCGCTTAAGGTGGAGTTGTACAGCCTCCAGGTTGGTGTTCATGCGGCTGATATTGCTCGGTACGGGTTTCAAACCTGCCTGCATGACTTGAGTTCCCAGCTTCGGGATTTTGGAGACACCGCAGCCGCGATCGACCAGCTCGATCTCATCATCTCAGTAGATACGGCGGTGGCTCATCTAGCAGGCGCACTGGCGAAACCTGTATGGATTGTGCTGCCGTTTGCGGGTGACTGGCGCTGGCTACTGCATCGGAAAGATAGCCCCTGGTATCCCACTATGCGCTTGTTTCGCCAACCGTCTCCCGGTGATTGGGAAGGCGTGATGGCTGAAGTCGTACAGGCATTAGAAGAAAGGCTTGACCATGAACATTCGTCCTGAGACCCCTACTGATCATGCGGTGCTCGCAGCGGTGCTCACTCAAGCTTTTGGTCAAGCAAATGAGGCGCAACTTGTGGATCGCATTCGGTAGAGCGATCGCTGTATTCCTTCGCTGTCGCTTGTTGCAGAGCGTGATAAGGCAGTGGTTGGTCACATTTTATTCAGCTACGTTGATCTGGTTAGCGATGAGACACGACGCATCTTGGCACTGACTCCGGTTGCCGTACTACCCACATATCAAAATCACGGCATTGGGAGTGCATTGGTGAACGCAGGGTTAACGATCGCAGATTCAATGGGAGAAGCGTTAGTCGTTGTCCTGGGACATCCACTGTTCTACCCTAAGTTTGGGTTTGCACCTTCCATACAGTACGCGATTGCAGCCCCTTTTCCAGTGCCAGAAGATGTTTTCATGGTCAAACCGCTGAAACACTTCCAGCCCATGTATCGAGGCAACGTTGTTTACCCACCTGCCTTTAATGATGCTTAGTTCGGGAAGTTCGCCTTGCATTTGTCCCGCTGGGCAGAGCACAGTAGAGAGGCGTGATGGTTAACTTAAAGAAGGCGTGCCTTTTGCAAACTTTCGGCGTAGTAACCGATGTCTGACCAGTGCTCATCAACGGTAGACATGAAGGCTGAGACGCTGACGGTCACAGAGGTCAGTTAACGCAAAGATATTGTTACAATGTGTTACATCACTAGCTCTTATCCGGCTGCACCCTCATGAATGTTAAGACCGCACCGCATAAATCAGATTCATTTGCGCCAGAGCATACTGCTTTAAATTCTACAGAGCAGCGACATCATGAGGCGGAAGGAACCCTCGTCACGCCCACGCTGGTGTTGGATAGTGAGATTTCGATCGAAGAAGAGGAGCGCCTACTGCTGGCAAACATTCTTCCGGCTGACGAAGAAGATGGTTCGTTGCGCTACGACCCAGTGGCGATCGCGGCTCATTATCGCCAGCATCCCTTTCAGGTGTGGGGACGGGTTTTTAATATCTTCTTTCCCTTCCTGACATTTGGGCTGAAATGGTGGTTGAATTCTCGGCTTGGCTTTACTGTGCAGAAGCATCGCCAACAGGCTGTTCGTCTGCGTGAAATGTTGACGCGTATGGGGCCTGCTTTTATTAAAGTGGGTCAGGCGTTGTCCACTCGCCCCGATCTGGTGCCGTCAGATTATTTGGAAGAACTCACCCATCTGCAAGACCAGTTGCCACCGTTTGATAATGCGGTTGCCTATCGGTTTATTGAAGAGGAACTGGGCGATTCGCCTGACATGATTTATGCGGAGTTGACTGCAAGCCCGATCGCGGCGGCTTCTTTGGGGCAAGTGTATCGCGGTCGGCTTAAAACGGGTGAGGAGGTTGCTGTGAAAGTGCAGCGTCCTGGCCTTGCTCAAAGTATTGCGCTGGACACCTATATTTTGCGTGGTTTGGCGGCCCTCACCATGCGACTGGTCAAGCGAGTGCGCAGTGACCTGGTCGGCATTATGGACGAGTTCGCTGCTCGCATCTTTGAGGAGATGGACTACAACCAGGAAGGGCGAAATGCTGAACGCTTTGCTCAACTGTATGGGCACATGCAAGACATCTATGTGCCTAAGATCTACTGGCAGTACACGGGACGGCGAGTCCTGACAATGGAGTGGATTACGGGCACTAAGCTGACTCAGCCAGAAGCGATTCGAGCGCAAGGTGTTGATGCCAGCTACCTGATTGAGGTGGGTGTGCAGTGTTCTTTGCGCCAGTTGCTCGAAAATGGTTTTTTCCACGCTGACCCCCATCCTGGCAATCTCTTGGCAACGCCCGACGGCAAACTGGCGTATCTGGACTTTGGCATGATGAGCGAAGTCAAACCCGCCCAGCGGTATGGCTTAATTGAGGCGATCGTCCATCTGGTCAACCGTGATTTTGAAGGCTTGGCTAAGGATTACGTCAAACTGGAATTCTTGACGCCCGATACAGATCTGACACCCATTATTCCTGCCTTTGCCACCGTTTTTAGCGATGCACTGGGAACCACCGTTGCTGAAATCAACATTAAAAGCATCACCGATCAACTTTCCGCGCTGATGTACGAGTTTCCGTTTCGGGTGCCTGCCTACTATGCGCTCATTATTCGATCGCTCGTGACGCTAGAAGGCATTGCCATCAATGTTGATCCCGAATTTAAGGTGCTTAGCAAGGCATACCCCTATGTCGCCAAGCGCTTGCTCACTGACCCGGCACCCGAACTGCGAGCCTCTTTGAAAGACTTGCTGTTCAAAGACGACAGTTTTCGCTGGAATCGTCTAGAAAACTTGCTGCGAAATGCTCGTAGCAGCACAGATTACGACTTAAGCAAAGTTGTGGATCAAACGCTGGACTATCTGTTCTCAGAGCGCGGCGGCCTGATTCGCCATCAGATTGTGGAAGAGGTTGTAAAAGGCGTTGACTCGATCGGCAGCAATGCGCTCAACAACCTTCGATATAGCTTTGCCGAACGGTTTGGTTTGACTGTTAATCGCGCCGATGCCGTGCCAACCGAAAGTCAGCAAACGTTAGAGCATCTCAAGCGCATCTGGGACATCTTGCAAGAAACGCGCGGGTTTGACCCCACTAGGCTGTTGCCAGTGCTTCCAAAGCTGTTGTTTAAGCCAGAAGCACACCAGATGGGTCAGCAAATTGCTGAGGGATTGGCTCAGCGTGCGATCGCTCGCTTCATCCGCGAATTTCTTCTTGCTGATGAACCAACCCGTGCGACTCCCCCTACAGCCCAACCCCGACTACCCGCATCTCGTGCCTGACCGTATGGAAGGCTGATGCAAAGCCTGGTTATACCAGTTCTCAGTTTTGAGTTGAAGAGCGGTCAGCGGTCAGTGGAGAAGTGTTGAGTGTTGAGTGCCCGAACCTTGGTAGTATCGCTGTTTGAAGCACATCACCTGTAGCTCAATGAAAGGGAAATGGTATTAGACCAGTCCTCTCAGTAGACCGACATAAATGCCTTGAATCTCTAGCTCTTCAACGTTCATATCAACTACTGTTGGCTCGTAGGCTGTGTTGGCAGGCTGAAGTGTAATCTGCTGTCCATGCCGATAGAGATATTTGAGTGTAGTCGTCCCGTTCTTTCTCGCTGCGACGATCGTGCCGTTACGAATGGCACGCGGGTTCGTTTCTCGCCGCATGATGACGACATCGCCATGATCAATCAATGCGCCTGTCATGCTGTCGCCCCGCACCTGAAGTGCAAAATGCTGGGAACGCTCGTGCTGAGAAAGATGTACCAGTTTCGGTAAACAGGAAAGCTCCAAGTGCTGTTGCTCCTGATCAGAAAAGGTTTCTACCAGGCTATGCGCCGCGATCGCCCCAATCAGCGGAATGCCATTACTGGGGCGCAGGATTTTGAGCGATCGAGATTTGCGGGGGGCATGGCTGATGAGTCGCTTGGTTGTCAACGCATCAATGTGAAGTTGCACCGACGCGAGCGATCGGTACCCCAATCCTTTCTGGATTTCACGGTAGGTGGGGGCCATCCCATACTGCGCCATGAAATCCTCAATCCAGGTAAGCACCCGTTGCTGCGAGGCGGTAAGTAGCGGCTGCATAAAGCGACAAAAGAGCGTTTGTACTACTTTACACTATTTTTCTACTAATGGCGGTCATCTTGCCAAATCTAGCGCCCTTTAGTCAGGCTCTGGTGCTGCGCTGATCGGCGCTGGAGACGAGATCACTGGATTGGTAGCGGATGCCTGCTTGCTTGAAGCGGTGTAGGGCTTCACCGAGGCGATCGCACTCGGCAATCAAACTAATCCGCACGTAGCCTTCACCACCCGTCCCAAAAGCATTGCCAGGAGTCACCACGACCCCGGTTTCTTGCAAGACAGAGAGCGCGAAATCAGTGGAGCCAATGCCAGGAGGACAGGCAACCCAGAGATACATTGTGGCGTTAGGTTTAGGCACCGTCCAACCCAGGTCTGCCAACCCTTGAATAAGAAAATCGCGACGGGTGCGGTAGCGTGCCTGCACCTCATGCAGATACACATCTGGAAGCTGTAGTGCGGTTTCGGCGGCGGTTTGTAGGGCTGCAAAAATTCCGTAGTCCAGGTTGGTTTTCAGCGTGCGTAACCCTTGCACAATGTGGCGATTACCGACGACGAAGCCTACGCGCCAACCTGCCATGTTGTAGGTTTTAGAGAGGGTGTGAAACTCGACCCCAATGTCTTTCGCACCGGGAATTTCGAGCAGGCTGGTGGGCTGGTAGCCATCAAAGGCTAGTTCGGCATAGCAAAGGTCATGCACCAACAGAATGTCGTAGTGGCGTGCGAAGGCAACGATCTCTTCAAAAAACTCGCGGGGTGCCGTAGCAGCCGTCGGATTGCTGGGGTAGTTGAAATAAAGGATTTTAGCTTCTCTGGCGATCGCCTCAGGAATGGCTGACACATCAATGAGCCAGTCATTTTCAGGCTTGAGGATCAGGCTATGAATGGTTGCCCCTGCAATCAGCGGGCCTCGAAAGTGCGCCGGATAAGCAGGGCTAGGCACCAAGACTAGATCACCCGGATTCACGTAAGCCAGCGCCAGATGCGTTAAGCCTTCTTTAGACCCCAACAGTGGTAGCGCTTCGCCTTCTGGGTCAAGTTTGACGTTGTAGCGGCGGTAATACCAATCGGTGATGGTGCGTCGAAAGCTAGCGGTGCCCTCAAAGGGAGGATAGCCGTGATTCGCTGGATTTTGTAAGGCCGCGATCGCCGCCTCTACAACAGGCTGCGGCGTTGGCCCATCGGGATTGCCCATCCCCAAGTCAATCAGGTCTAGCCCCTGTTCTCTGGCGCGTACCTTGAGTTCGTCTAACCGCGCGAAGACATAAGGCGGCAAGGAACCCAGGCGATCGGCGGGTTTGATCCAGTCTGGTTTCATGCCATTACCTCATCGTTAAGGGAGTGGGGAGTGAATGCTGATCCCTGGCTTCTGCTAAAGTCATTCACACCAGCTTCTTCTCGCCGTGTGCTTGCAGCCGTAGTGCTTGCAGCCGTAGTGGAAACCATTGCAGCCATCAGTTGCGCAGGTTCGACTGCAAAGGGCAGACGGTGGATATCGGACTGTTCGGCACAGGCAATGACTGCCGCTCGTTGTAAATCGGTTAGGGCTATATCTGCTAAACCCAAGTCGTTGAGACTTTTGGGTAGCCCAATATCACCATAAAACTTTAGCAACTGCTGACGGGCCGTCGCAGCCAGTTGGTTCCCCTGGACAATTTCTTCCAGACGCAATTGTACCAGAATGCCATACGCGACTTTCTCACCGTGCAGTGTGCCGTGACTGTCAAGGAGATGGGTCAAACCGTTGTGCACGGCATGGGCGGCTACTGTGCGACATTGGGCACCGCCTAAACCACCAATGACACCTGCCATCAGCACCGTAGCATCCACAACCTCTTGCCACGCTTCCCCCCCCGGTTCTTGAAGGGCGATCGCAGAGGTTTGAAACAACAGATCGCGCAACACTCGCGCTTGCTGCACGGCGGCGATGATAAGCGTTTGCTGCACATGCCCGCTGCTGACAGAGGCTTCGTACCATTTGGCAATCGCATCCCCAATGCCTGCTATCAACGTGCGGCGGGGTGCCGTTTGCACCACATCATAGTCCAGCACCAGCAAATCTGGGCAGCGTGTCAGCGCCACGTCGTACTGAAAGGCACCCTGATCTGTATACACGTTAGAAAGGGCAGTCCAAGCGGCACAGGTAGCGGCTGATGTGGGCACCGTCACAATCGGCAAATGGTGCTGATGCGCCACCAGCTTGGCAGTATCGATCGCTTTGCCACCGCCAATGCCAATGACTACATCGGCTCGGTGCAGGTCGATCGCTTGATGCAGTGTCGCTAATGTAGTCTCGCTACAGTCCGCACCGTATGTCATCCAGGCAATCTGAAGCGGTTCATGCTCCAATACTGTCTGCAACTGCGGTCTAATTGCTGCAAGAGTCTGGTTGCCGCCAATGACCAGCGGATGTTGCCCTAGGTGCGCGATCGCGTTCCCTACCTGATTCACTACCCCTCGACCACGCAGCACCTGTGCTGGGGCAATTGTAAGCGGTGGTTGACAAGCAATACAAGCGGTAGACATGGCGGAATCGAGTGTAAACGCTAGACAAAAAACGGGCAAGAATGCGTTTTACCAATCTAAAGCATCGTCACACATCAGGTTGTGAGCCAATTTCTAGACTCAAACCGACGGTTTGGGCAAACGCGCAAATTGTTCGCGATCGATTTCAATGATCGCTTGCTGATCGGTAGGAGAAGACAGGGAGGGCTTGATTTGTCCCAGATACACGGGTTGAGACACGCCTAGTTTGGGATGGAGCAGAGAACGAGCGCGAATGGTCATCGTCGCTTCGTCCTGAGCGAGCCGTCCCGTTGAGTACAGATCTACAGCCGCTTGACGCAGGGTGGCATCCAGTTCTGTCTCGGTGATGGTGGGCGGAACCACAATCACAACCTGAGAAGCACCAGAGTCAAAGACCCGCGTAAACTTCACAGCCCCTGGAATTTGAGGTCGATCGTGCAGGCCCAATCCCAACGCAAAGAGGCCGCCTGTCAGCACACTCATAAAACCCGTGACGCCTACCAGACGAAAGCGGATGCCCCACTTCAGCACCCAGCCTAAGATCATCAGCACAGCGCAAAAAAGAGTGAGATATCCCGACCAGAGGGCGATCGTAACGAGTGGCAAACCAAACAACATGCGATTTATGAAAAAGGGGCAACAGATTTAAGCTTCAGACAACCTTACGCTTCGGACAGCCAGGCTCTGACCCGCTCCAGGCTCAGCCAACCTGGTTTACGGACAAAACCATCTTCAATATTTTGGGCAACTTCCTCACGCAGTTCTGGAACTGCCATCACAAGCTGCTGCACAATTTCGATGTGTTGCCGCACGCCTTTTTTCGAGGTTTCCAGCATTGCCAACACTAAATTCACTCGTGCTTGCGGATCTTGCGGGTTCAGCTTCACGGCCTTTTGTGCTGCCTCGTAGGCCTGGTTGGGCTTTTCGATGAGGAGATAGAGCCATGCTAAACACGTCCAGGCAGAGCTACTCTTACGGGAGCGATCGCACACTTCTTTAAAGACTGGAATCAGCGTTTCAGGCGCTTCACCTGCCTTGTAGCGCTCAATGCCTTCATCAAAAAGTGAGTCAACAGTTTGAGTCATAAGGGAGAAAGAAAAAGTTGTTGGTTCTTAGTTTTTAGTTGTTAGCAAATTGGACTAAAAACTAACCACTGGCCGCTAGCAACTGTTCTTTACGCAGAGAACGATTTGCCACAGCCGCAGGTTTGCTCGGCATTGGGATTGGTAAATTGAAAGCCACCACCAATCAAAGCATCACTATAGTCCAGCACCAAACCATAGAGATAGAGCAAGCTTTTTGGATCGCACACAACTTTGAAGCCGTCGTAGTCATAGACTTCATCCGTTGGCTGAATATTAGCAGCATCCTCAAAGTTCATGGTGTAGGACATGCCAGAACAGCCGCCACCCCGAACACCGACACGCAGGCATAAATCCTGCCCTTGCTTCTCCCGAAGCAGTAGAACGTGCTTCAGAGCGGCATCTGTCATGAGAATGCCCTGCTGTTGCGATTGCGCTGTTTGCGTCATTGCTCGTAAAGCTCCTTGCCAAAATCCAGTCTTAAACGTGCAGACTTCTGCCTCCATACTATCAGGGATAAATCACACCTGGTTATCCACGTGAGAGGATAGACAACTAGCAGGGACAAGCGATTTCTTCTAACCTGGAGACTTAACGCATCGCCATCTCGTTGTTTGTACATTGACTGCAAGCAGACCTCTTTACACAAACCGATGGAACCACGATCGGCATCGGGTTAGTTAGTGTTTAAGATGGGTATCTGTTGAACTTTATGCTGCGGCTCACTGTTGCCTACGTTTAGTCGCTCTTTCTAGCATCCACTGCTGCTAATTTTTATGACTGCGCTCAACCTCTCAACTCGTCGTCGCCTGAAGCAACTACCGCAAATTGCTAGTGTTTGGGAAGGCGATCGCCGCCCATTGGTCACTGGCATGCCATCGAATAGCGACTGGACAGATGCGGGCAGCGAACCACAGCCAAATGGTGAATGTATCTTGTGGGTCGATGGATCGCAGGGCATGGTGCGGGCAATGGATGTAGTGACTCCAGATACGGGGCCAGAAGCGGTTGTTCGCGCCCTCCTGCGGGCAATGGAGTATCCCCATAACCCCAACAGTCCTGCGCGTCCGCAAAAAATTGTGGTCAGCGATCGCGAACTGCTGTTCTATCTGCGCGGGGTGCTGCAAGATCTGGACATTGTGCTGGACTACGTGCCATCGTTACCGCTCATTGATGAAATTTTTCGAGGTTTTCAGGAAGCGGTTAGTAGCCGTCCACCCCAACTGCCGCCACAGCATGCGGATGTCTTACCCGATCGCGCGATCGACATTTGGCACGATGCTCCTTGGGAGGTGCTGGCCGACCATCAAATTGTGGCGATCGAAATCAATCGCTGGGACTTAACCACGCTCTATGCCTCTGTGATGGGCATGTTGGGGATGGAGTTTGGGGTGTTGTTCTATCGTTCGCTCGATTCTCTCAAGCGCTTTCGGCAACGGGTGTTAACCAATGAATCACTCGAAGCAATGGAAGAGGCGTTTTTGGGACAAGATTGTCTCTTTGTCACCTTCGAGAGCGATCGTGACGAGGAAGACGATATTGACCTCTCGACCGTGCCAATCGGCGCGATCGAACCCGTCTTTGGCAACTTGCATCCGTTGGAAGGGCTGCGATCATTCTTATATGACGAAGAAGCGGCTGCCCTACTGGTGGCGTTAGAAGCACTTCACCGCTTTCTCCGTCAACATCACACTAAGTTCGAGCACAATGCGTTTCCAACCGTGAGTAGCCGCTACCGCATTCCGTTGCCCGACGATGAAACCGAGAAACCAACACCCGTTTCGATCAAAGTTTCCACGATGCCTGAACTTGCCGCTGAGTTGCTAGCGATGGCAGATGCTGAAGAAAGCGGCAGTACTGATGCCCCGGTTGTGCGAGATGATCTGGTGCCAGCCAATGCGTTTCTCAGCTTGGGGGTTGTGCCGTGGGATATGCTGGACGTTTTGCGATCGGGCACCGCAGAACATCACCAACTGCAAGAGGTGAAAGCGGCGGGAGATGGGTTTCCGGTTGTAATGATTCAAACCTCACGCCCCAAAGCCAAAACGTTGATTGAAGCGCTGAAAGCAGCGGGTGGACTGCAAGCTATTTGCTTTAACCCAGGGGCAGACCCGCTGGGGAGCGAACGCTACGATTTGGGGTTATTTCAAACTGGGAACGGTGACTTGCACCTGTTTGGCGAGTTTGGCGATGGCGATCCGACCCACACGGCTGCCCGCAAAAAGTGGGATCAGCGCTGCAAGAAAACCCACGGCTGCTGCGGCCTGATCATTGCTAAAGGGCTAACCGGAGCCAGCCGAGGCAATCCCCAATTCAAGGACATGGTGGCACTCTTTGAAGCCCGATCGCTGACTGCAAAAGATCTGGGGTTGGGCACGCTCCAACTTCAGGTAGCAGATTGGCTCTAAGGGACGATCGACGCAAAGGACGATCGTCCTTCAACGCACACTATTGCCCCGCATTCACCAGGCGATTTTGCGCTCTAGTGCGTTCCTTGTCAATTTGCTTAATTAAGCCCGGTGGCAATTGCTTTCTTTTCGTCAGTGCTTTGTCAAAATATGCCAGACTACCGCGATTGTCACCCTGACGCACAAGAATCTGGGCTTTCAAGTACAACACATCGGGGTTGTTTGGAGTAGCCTTGAGTGCGCTATCAACGGCTGCCAGGGCTTTAGCAGGTTGGTTCAAATCCCGATAGCCAAGCGCGAGGCCGCGATAGGCAAGATAGCGTGGACTTGCGTATTTATCCAATCGATTAATGGCATCCGTAGGACTGGAAAACGGCAGATTGAGAGAGACAAATAAGTCGATATAGCCCCGCAGCAAGTTTAATTCTGGGTCGCTAGGATCAACTTTTTCGGCATTATCCAGGTACTTAAAGGCTTGCTGAATTTCGCCCAATGCTTGAGGTGTGCCCTTCACGGTGCCGTCTTTACTGAAAATATAAGCGCTTTGCAGAAAATGCCCCACTGCCTGGTAAAGATTACCGCGCAGAGGGTCTTTTGCAACTAAAGAGAGGGCTGTTTCACGCGTCTCAGTGGCATCGTCTCTAAACTGATCTAGCTGAGCGGCTTTTTGGCTATCATCCCGTTCGCCTTGCCATTTGATGAAAGCTAGAGAGGCTCTCAGAGCATAAGTTAGCGGATCGCTCGGATCTGCTTGCTGAGCGTACTTGTCGGCTGCAATGTAGTCTCCTTGTTCAAACAAGCTTTTAAACGCTGCCTCGGTGCGATTATCAATAGCTTTGGGATTCGTCGTCCGAAACGGATCTTTTGCCAGGGAAGGACCCGCCCACAGGCTTAGCGAAACGATCGCCGCACTAACAAACTGTAGGCGGCGTTTGGGGGCATGCGAATGGATAAACAACTGAGCAGGCATAACGTTCCTGTTAATCAAGTTCTAGAAACAATACATTCAAGAAAATACATTCAAGAAAGAAATGACGGCTGGGAAAGAAATCCCGTTGAGAAGTCAATAGTAACTTGGAACCAAGTTCGTTAGAGTGATAAGAACAACCCTTACTAAAGAATCTGCTGCCGCTTGAGAACACTGTGCTGAAAACACTGATTGTGCGAAGCGTTTGATGGAGTGGGTAGAGTGCCGTTCAGTCAGGTAAGGATGGTGACGCAAGTTCTGGAAACAAGTTCCAGAGGTAAGCTCCATTCGCGGCTTAGGGATTTGCGTGAAAATAAATTCCCTCTGATGCGTTACGGTTAACACCTAACACATCCTACTGCTGGGACGTTATTAAGTATCAAATCGCTTAGCACGATCGATTGTTTCTTTATCTTTCACCAGCCAAACGGAATGCTTCAGCTCAGAAACCTGTCCTACCATCCACCTGCAAGCCATACGGCTATTTTGAACGCTATCAACCTTCAGATTGCACCCCAGCAGTTGGGCCTGATCATTGGCCCCAGTGGGTCAGGCAAAAGTACGCTCTTAGAGATTCTGGCAGGGCTGGCAGAACGGACCAGTGGCGGCGTTTTTTGGCGTGACCAGGAACTCATTCCACTCCAGCTACAGCAGCTTAGCGGTCTGGTGTTTCAGTTCCCTGAACGCCACTTTTGCGGCAGCAGCATCCTAGAAGAACTGCGCTTAGGGCATCCAGAACTCACGAGCGATCGCATTGAGCAAGCCCTGGCTGAAGTAGGGTTGACTCATCTTCCCCTGCGTACCTCTCCTAACGCCCTCAGTGGTGGACAACAGCGCCGCCTCGCCTTTGCCGTTCAGTTGATTCGCCAGCCTCACATCCTTTTGCTCGATGAACCTACCGCTGGCTTAGACTGGTCAATGCGGCAACAGTTGGTTGGGTTGCTGGCAAAGCTTAAAGCTCACTGGAGTCTACTTGTCGTGTCTCACGACGCAGGTGAGCTGGTAGATATTGCTGACCAATGCTGGACGCTGAGCCACGGTGAATTGACCGCTGTGCAGCCAGAGGAGCTAAAGCAGCGCACGAAAAAGCCGCAGGTAGCGATTTAGGGGAATTGGGGAGAGGGGCATGAGGGAGCAAGGGGAGCAGGGGGAGCAGGGGGAGCAGGGGAGTCTTACACTTGATTCGCGATCGTCCCTCCTACCCAGCATGGAGGCACTGTGGCAATCGACGCTAAGTTGGCAACCCAACGAGCAGCAACAAGCGCAGTTTCAGCAGCTTTATGACCTGACGCTGGCGGGAAATCGTCAGTTCAACTTGACGCGTATTACAGAGCCAGCGGAATTTTGGGAAAAACATCTGTGGGATTCGCTGCGAGGAGTGCGACAGTTTTGGGGGCAGGAGCCAGAAGTCAGAAGTCAGAAGTCAGAAGTCAGAGAGCAAGAGGACGGTTCAACTCAAAACTCAAAACTCTCTAGCGTTCGCGTAGCGTGTCCAACGGACTCAGCGGCGCAAAGCGCTACTCAAAACTCAAAACTCAAAACTCAAAACTCTTTTAAGATCATCGATATCGGCACTGGTGCTGGCTTTCCAGGTTTGCCTGTGGCGATCGCCCAACCCAATTGGTCGGTCACGCTGCTGGATGCGACGCGCAAGAAAATCGTTTTTATCGATCAGGTCATTGCTCAGTTAGAACTTGCGAATGTCAGGACGTTAGTAGAGCGAGTCGAGCAGGTTGGACAACAAAAACACCAGCGGGAAAGCTATGATTTGGCGCTCATTCGAGCCGTAGCCGCTGCCCCTGTTTGCGCTGAATATGCACTACCCCTCTTGAAGGTTGGCGGTATAGCCGTGCTTTATCGAGGACAGTGGACAGAGGCAGAAACCATTGCTCTGGAGTCTGCGATCGCAATCTTAGGTGGCAAAATTGACACAATTGAAGCCTTTACAACTCCACTCACTCAGGGCGATCGTCACTGCATCTACGTGAAAAAGATTGCATTGACACCGAATGAATTTCCACGTGCGATCGGCATTCCAGCCCAGAAACCGCTTGGGTCGCAAGATACTACTGAGGGCGCATAAGTCAGTAGATGTGACCTGCTTTCTCGATCCTTTTCGTATTGCTCCAATCTCGCCGTAGATTTCTGTGCCGCGTAACGACATTGACCGCATTAGGGAGAAAATCAGGCTTCGTCAGTACGATATGTCAGCCCACTCAATGGAAGAAATGGCTGAGGATATGCTGACTATACTGGACGTAGAAGCGGCTATCTTGAGCGGTCAAGTTATTCGAGTTGAAAAAGATGACCCTAGGGGAACTAGATATGTGGTTGTGGGAACAGCGATCGGTTAACAAACACCTGTTGGTATCGTTGGACGGTTTGCTAGCAACGGGCGTTATCTGAATCATTACAGTTTATGAAGTCACTGAGCTTGAGATTTAACCTATGTATGGCTACAGATGTGAGTGTTGCGAAGGAACCGTTCAACCTCGCACTGTCAAGCGGGAAGCATTCAAACACAAAAATGGATTCGTCATTCTTGAAGACGTGACGATTGGGGTCTGTGATACCTGTGGCAATCGGTACTACTCGGCTGACATTCTTCATGCCGTTCATGCGATCGCCACTGGAGCAAAAGCACCTGAACGAACCGAAGCAATTCCTGTTGCTCATTTAGAATCGGCATAGATAGCGCGATCGGCATTCTGACGCAGAGACCGCTTAGTTTGCAAAGTGCCACTGAGAGTACGTAAGAGACGATCAATAGTAGGGTAGGCACTACCCACCCTGCTTCTACTTCTTGTTGCCTTATCTTCTCCTATGGGCATTTTAGAGATAAGCAACCAACGGGGGAAAATTAGTGATGTTGTGGAATAGAGAGCGTTACGAAACACTCATTCAGCAATTAGAAACACATGCCAATCGCCATCCGGCAGTCTACCGTCTGCAAGTGAGGCTACTGGCTGGGCTGGGATATGCTTATCTTTTTATCATTCTGGCAGGTTTAATTGGTCTATTAGTAGGTTTGTTATGGCTAATCGTAAGTACTCAAAACGTCGGTAGAGGTAGTATTCAAAGCATAGTCCTCTTAATTTTTCTTTTAGTTATTATTCTGCAATCGCTATGGATTAAATTTCCACGTCCTAATGGGCTTAAGTTGGAGCGATCGCATTTTCCTCATTTGTTTGGACTCATTGATGACCTTACCTGTAAGCTCCAAGTTCCAACGATCTACCATGTTTTGCTAACCGATGAGTTTAATGCATCTGTTTGTCAAGTCCCACGATTAGGCATTTTGGGTTGGTATGAAAGCTATCTCATCCTGGGGTTGCCTTTCATGCAGGCAATTTCACCAGATCAATTTCGGGCTGTTCTTGCTCATGAATTTGGGCATTTATCTGGCAACCATTCTCGATTTGCTGGTTGGATTTACAGAGTACGTGAATCCTGGCTAAATGTTTTAGACCGATTACAAAATGGCGGTAATCATGGCTCAACCTGGTTCTTTAAACCTTTTTTTAATTGGTACGCGCCGTTTTTCTATGCTTATTCCTTTGTGTTAGCCCGCCTGGATGAATATGAGGCAGATCGCTGTGCTGCTCAACAAACAAGCCCCCAACAAGCTGCCGAAGCACTCTTGAACATAGAACTGCAAAGTCAAAAATTACATTACTACTGGGAAAACGTTTACGAACAGGTTGAGCATCAGATTGAGGTGCCCGCAATGGTTTATTCCCAACTGTTGTCTCATTTGAAAACACCGATTGAATCGAACAATTATCAAACCTGGTTAGAAACTGCTTTCGCCCGAAAAACAAACCTCGCAGATACGCATCCCTGTTTGCGCGATCGCCTCGCTGCACTTGGTTACCCTTCCGATTTTCCCAAACGAGTGCACCTACCTATGCCTGTTGCAATCACTGCTGCCGAGAAGCTGCTGGGCAGACAATTAGAACAATACGTAACGCAATTTGATCACAATTGGAAGCTAGCTTCAGAAGCTCCCTGGAAACAGCAACATGTCTATATTCAAGAAACTCGGCAGGCAGTTAAGCAACTCATGCAGAAATCTGAAGTGACACCGCTGACGAGCGATGAAGCATGGGAACTATCTTGTTACATCAATAAGTTAGATGGTTCCAAAGCAGCCTTGCCCTATTTTGAAGCAGTCATTAAGCTCAATAATAGCCATGTTGCAGCTAACCGAGTCTATGGAACCTTACTACTAGCTGAGGGAAATTTTACTGGTATTCAATATCTTGAAAAAGCTGCCGCTCTCAATCCGAAAATTGCTCCTGATTGCTACGAAACAATCTATAATCAACTACATGAGCAAGGCAAACTAGAAGAGGCGAAAGCTTTCTTGCTTAAGTGGAAAAAGCACAGTAAAGTTGCTAAAACTATCGAAAGAAAGCAATTCAGTATTAGCCCTAGAGATCATTTTAAGCCTCATGGGCTAGGAGAAGAAGTTGTTAGTCATCTGTGCCAGCAAATAGCTCAATATCAACAGATCAAGGAAGCATACCTTGTTCAAAAAGTTGTCAAAGAATTGCAAGATTTACCAACGTATTTTCTAGTAATTTGGTACGAATTCACTTTTAGCCAAAACCTAACTGGCGAACCGTCTATTGATCAAGTTCAACAAAAGCTGACGAACGAGATCAGTTTTTTAGGAGGAGAATATTTTTTGACAATCCAAATCTCCTCGCTGAGAGGCAAGCTTCGTAAGATTCCTGGCTCAAATATCTACAAGCGGTAGTTTGAAATTAATTTGTAGGGTGGGCACTGCCCACCCTACTTTTAGATAACAACTAACAACCAACAACCAACAACCAACAACCAACAACTAATCAGTGTCTTCCACTAGGACGACGGGAAATGGGCGATCGTGCACTCGATCCACCATCCGCATGATGTACAGTACGAGGCTTTGGAGCGGGATGGGGCGATCGAGAGGGAGCGCGATCGGGGCGTTTGCTGCGAGAGGCTTGTCCGCGCTGTCCGTTTTGGATCGGTTCTGGCTTGGCGTGGGGATTTGGCTCAAAGCCTGGAACAATTTCTCTAGGCAAGGGCTGTTTGATGAGGCGTTCAATATCGGCTAGCAACTTCAGTTCATCGACGCAAACTAACGAAACCGCTTCGCCTTCCGCACCTGCGCGACCTGTACGACCGATGCGATGAACGTAATCTTCAGGGACATTTGGTAACTCAAAGTTGACGACGTGAGGCAAATCGCTGATGTCAATGCCGCGTGCTGCAATATCGGTAGCGACTAATACCTGCATGCTACCGTCTTTGAACTTTGCGAGGGCACGGGTTCTAGCCGCCTGACTTTTGTTGCCGTGAATGGCTAGCGAAGGGATGCGATCTTCAGTAAGCTGTTTGACCAGGCGATCGGCTCCATGCTTGGTGCGCGTAAACACCAGGACTTGAAACCAGTTGTGTTCTTTGATGAGATGCGTGAGCAGGTGCCGCTTTTGCTCACGATCGACGGGATACACTTTTTGCGCAACGGTATCAGCCGTCAGTTGACGACGCTCGGCCTCAATGATGGTAGGGCGATCGAGCAAGGTGGAGGCAAGCGCCTTGATATCGCCAGAAAACGTGGCAGAAAACAGCAAATTTTGCCGTTCTTTCGGCAACAGTCCCAGAATGCGACGAATATCGCGGATAAAGCCCATATCCAACATGCGATCGGCTTCATCCAGCACCAAAATTTCAATGCGCGATAAATCGACGGTTCCTTGCTGAACATGGTCTAACAACCGTCCTGGGGTCGCTACCAGAATGTCCACACCACCTTTCAAGCGTTGAATCTGCGGATGCATCCCCACGCCGCCAAAAATGGTCATGGAGGTGAGCCGCAGATACTTGCCATACTCACGCACACTTTCTTCTACCTGGGCGGCAAGTTCACGTGTGGGCGCGAGAATGAGCGCTCGGATGGGCGATCGCTTGCGAGGTTGACTGATCTTTGCGGGCAAGCGTCCGTTGGATGAGGGGCGATCGCTCCCACGATTGTCAGGAGAAGCTGTATAGCTGCCTTGCGACAAGAGGTGCAGAATCGGCAAGGTAAAGCCAGCGGTCTTGCCTGTACCTGTTTGAGCACCCGCCATCAGATCACCACCCGATAGCACCGCCGGAATTGCCTGTAATTGAATGGGGGTTGGTTCGGTGTAGCCGCGCTCAGTGACAGCACGCACGATCGCATCGGACAGACCGAGGTTTGAAAACGACATAGAGCTCCAGTAGTAGCATCAGCCCCCGCCGTTTGCAGCGTCAGTCTTAGGCGGACAGAAATCAACGTTGAAGGGCTAACAAGGCAGTGACGCTAGGACTGGAAGCGAATGCCACAGCTTTGCATTCTAGCAGAGTGCCGCCACTTGCGGTTGAGCCAGTACCGAACCCCAAATAAGCCCCTCCCGTCACCGAGGTTTCCAATGTTGAATCAATAGGGAACGGTGCCTTGATAGCTGGTGCCATCGGGCATGATGGCCCAATCTAACCGCGCGTTGGACAGGTTGGTGCCGTTCAAGTCGGCATCTTTGAGATTGGCGTAGCGGAGATCAGCCCCGCTCAAATCTGCGTTTTTCAAGTTGGCGTTGATAAGAATGGCACCATATAAGCTGGCATTTTGCATCTGGGCGTGCTCAACGCTGGCGTTTCTCAGATTGGCATCCCGTAATTCTGCCTGCTTTAGCGTGGCATCCTTCAAATTGGCTTGGGAGAGGCTGATGTTTAACAACTGGGCTTGGCTCAGGTTGGCCCCGCTCAAATTCGCTTGGCCTAGATCAGCCCCCTGTAAGTTGGCTGCTTTAAGGCTGGCTGCACTCAATTGCGCCCCTCGCAACGTGGCATTGATCAGCTTCGTTTGGCTCAAATTCGATCGTGCGAGGTTGGCTTGGCGAAAATTGGCTCGGCTTAAATCCATGCCGCTCAAATCGATGCCGCTTAAATTACAGCGAATGCAGGTTTTCGTTTGCAAAAGCTGGGCTGAAGTCGTCGCTGACTTATTAGCGTTTGCAGTCGCGGGGCGATCGTTTTGCTCAACGCGATCTGACACTGATACTTCAGCAGCCACAGGAGGCTGTAGCGCTTGCCGAACTTTGACTGCGCTGAAGAGACAGGTTGTGAGTAGTGTGACAGCAATTAAGAGTGTTCTCAGATTCATGAATTTTGGTCAAGCCATTGTGAAGCAATGCATCCGGTTAATAGCGGCGCGTTACTGATACTATTCGCGCTTAGCCCCCTGCACCGGGACGAGGTGCTTAAAGTTTCAGTAAATCCACGGTGAAAAGACTGTTGAAAGCTTAGCGTGCGGGTTAAGAAGTGTATGTAGCCACTGTTTCTTAGACCATTGACCTGGATGTCGCAACTGCCCATGAGTGCGTCACCCCAAATGTCTAGCCGCAGCAGAGCGAAGGTTCAGTTAATACATCGGTGCTTTAACGGACAGTTCAGGGATGATCACATTCACTCTGTAGATTCACCAGTCTGTAGGTTCACTAGTCTGTAGGTTCGTCAGTTTACGGATTTATCAGTCTTAATTAGGACTTACGCAAAAGCGGTCATCCTTCGCCCCCTGGCCCCCAATTCATAGCCCTAGCGGGCATACCCTTCGGGAAGCAAGCTACAAGAAAGGGGGGAACCGAGCCAATTAAAGCCCCCAGCATTGGGGGTTGGGGCAAATGCGTAAGTCCTACTTAAGTTTCAGAGCCGCGATCGCCTGAGCGTGATCAATTTCAAGGTTGCACTACCGCTCTCCAGCACGTTAAAGAAGCCTTTTGCCCCTTGGAGCGGTAAAGATGAATAGTTCTGCCTTTGAGAAAGTTTTATTGTCCGCTATCCTCACCTCTTGTACCGTCTTCTCGGTTTCAATGGTGGCCTTTATTCCACGCCGACCACAACCCATCACGGTTGAGCCGCCCGATCGCATCGAGTCCACTGAACAAATTAATCAACGCGATGTGGTGATTCGGCATATTGGTATGTCGATCGTGATTAGCGTTGGAACTGGCATTACAACGGCAGAACTGCTTCGCAAGTGGGGGCGATCGCGGGAAGCTTCTCTCTCAGGTCAGCAAGGGTTTAGTGCCCAGGCCATGCTACAGGCTGTTGCCCCAAACCTCGCGCCCGATCTGGCTCTGGCAGGTGATGGGTTTACCACATCCCTGAAGAGTATGACCGAAGCAGATCACTGGTCAGTCGAGCAGCAGGAGTTGCATCAGCAAGCTGTGGCGGTGATGGCTCCTGATCGCGCTGATGGTTTAGAGCAACCAGAACTACCGCTGTTTCTCTTCCAGCCTTCTGCCGTCCCCCTGCAAAGTGAAGATGTCAACTGGTTTCAACCCTTTTTGCCTGATGTGGCTCCGCTCGACTCTGTACCCGACTCGCCATTAGAGACGATCGACGAGCAATCCACTGCATCGCGGTTGCTGTCATCACGCGAACAGTACCAGACCTGCCGGATTGCTTCACCAAATGCATCAGAACGGGTGTTAGCTATCCTGTTTGATGAGCAATACTACCGCTTTGTTAAACTCACGAGCGATCGCACGCAGGCACTCCGCATAGCGCAACGGGTTGATCAGCGCGGCGAAGCAACGGTCATCACGGCAATGGGCGATCGCTATGCCATCTGGTCTTTAGAGCCAGAAGCGCATCCGGCGGCGATCGACTCGGAGATGGCGCTTTCGACCTTGATGGCGTAGAAGGACTGCGGGTAGCGGGTAGGTGAGCGCAGTTTCGCGATCATTTTTCCTTCACACATCGTTAACAAGAGGCGATTGCATAGGACAAAACATGCCATCAGGCGACTGATTCGGTTAAGCGAGCGGAATCTATACCCTTTGGCAGGCAACGGATATACCATTTCCCTTTCATTGAGCTACAGATGAGGTACTCCAACCAGCGATGCTACGCAGGTTCGGTCGCTCAAAACTCTCTAGCTTGTCGGCGCAAAGCGCTACTCAAAACTCAAAACTGGTGTTACTGGGGCAGATGACAACCTCAGGCTCGATTGTCGCGCTAATATCGCCGCCCAAGGGAAAATACCCCCAACGGGTACCATCAACTTTTTGGGAGGTCGTTTAGGCTGTCTTCGTAGCCAAACTAGAGTTCTTTCTAGAGGAAATTATGTCATCACCACAACACGGCTTTAGCGTTCGTAACGGAGACAACACGCCTCAGGGCGCTTTTGCAGAGACAGGCAAATTCGGCAGGATGTTCCCGGAACTACCCGCCTTTACACCGTCGATCGACAGCCTGGTAGCGCTGGGCAATGCCATGATCGACGATCGCACCGATCCGACTGAGCCACAGAGAGACCATCCCGATGGCGATAATCGCAATGTGCCAGCCGGGTTTACATATTTGGGGCAGTTTGTTGATCATGACCTGACCTTTGACCCCACCTCATTAAAAGAGAAGCGGGTTGATCCGCAAGCCGTCGTCAACTTCCGCACGCCTGCGCTGGATCTGGATAGCGTTTACGGGTCAGGCCCAGATGATCAACCTTACCTGTATCAGCTCAAGGACAAAGAGAAGTTCCTCATTGGTAAAAACGAGGCCAGTAATGATGCTAACGGTCCGCTGAATGTCAAAGGCGACCATGATATTCCTCGCGCCCCCAGCACGATCGCCTTGTTAGGCGATCCGCGCAATGACGAGAACCTGTTGGTAGCGCAGACCCATCTGGCGATCCTGAAGTTCCACAACAAGATTGTCGATGGACTCAGAGATGGCTCGATTCCCCGGAAAGCTGCGATCAGCAAGACCATCTTTGAAGAAGCCAGACAGCTAGTAGTTTGGCACTATCAATGGATTGTGGTATTTGACTTCCTCGATCGCATTCTTGACCCCAACCAGGTCAACAAAGTGCTGAATGAGGGGCGCAAGTTCTATAAGTTCAACACCTTTCCGTTTATCCCCGTGGAGTTCTCGGTGGCAGCGTACCGTTTGGGTCACAGCATGATCCGTAGTTCCTACGACTACAACCGTGTCTTTACCTTCAAGGATATCTCTCCCAACAGCTTCGTCCCAGCCTCGCTCGGTTTGCTGTTTAACTTTACGGGCAAATCCAGACGCATACCGCCCCAAGGTCCAGGATTGGAAACCCTCTTGCCCACTAACTGGATTGTGGATTGGCGACGCTTCTTTGACATTGATCCAGCCGTGCCAGTGAACCACTCTCGCAAGCTTGATCCCTTCCTCGTCAATCCGCTGAAGGATATTCCCAATCTCCCGAACGTGCCAAACCTTCAGCCTCCTACATCGCTTGCGGTGAGAAACCTGCTGCGGGGACGTAGTATGGGGCTACCGTCTGGTCAGAGTGTGGCACGCTTCATGAATCTCAAGCCCCTGAGCGCGAGTGAGATTGCGTCGGGTTCAGATGGCGCAGTGGCAGCACGGTTTGGCTTTGATAAGGAAACACCCCTCTGGTACTACATCCTTAAAGAGGCACACGTACAGCAAAAGGGCTTGCGCCTGGGTGAGGTGGGTAGCCGCATTGTGGCCGAGGTCTTTTTGGGTCTCTTTGAGGGCGATAGCGATTCATTCTTTGTGCGCAATCGTCAATGGAAGCCCACGCTGCCTGCTAAGGTGCCAGGAACGTTTACAATGGCTGACTTGATCCGGTTTACGGGAGAGATTAGCGCGATCGATGGTCTCGAAGCTCCTGTCCCCCCTCCTGCTCCCTAACATCACGATCGCAACGGTGATTGTGTAATGAGATAACCGTGAAGCGGACTGGAGTCACCTCTGGTCTGCTTCGCGTTTTTGGGAAGCAGAAGGTGGGAATCAGAAGTCAGGAGTTCAGGAGCCAGTAGCAGTATACATTCTGATTCCTAACTTTCCAAGCCTGCTGTGTGCTGCCTTTGAAAATCAAGTTGGTCTCGTATCAAACGCTCAGATGACATGTGGCATAGCAGTATTGTTCGCATCGGCACACCACAATGCTTGCGAAAGGTCAAAGCGGCTTCTGGCTGTAAAAACCAGCAGCAGCAAAATTCCATGCCATCATGCAGAAAGACGATCGCAAGGCAATGTCTGGTGAATGATCATGTTGAGCCTGCAAAGGATGCAGCCGTTTTAGGCAAGCGTAACAGGGTGGCTGAAAATGCTTGTTGTGTTGGGCGGTATGGAGGGATTGCAGCAACGCCTGACGCATGCATCAATTGAGGATAAGTTACGCGCGATCGCTGAGGCAGACGCTTACGGGGATGATGGCCTAGCCTTGCTGCTGCCACTGCTGGAGCATGACTCTGTACGCTTAGCGGCGGCAGCGTATGACGTGCTGCGTGAAGCAGACTCGCCTGACCTGCAAAGCCAGCTTGTGGCACACATCCCCTATGAAATGTTTGAGTGCCTGCACAAACTGCCCGTCCAGTCTTCCGCAAAAACACATCTCTTCATCAGTCCAGACAGCCAGAAACTGATTTTTGTCTTTGAACACGGCAACATACAGGTGTTTGATCTGCATTCTGGCAAGCAACATTCAGACTTACAGGGCGACTGGAACGTAAAGGAGACCATTACGGCGGCGGCCCTCAGCCCAGACGGCACGATCGTGTATGTGGGCGGCAGCAACGGCAGCTTTCGAGCGATCGCACTGACAACTGGAAGGGTGGTGCGATCGTTTCCGACTCAAATCCCCGCGTTTGGCAGTCTTTCCATCAGTCAAGCAGGACGCATTCTCGTGGCCTCGGTTGCCCAAGGCTACGGTCAATGCTTTGAACTGTGGGATGTGCAAACCGGAGAACGGCTGCAAACCTGCCAGGAGGCGTATCCCATTTCCAACATGTATCCCACCGAAGAAGCGCTGGTGCGTAATTTTTTGAAGGGCGGAGCACGCAATGGCTATCAGTTCTCAGTTGAGGATGTTCGTCGTCGAGTTGTCTTTACGGAAGGGGGCAATCATTATTACTACCAGCTTGGCGATCGACGTGCTACGCATGACACAGAGCACGCTAAACCTCTACCGCCACTCAACATGGAGCGTCCTGATATTGATGTATATCAGACAGGTCAGCTTGTGCGATCGATGGATTGAGTGCGATCGCCGCTCGTGCCGTGTTGTGGGAGGTCAAGCTTTACTACAGCCATGCTTTAGGCGCTGAAATGTTATCCTTTGCACAGCATTCCTCACCCGCACGTTGCACGGCAAAACTATGAGCACTCCGAACCAGATTTTGATTTTGTTTGCTCACCCAGCCCTCGAAAAGTCGCGGGTGAATCGGCGTTTGGTTCAAGCCGTGGATGGGCTAGATGCGGTGATGGTGCATGACCTGTATGAAACCTATCCCGACTTTCATATCAACGTGAAGGCAGAGCAAGACCTGCTTTTAGCACACGACATTATTGTGTTTCACCATCCGTTTTACTGGTATAGCAGTCCAGCCATGCTGAAAGAGTGGCAAGATCTGGTGCTGGAGCATGGTTTTGCGTATGGGCAGGGCGGCACGGCGTTACGGGGCAAAAAATGTTTGACTGCCATTACCACTGGGGGCGACAAAGAAGCTTACTGCCAGAAGGGCTATAACCGTTTCACGATTCGGGAATTGCTGGTGCCCTTTGAGCAGACCGCCGCTCTCTGTGGCATGGAGTATTTGCCGCCGTTTGTAGTGCAGGGAACGCATCGCCTGCAAGAGCGCCATCAAGTTGATCAGCACGCAGAGGATTACCGCGCGGTGATTACGGCATTACGAGACGACACGATCGCCTGGGATGAGTTACGGCAAGCAAAACATTTCAATTACAGCCTTGATCGCATCCTGGTAGCACCAGAGACACCACAACCAGAGGCTGCGCAACATGCATGACAATTTGTTGTTTCAAGCGTTTGTCTATTTGGTCGCGGCCGTGGCTTCGGTGCCGATCGCCAAGCGGCTGGGGCTGGGGTCTGTGCTGGGCTATCTCATTGCTGGGGTGATCATTGGGCCGTTTGTCCTGAAGTTTGTAGGCGGTGGTGAAGAGAGCGATGTCATGCACTTCGCTGAGTTTGGCGTCGTCATGATGCTCTTCCTGGTGGGGTTAGAACTGCAACCGTCGTTGCTCTGGCGCTTACGCGTGCCGATTTTGGGTTTGGGTGGCTTGCAGGTCTTAGTGACAGGGAGCGTGATCGCCGCGATCGGCATACTGCTCGGACTCCCCTGGCAAACCGCGCTGGCAGTCGGCTTGATTCTGGCCCAGTCTTCTACGGCGATCGTGCTGCAAACCCTGAATGAAAAAGGCTTGACGAAGACAGAAGCCGGACAGTCCGCGTTCTCAGTGCTCCTGTTTCAGGATATTGCAGTCATTCCCATCCTGGCGTTTCTGCCGCTGCTGGCGATGCCGATCGCCTCAGCGATGTCAACCAACGAGGTAGTTTTAGTGGCCGCCGAAACGGCAGAGCATGGCACTGCTTTACCCCCGTGGCTGCAAGCGCTGCTGGTCATTGGCACCGTGGGCGGCATTATTTTGGGCGGACGCTTTCTCACCCGCCCCATCTTTCGCTTTATTGCCACCACAGGACAGCGAGAGATTTTTACCGCAACCGCCTTGCTCCTCGTGATTGGCATCGCGCTGGCAATGGAGCAAGTGGGACTGTCCCCTGCACTCGGCACCTTTGTTGCAGGTGTCGTGCTGGCAGAGAATGAATACCGTCACGAGCTAGAAAGTGACATCGAACCCTTTAAGGGCTTGTTGCTGGGACTGTTCTTTATCTCCGTAGGAGCCAGCATTAACTTTAGCCTGCTGCTAGAGCAACCGTGGTTGATTTTGGGCTTAGTGCTGGCGCTAGCGATCGCTAAGTTTGCCGTACTGGTTGGTCTGGGGCGCTTCTTTCGGATGGAACTGAGCCAAAGCTTGCTGTTTGGCTGTGCACTGGCCCAAGGCGGCGAGTTTTGCTTCGTCCTGCTGTCCTTTGCAACCCAAAACAAGGTACTGGCTGAAAACGTCGCTGGCCCTCTGGTCGTAGTGGTTGCCCTCTCAATGGCGCTGACCCCGCTCATTATGATCCTCAACGACAAGGTGATCCAACCCCGCTTTATGGCTACCGAAGTGGAACGCGAAGCCGACGAAATTGACGACGGTGAAACGCCAGTGATCATCGCTGGCTTTGGGCGCTTTGGGCAGATTGTCGGTCGCCTGCTGATTGCCAACGGCTTTGAAGCGACCGTCCTCGATCACAGTCCGACCCAAATTGATCTACTGCGCCGCTTTGGGTTCACAGTGTTTTACGGCGATGCGTCCCGTCTGGATCTCCTCCATGCCGCTGGGGCAAAGGAGGCGCGGCTGTTTGTGGTGGCGATCGACGATCGCGATCGTGCCCTGCAAATCACCGATCTGGTGAAGAAGCATTTTCCCCATCTGCGCATTCTGGCCCGCGCCATCGATCGACGCCATGCCTATGAATTCATTCAGCGCGGAGTCGAAGTCGTCCAGCGTGAAACCTTCGACTCTGCCTTAGAAACGGGCGAGAAAGCCCTGAAGCTACTAGGCTTTCGTGCGTACAGAGCGCATCGCGCCGCCCGCATCTTTAAAGAACACGACGAACAAGCTCTGTGGGAAGCTGCAATGATCGATGACGACAAGGGAAGGGTTGCGCGCACCCAACAGCTCCAGCGAGATCTGGAACGAGTGCTGCAATCAGACAACCAAGAAATGCCTCGCGACGACATCGAGCGGGCGTGGGATATATCTGCGCTGCGGAAGGGAGAGTAGGAGGGATGAGGGATGAAAAAGTTTTGAGTTGCTTCCCCTACTCCCTTTGCTTCCTCTACCTCCCCCACTCCCTTGCTCCCCTACTCCCTTCGCTCTACCTCCCTACTCCCCATCCCCCTCTCCCGTCCCAACAGTGCCACGCTTAACGTCACGATCGCTACTCCCGTAATCTGCACTACGTTCAGCGTTTCCTGAATCGTGAGCCATGCCAGCACGACGGTCAGGGCAGGATTGCTGGCACCGATCATGGAGGCTGTTGTGGCACCAATCAGGCGGATGCCAATGTTATTGAGTAAGTGACCTGCAAAGGTGACGATCGCAGAAAATAATCCGCCAATCCATAAGGGGGGCCAGGGTAAGGGTGCACCTTGCTCATGCCAAACCTGTTCATGCCAGAGCAAAAGGCTCACGCCCGACAAAATCAATGTGGTCAAAAAGCTGATCCAGGTGAAGGGCACCGGATGCAGGGTTTCAAAGCTTTTTTGGGCAACGACAGTGTATAAGGCGTATGCGATACCTGACGCAATACCCATCATGATGCCAATCACGCTGGTATGGCTCATCGCAGGGTTGACGTGCGGCAACGTGAGGGTGCTGCCCAGCAGAACAAGCCCCATCACGCTCCAGCGAAACACGGTGGGACGATCGCCAAAGAAACGCCACGAAAAGAGCGCGGTGAAAACGGGGTAGGAAAAAAACAGCGTGATCGCAATGCCCACTGGAATCAGTCCCATCGACACATAGAGCAGCGCTAGGTAGAGAAACATCAGCCCACCACCCGCGATCGCCCGTTGTAAGAGGGGATATTTCGCTGGCTCACGCAATTGCCCAATAGCTTTCCAGGTCGGTGGGTACAGCTTGCCTGCTAACGCTGCCATCAACGGGACGACGAGCAGCATTCGCATGAACATCAGCAGAAACGAGTTGGGTAAAGTCGGCGCAACAAACCCACCTGTGTGGAACACGCTCAAAACCGTCTGCTCATGAAAGAGCGTTCTCACAATAACGTTTTGAAAGCAGAAAAAGAACGAAGCCAGTAAAACCGTCAGAAAACCAACCACTGCGAACCATCATGAAGGATAGCTTGATCCTACTCAGCAAATTGGCTCAAGCGGCTGCACGCATCGCTTGTCTAACGTCGAGTTTTCCATCGAGTAGCATGGTACAAGAGTATCGTTAGGTGTGATGATCGCTACCCTGTCACCAATGCCTGTCTCTGATACTGCTTCATGGCACGTTCACCCGATCGCCCCACTGCCAGACTGGTTTGTTCAGGCAGTCCAACAGCATGCGCCAAATGTGCCAGGGCAGTATGCTGCCCAACTGTTGTGGCAACGAGGTCTCCGCGATCGAGAAACGCTGGCAGGCTTTCTGGATGCCAATCAGTATCAACCCGCTAGCCCCTTCGACTTTGGGCCGGAGATGCAGCGGGCGATCGATCGCTTGCAGCAGGCATACACCAACCAGGAGACGATCGCCATTTGGGGCGACTTTGATGCCGATGGTGTAACCGCAACCGCTGTGCTGTGGGACGGATTGGGACAGTTCTTTACCCAACAGCAAACCCTGTTCTACTACATCCCCAATCGGTTAACGGAGTCGCACGGGTTATCGCAACAGGGGCTTGATAGCCTGCACGCCAAACACTGTCGCCTCATCATCACCTGCGACACGGGCAGCACCAATCTGGCAGAAATTGACCATGCCCGCAGCCTGGGAATGGATGTGATTGTGACCGATCATCACACCCTACCAGAAGCGCGTCCGCCCGTCACTGCCATCGTTAATCCCCGCTACTTGTCGATCGACCATCCCCTAGCCACCTTGTCGGGTGTAGCGGTCGCTTACAAGCTGGTAGAAGCGCTTTACGAGACCTTACCGACCGTGCCACAAGAGCCACTGGAGAACCTGTTGGATTTAGTGGCGATCGGTCTGATTGCCGACCTGGTTGAACTTAAAGGCGACTGTCGCTATCTTGCTCAGCGAGGCATTGAGCAATTACAAAAGCAGTCTGATCCCACAACCGCAACACGACCGGGACTGGCTAAACTGCTGGCATTGTGTAAACGCAGCGGCGATCGGCCTACCGATATCTCCTTTGGTCTGGGGCCGCGCATCAATGCTGTGAGCCGCATTCAAGGAGACGCGCACTTTTGCGTTGAGCTTCTCACCAGCCAGGATGTCACTCTCTGCAACCACCTGGCAGAAGCCACAGAACTGGCAAACACCCGCCGCAAAGCCCTCCAGAAGGATGTAATGCAGCAAGTTAAGGCCCGACTGACCCAGATCGATCTTTCTACCACAAGCGTCATTGTGTTGGCAGATGAGCAATGGCAAGTTGGCGTTCTGGGCCTGGTCGCGGGGCAAATCGCGCAGGAGTATGGGCGACCGACGATTTTGTTGCAGACGGAGTTGGCAGGGAGCGGGGAGTGGGGAGTAGGGAGTAGGGCAGAGGGAACAGGGGGAGCAGAGGGCGTAGGGGAAGCAGGGGAGGCAGAGGGAGTAGGGGGAGCAGAGGGCGTAGGGGAAGCAACTCAAAACTCAAAACTCAAAACTCAAAACTTTTTCATCCCTCACCCCTCATCCCTCATCTCTTCATCCCTCCCTCCTCTCGCTCGTGGTTCTGCCCGATCGGTCAACAACATTGACCTGTACCAACTGGTGAAAGACCAGGCGCATTTATTGCATCGGTTTGGTGGGCATCCGTATGCAGCAGGATTGAGTCTGCCTGTAGAGAATGTGCCGCTGTTTACTGAGGCGCTGAATCAGCAAGCGCGACAGGTGGCTGAGTTAGGCCGTTCTGCAATACAGGCTGGCTTAACCGTGATGGTGGCTGATCTGGGGAAAGAGCTGTTTCAAGCGTTAAAACTGCTGGAACCTTGTGGGATGGGCAATCCAGTTCCCAGACTTTTCTTACAAAATTGCTGGTTTGAGAATGTTAGCAACAAGAATATTAAGGACTGGAGGGGGGGCAAAGTTCGTTATATCAAAACTGAGTTTGAGTTGCGGGATGACTCAGTTCTGAAGGGCTTTCCGGGTCTGTGGTGGGAGCATTACCAGGATGAGGTGCCGAAGGGCAGATGTGATGCGATCGTTGAGCTGGATTTCAACACTTACCAGAAACGCTACGAACTTCGCCTTGTCGTCGTCCGTTCTTGTAAAGCAGACGTAACTTCTCGACGCGCTGATGGAGCATGGATTTTGGACTGGCGGGGGTTGAATCATACAGCAGGGGGGATGGGGGCACCACAGAGACGCGGAGACGCGGAGAACATCCAGACCTCACACCCCGACCCCTACACTCCGACCCCTACACCCCTCATTCTCTCCCGGTGTCCGACGAGTTGGGCTGAATTGCAGAGGTGGTTTCGCCGTGCGGTTCAGGAGCAACGATCGCTAGCGATCGCCTATGCTGCTCCATCTCGCACTACGCCGCATGACATCTGGCAAACCCTGGTTGGCATTGCTAAATACCTGAGCCGCACTGGGCAGACAGCGACTCGTACCCAGCTATTAGACAAGTTGGAAATCGGCGATCGTGCCCTAAGGCTGGGGTTTCAGTCGTTGGCATACTTGGGCTTCACCCTCCGCTATGCTGACAATGCGTTTCAAGTCACGTGGCAAGAGCAAATGTCGCACACAAGTGCCAATGCCGCACTGGTGGCAGCCGTAGAGCAGTTTACGATCGCGATCAACGAAGAGCAGTTTCGTCGTCAATACTTCTATCAAGTGCCGCTTGCCACCATTCAGGCGATCGCCGCTCAAACTACAGCAAGCGAATAAGTTAAAACGTTGCAGTGCCAAACATCGAAAGTAATGGCAAGATGGCTTCACGCTCACCAATAGGCTTCGGACAATGAATGAGATTGTAGTAACGCCCGGTCGGATCAGGAAGAAGCAGGGGACGGGGGATAGGGGACGGGAGACGGGGTTTTGTAGACCTGTGGTGCAATCCCTTGTACCCAAAACGCTGCGATCGACTCGGCGGTTCTTCACGGTAGGATTAAGTCTTGCTCTCGGCTTGTTAGCAGGGCGTGTAGAAGCACTGCCAGGGCAAACACCCAGTGAAGCTGTGGTGTGGATTCAGGCGAACCCGACGTTGCGGCCTGTTCGTGGCGAAAAGCTTTTGGTGCGTAAAAGCGACACACCTGCTCAACGCTTTACGTTTTCGGCGACTCCGTTGCAAGTAGGCAGAGCTTCGTCGGGTGCAACGGGCGGCATTATCCGTACCGAGGAAATTTCGTTTTTCGATATCCAAAATGGCGTGACCCGCGATCGCTTGCAAGAAGCCCTCCGCGCGATCTATGGCCCAACTGTTTATCAGGATTACACTCAGGCCAGAACGCTTTACGCCTATCCCACCCAAAAAACGCTTGACCAATCAATCAATCGAGATGCACCGTTGCTTGCCGCTTTGCAGGGAGAAGTCCGCGAAGGCGATCGCTACGCCTATTGGCTCGAAATTGCTCGACAAAAAAACAGCTTTGCTTACACTGGCAAAATCACTGTTTTCCTGAGAGATGACTTACCAAAGCTAGAAGCTGAACTGCGCAATCGGTGAAAGAAAAGAATACGGGTTAAGTTGGCTTCGCGTCACGGGACAAAAGGCAGAGTTTTCTCTTCCCCTCTTTCCCCTCTGCTTCCCTTCCCCCTCTACCCCTGCCACACGCCGATAAAAATACTCTTCACCGCTGCGGCAATCCGGCTGAGGTCTTCATCCAGCAAAGGAGGCCAATCGACTCCTGCTTGCTGCCCACTTTCAAACGCTTGCCGACTCTCTGTCGCTAAAACATGCAAAGAACAGGCCAGTTCTCGCTCAAAGTTTGGGCTTTCCTGAAGCGACTCAAACACCACTTTTAGCGCCAGCAGAAGGGACGTAACCTGACCAGGAATGGGAGGATACCCTTGTTTCAGACGTGTCAGGAGCGCGTCTGGATTGTGGTCTGCCGCTGTTCCTTGGTTGACCAGCAGACTCCGAGCGGTTTGGTAATCCACAGGTAAATAGTGAACGATAGAAGTGCTCTCTGACTGTACCGCAGCAAGACCATGAATGAGCTTGCTGAGACAAAGTTAGGGCTATGGGTTAGTGAATGCGACGTAAACTAAACAGCGATCGTCGCAGGTTCTTCAGTCCATCGCCCCACAGCTTTGCCAATCACCGACAGCTCTTGCATCAGACGATCGAACCGCTCTGGTGTCAGCGATTGAGGTCCATCAGACAGGGCTTTCTTCGGGTTGGGATGGACTTCAATCATCAAAGAATCTGTCCCTGCCGCGATCGCCGCCATTGCCATCGATGGCACATATTCCGATCGCCCGGTACCGTGACTGGGATCGATCATGATTGGCAAATGTGTCAGCGATCGCAGCACTGGAATGACCGAAAGGTCCAGCGTATTCCGCGCATACTTGTTGTCAAACGTGCGAATGCCACGCTCACAAAAAATCACGTTCGGGTTTCCGGCAGCAAGGATATATTCAGCCGCCATCAGCCATTCCTCGATCGTGGCAGACATGCCGCGCTTTAGCAGCACAGGTTTATCTTGCGCCCCGACCTTCTTTAGCAGGGAAAAGTTGTGCATGTTGCGAGCGCCAATCTGGATGACATCCGCGACCTCGCCCACAAGCTCCAGGTCTGCTGCATCCATCAATTCGGTAATGATGCCTAACCCTGTTGCTTCGCGTGCGGCGGCTAGCAACTCCAGCGCACTTTCGCCATGTCCCTGAAAGGCATAGGGTGATGTACGAGGCTTAAACGCGCCACCCCGTAGAAACTGTGCGCCTGCTGCCTTGACGCGCCGTGCCGTTTCAACGATCATTTCTTCGTTTTCGACAGAGCACGGACCTGCTACAACGACCAGCGGATGATGCTCACCAAAGGCGATCGCGCCATTCGGTGTAGGGACAATCACCTCACTCGATTCACCATGATGGTATTCACGGCTGGTGCGCTTGTACGGCTTTTCTACGCGCAAAACCTGCTCAATCCAGGGGCTAGACTCCTGAATCTGGAGGGGATCCATATCCACAGTATCGCCCACCAAGCCAATGACGACTTTGTGCTTCCCAACAATCTTTTCTGGATTCAAGTTCCAGCTAGAAAATTCGTCGGTAAGACGAGTAATTTCGGCTTCTGGAGAGCCAATTTTCATGACTACGATCATGGGGTTTGTCCCTCCTTGTGCGTAAATTAATCGGGCTAGAATGACGGGTGTAAATCAATCAGAAGAATTGTCGTTGGCCGCCTTGGCCGTACGCCAGGATTCCCGGAGCCGCCCAAAATTCAGTTTGAATTCGTCAAAGCCTAGCGCGTTTCCCAAACGCTCTTCATCCCATGACGCGGAAAGAGGGCCGTAGCTTAAGCCCAACACCCCTAAGCCAAAGAAGCCCAAACTGACTAGCAAGACGGCTACCGTCGGGGGCTTAAAGAGATCGTTGGCGATCGCAAAATAGCTCACCACAAACGTCAGGATGGCACAAGCCGTCGGCAGGCCACAAAAAAAGGCCGCACGCTTCACCATCCGGCGGTTGACGACCTCTGGAATATTGGAGTTGCTAGGCATCCCCTTAAGCGACTGCTTACCCTTAGCCATAGTCGGCTGATTACTTGGACTTGGCTTCGCTGAGGCAGCAGTCGTCGGTTGTGGTTGCTTTTGGCGAACAGGCTCAAAGGGCAGGGAACTAGATGCCGCTTCTTTTTGCGTTGAAGCGGTATTCCCTTGAGCTTTTTTCTTTTTCGCAGTCATAGACAAACCAGTCCTTATTTAGCCGCGAACACTCGTCAACCGCGAATCCCTAGTCGAGTGATGAGTGCACGGTAGCGAGCGTTGTCCTGCTTTTGAATATAAGACAAAAGGCGCTTTCTCAAGCCAATCATCCGCAACAGCCCTTTACGGGAAGCGTGATCTTTTTTGTTGGTCTTGAGGTGTTCGCTCAGGCGATTAATCCGCTCGGTCAGCATGGCGACCTGAACATCCGCAGAACCAGTGTCCGTTTCGTGAACCTGGTAATCAGAAATGAGTTCTTGTTTGCGCTGTTGCAGCAGAGGCATGTCTCGTAAGTCTTCCTGGTTGGTATATAGTCGCAGTCTATTATCTTACCACAGCCTAATCGGAGATCGAGTAAGTTTGTTGAGCCACATTGAGCTTTGGCGTTGTGAGAAAGCAGGGGAAGCAAGGGGGGCAGGGGAGGCAGAAGAAGGCAATTCAACTCAAGACGTTTTACCGCCGCCTAAAAGGTTGCCTTCTCATTCCTCATCTATCTCGTATCTTTAGCTTAAGCTTGCCAGACTAGAACTTTCGCTTCAAAGGGGCCGATGTCGATCGCCAGACTGCGATCGTGGGCTTCGACATCGTAGTTGCCTGTCCATTCATGCCAGGTGCCATCTGCAGGAAAATCTGTGACCGTGTAGCCGCCTAAAAATTGATCGGAGAAGTTGGCAATGACTACGACGCGAGAGCCTTCATCGTTCCAACGTGTGTAGGCAAGCACTTTGCCTTCGGAGTTCTCATGAAAGAATTCGATGTTTTCGGTGTAGAGAGCGTGGTTTTCCTTGCGGAGATGAATTAGACCTTTGTAGTACTCAAACAGACCCTGGTTTAGATCGCCACCCAGCAGCGTCCAATCAATTTTTGCCTGGTCGATCGTCTTGTACTTGTACTCGCCAAACTCTTCGCCCATCCAAATTAAGGGAACGCCCACTGCGGTCATGAGCAGATCGGCACCCAACCTCGCCCGACGGAAGGCTTCGTCGTCAAGGATGCCACGATCGCCCAGTTCTGCCATCACGTGATTGTGGTCGTGGTTGGTCAGATAGTTTACGACATTCGTAGCACCCATAAAGCCCTGACGCTTAGAATCCAGCACATCTTTCAACCGCTCCAGGTCGAAGGTGTCGCCGCAAATGTGCTCCAGGATGCAGTGGTAAAAGCTGTCGTGCCAGCAACCATCCATCGGGCCATCCACGTTGGTAATGCTGGGAGTCTCAGGAATGTGTTCTGCAATGGCGTAAAAGGGTTTGGCACCTGCTGCTTGTTTCGCTTCCTGGACGACCCAATGCATGAAATCATAGTTGGCGATTTGCCGTGCGGCATCAAATCGGATGCCATCAATGTGATATTCCTCAACCCAATAGCGGACAGCATCGCCCGAAAAGCGACGGGCGGGATAGGTTTCTAAGTTCTCGTCGTAGTGTTCGTAGTTAAACTCTGGCCCCCAGTTGTTATCAGGATCACGGGGTTCGTGATGGTACCAATAATCGTGATCAATTTGGGTAAGCGGGCAGGATGATTCAGAGTGATTGTAAATGCCATCCATAATGATGCGAATGCCTCTAGCATGACAAGCATCAATGAGTTTCTTTAAATCTCTACTTGAGCCATAGCTTGTTTCCGCTGCAAAGAAATGACGAGGATTGTAGCCCCAACTATAACTACCTGGATATTCTTTGATGGGCATGAGTTCGATCGCATTAATCCCCAGATCGCACAGGTAATCGAGTTTATCAACTACATGTTTGTATTGTCCCCGTGCCTTTTTATCGTCTTCTCCTCCCGAAAAATCGGCAACGTGCAGCTCGTAAATCACCAGCTCATGATCAGCGGGCAGAGGCTTGTTATCATGCTGCCAAACATACGTATCGACAATGCGTTGACCACCTTTGATGCGAACAATGCCGTTTTCTTCGCTACTATTACCATCCACATCGGTTGCATAGGGATCAGTCACGTCAACCCATTGATCGGGTTCAAAAAACCAGCTTTTCGATCGCACCCGAAACTTATATTGATAAACACCATCGTCTAAATCAACGCTGACTTTGAAAACGCCATCCTTTCCCTTCTTCATGGGCAATGCTTCCCACTCCGAGAAAGAGCCAATCAGCGCGACTTCCTTGTTATAAGGTGCAAACAAACTAAACTCAATAGCACTTGCCATAATGCTCCTTTAAGATGCGGCAGCACCAAAAAATAATATGGCAGCATCTTCTACTGAGCGATCGCAAAGCCGCATCTGACGCAGGGTATAAGTCTTAAAAAAGCATCTATCAGCGGTCAACGATCAGCCGTCAGCGTAGAAGTTTTGAGTTTTGCGTTAAAGAGCTATTAGCGGTCAGCGTAGAAGTTTTGAGTTTTGAATTAAAGAGCTATCAGCGGTCAGCAGTCAGCGGTCAGCCTACCTTTCGGAAAGCAAGCTACAGCCTTTAGCCTTCATCCCTCATCCCTCATCCTTCTCCCGTCCGATCGTATACTAGCCCTGTGGAAGCTGTTTGCTAGGGACATTGAGAATGCAGAGAATTTGGAAAGGACTGTGGGCAATGGTTTTCGTTGTCTTGCTAACAGCTTGTAGCTTACCGATCAATGCACCGGGCCGCCATTTGGTCGAACAGGCGATCGTGCAACAACTGCATGAAACCCAGGCAGTGCTCAATCAGCAGCTTCGGCTTACGGTTCAGCCCACTGACCTCACCATTAAGCGAGTTTTGATCAAAGAAGAAACGCCACTCACGATCGAAGGACTGAGCGCTTACCGGATACAAGGCACCTACAATGCCACAATCAAACTACCAACACGACAGGTTACGGAGCAGCAGAATCCGTTTGATGTCTATCTTCAGCGGCAGAAAGAGGGTAAGACTTGGCGCTTGGCACGGTTATCAACGGATGATGAGGGTGAGCCAATTTGGATCACACAGCGCCTTCAGTAAGCTTGGTAAACCTGATTGATAGCACTTCTTAACCAGTTGCAGGCATCAACATCAAGCTTTCAGCTAGCAGCAGTCAGCCAATCCTGTGGGACGTAAACTACAGCTTTCTGTGCCTTTTGCCACACAAGAAAGGGCTTCATGAGTTTGCAACCTCACGAAGCCCACCACTCAGCTCGCTGTATGTTTCACAGACTACGATCTTTAACGACGATATTCGTAGTGACCGGGAATCCAATGGCGCTGGCGGTTTGAATAGTCCCAACGCCCAGCGACCCAAACGCGACGCTCAGCGCGACGGGGTGCTTGTACAACAACTGGGGCACGACGTACAACTACGGGTCTGCGAATGACAACTTCGGCAGAGGCTGGCTGTAATACCAGGGCTGTACCCGCGATCGGAAGTGCCATGATTGCCGCAGCAATCACTCCTTTAATTCCTTGCATGTTCAAATCTCCTTGTGTCTAGAGTTTTAGACGAAGACAGCTTGTCTTCAGGTGATGCACCATCACTGAAGCGTTAGAGAGACCGTAAACTAAGCTTTGCGAGACCTTCATTGGGGTCATCTTCAGATGAATGGTTAAACCAGCCAGACCACAGCGGTTACCCGTATTGGTTGGTTTACGTAGCTTAAGACTGAGTGGCATGCTGACTGGTTCAACTGAACCGATGGATCTCTCTAGAGAGGTAGCAATTGAATGTCACCGTCTGTACTCGATGAATGCGCTACCGCTTGTAGACAAGGAAGCCCGCGATCGCATCCAGCAAAGCTTCAGGTTCATCCGCACGAATAGAATGACCACTATTTTCAAAAATTCGCAAATCGGCATTGGAAATCGCGCTGGCAATTTCTTCTGAAAATTCAGGCGGGCAAATCCAATCATGCCGTGCGCCGATAACTAGCGTGGGAGCGGTGATTTTGGGTAACTCACTGCGAATATCGTAAGTCCGCAAAAAGCCTCCAAAGGCAACATTGATGGCATCGGGCGAAAGGATGGCACGATCCCACGCTTTGGGCGGCGAGTCTGGATCGGCAGTGATGGAATAGAGCGATCGCGTGACGGTGAAATACTCCCGCAACTGGTCTTCATTCTCAAAGTTGCCATCCCATAAGCGCTGGGCGATCGCTTTCTGCTCCTCAGTACCCCGTTCTGCCAGGATTTCCTTGGCTCTTTCTAAGAAACGGTAGTCGGGCACGGTGACGATCGCGATCAGGTGCGATACGTTTTGCGGATAGCGACTGGCATAAGTCAATGCCACCATACCGCCATACGATGCCCCGATCACTACAATCTGCTCTAAGCCAAGATGTTGACGGAGGGCTTCCATATCCTCCACGTTATTGTCCAAGGTGTAAGTTTCTTTCGCCCCACGTGCCGATCGACCCTGACCGCGATGATCAAAATAAACCAGTTGCATTTTCTGGCTCAATGGCGACAAAGTTGGCTTAAACGACGTATGATCGGCTCCCGGCCCTCCGTGAATCAGGAACGCCACAGGCTTTTCCCGCATCCGCTTGCCATCCGGCACCAGACCCGCACCTTCAATATCAAAGTAGATTTCGGTATCGCGTAACTTGGCTCGCATGGAAAATCCTAAGAATGCAGTGATTAGCGGTTATGCAGGAGCCAGGAGTCAGGAGTCAGAAGTCAGCTTTTTAGCCTTTAGCCTTCATCCTTTGCCCTCTGCCTCTCTCACGAATATCCCTTTATCTGCGCTGGCAAGCTCATGACCGATCGATAGTGGGCTTCTACTTCCGCAATCTTGGTGGATTGGCGGTTGGTGATCCACTGGCTGCGATCGAACAAATTCTGCCGCAAGTCATCTACATTGATCGTGGTGACGTTGCCATTGGCGACAATGCGATTGCCCCGCACCCAGACGCTATCAACCGCTTGAGTAGGACGACCGAGTACCAATAGCCCAATTGGATCGGTACGCGGCAAGAGGGAGAGATTTTTCAGGTCATACAGTACCAGGTCTGCTTGCTTGCCAATGCTGAGTGATCCAATTTCATCAGCCATCCCCAGTCCTGTAGCACCGCCGATCGCAGCGACTTCAACGGCTTCGCGGGGTGTCATCCAGTGGCGATAGTCAAAATCAGTGATGTTATGCAGAATCGAGCCGATCTTAATGGCTTCCAGTAGGTCTTGCCCATCGTTACTCGCAGAGCCATCGCAGCCAAAGGCCACATTCACGCCTGCCCGCAAATATTTGAGAATCGGCGCAATCCCGCTGCCCAGACGCAGGTTGCTGAGAGGGTTATGCACAACGGTGGCCTGCGTTTCGGCGAGGATGGCAATGTCGGCATCGTCTAACCAGACGCAGTGTGCCAGAGAGGTACGATCGCTCAAGAAACCAAGTTCTTTCAAATGTGCAACCGCGCTACAGCCATATTTTTCGTGGGCTAACATCTGCTGCGCTTTGGTTTCCAACAGATGAGTATGGAGTGGTAGGGTGTAGCGATCGCTTAACTCAATAAAGCCTTCAAAAAGGGCATCGGAGCTTAACTGCAACCCTGTTGGGGCAGGCAAAATCGTGATTCCTTCCTCTGGCTCATGAAACTGGAGGATGGCTTCCTGAAGCACCGCGATCGATTCCTCCGTTGTCCGCTGATAGGGAATATGTTCGCGCTCAATTCCCCCTGATGGAATGCTGGCGGTCAACGGCTCATCCTGCATCAACGGGCCAATAAACGCACGAATGCCCACTTCACGGTAGGCCCGTACAGTAGCGGCGATCGACTCCAGTTCGCGCCCCGGAATCATCACGAGATGATCCACAACGCTGGTGCCGCCTGTGAGCAAGGTTTCGACGGCTGTACCCAAGGCACTCAGATACAACTGCTCTGGGTCGAGTGGCTCAAACTCATACAGCTCGGCAATCCACAATTCCAGCGGTGTGGGCGGAATGATGCCCCGTTGCCACATCTCTGGTGAATGGGTATGAGCATTCACAAAGCCAGGTAGCAGCAGCTTATCGCGCCCATCCACAGCGGTTCCGACTACTTCCAGGTTGGGTGCGATCGCCGCAATCCGCCCCTCTACAATCTGCACATCAACCGTTTCGTACCCCTGCTCAGCGGAAATGATCGCACTCTGAATGGTGAAATCCACGCACTTAAATCCTTTCTAAAATGAGAAATTGATCACCAAAGAGAGCTTTTACCCGTCCATCTCTCTTAGTTGTTGATACTGTGTTTCATTGTTTGAAGTCAAGCGTCGAGGACTTTGCAGCCGCTAGAGTTGAATTAAGCGATGGTGGGGAATCCTATCTACAAAATGAGGATTATGATGCAACCAATGCGACAGGGGGATGTCATTTTGCTCCCCAGCAAGACGATCGAAGGGAAACCTTTACCTCATCTCACGCTGGCAGAAGGCGAAGTCACGGGACACAAGCACCACATCAGCGATGGGCAGGCAGCACTATACGAAAAAGATGGCACTCTCTATCTCAAAGTGCTTTCAGAAACGGCAACGTTGACGCACGAGGAACATAAGCCGATCGACATTCCCAAAGGCACCTGGATGATCCGCATTCAGCGCGAATATGAGCCAGAAGGATGGCGGTATGTGGCGGATTGAGGAGGCAGTGGGCAGGAGTCAGGAGCCAGGAGTCAGAAGTAGAATGGAGATTGAAACTGAAAGCGAAGTTTTTGATTTCTGTGTAAATTTGAGGTGTGCGATCGTCCCTTTCTTAAAACGACTCCCATGATTAAACCCGTTATTGCTGAACACATTGAAATGACTCCCGGTGTGTGTGGCGGCAAGCCTCGCATTGCAGGTCATCGCATTCGCGTTGAAGATATTGTGATTCTGCACGATCTCATGGGCATGTCACCCGACGAAATTTTGCTGCACTATCCCACGATTACCTTGTCCGATGTGTATGCAGCCCTAGCTTACTATCATGATCACCTTGAAGAAATTCGACAAGAAATTCGTGATGGAGAGGCTTTGGCAGCAGAAATGCAAGCGCAAACACCTTCTAAAGTTCAACAGAAACTAAGAGGCAGGCATGGCGCAAACGATTCGATTTCACCTTGACGAAAGTGTAAGTGGTGCGATCGCAGTTGGGTTGCGGCGGCGTGGAATCGATGTCACTACAACACCAGAAGTTGGTTTGCTCTCCGCATCGGATGAAACACAGCTAAGCTTTGCAATCAGTCAAAACCGCGTCATTGTAACTCATGATGACGATTTCTTGGTGATTCATCGACAAGGAACCCCGCACTCAGGTATTGCATACTGCAAAGCAAATCGTCGCTCAATTGGTGAGATTGTGCAAAACCTCACTTTCCTTTGGGAAGTTCTCGACCCAGAGGATATGCATAACCATATCGAATTTCTCTAGAGATTACGATGACTCAAATGATTAACCAACTCACGCCGGACCAAGAAGCGCTGATTCCGGTTTATCAGGAGAAGTGGCGAAAGATTGCGCTTTCGACGGAGAGAATCGATCAACAAAAAGCTGCTGAAGCAGTCAAAATAGCTTACACAGTTATTGATGAAAGAGAACCTGAGATCATCTTTGTAGAAAGTCCTTATGCAGCTCTAGCTCTTATTACTAGCAAAACAAGAGAAGGACTTAAAAGTAAGTTGGAATCTGAGATCAAACAGAAGCTGAGATTTCCAATACTACATGAATTATCAAATCAACTACTATTCAAGATAGGACATGGATTGAGTAATTTGTTGTGGAATCGAGTTGATGAATCACAACAAAGTCCAATCTGGATTCAGCTTCGAGATCAAATTCCAATCAAGCAACGAAAGCAGTTTTTCAGCGAGTGTATGCCAATTGAAACATGGGTTTCCTGGGGTAGTTACTTTGATTTTAACTTTTCAGTTTTAAAGTTGCCTCACACTCAGGATAAGTGGTTAGCGTTTCAAGCTCTGGTTACTGAGTGCGGTTGGATTTTTCCTTATAAACAGCTTTGCATAGTTTGCGATCGTCCTACAGTTTTCTCGTTTGATTTAGAGAACCGTCTTCATGCCGAAGGCCTTCCTGCTATTCAATTCACCGATGAATTTAGTGTTTATTCATATTGCGGATTAAGACTGCCCTTTAAATATAGGAAGATGCATCCAAATCAATGGAAGCCTTGCTGGATTCTAGAGGAAAAGAACGTTGAGCTTCGCCGAGCGTTAATTCAAGGCATTGGTTATGAACGAATCTGCAAGGAGCTTTATGCTGCGGAGTTAGATTCCTGGCAGGGATACACTCTGCTGGAAGTCGATGAGGATATTGATATTGAGCCAATTCGATTGCTGAAAATGATCTGCCCTAGTATTAGTTTGATTTACATCATTCGAGTTCCGCCTGATATTCAATCTGCTAGAGAAGCGATTCGGTGGGTCAACTGGGATGTTGATCCAGAGGCGTTTGCGGTGCAGACGTGAAACGTTAAACCCAAAGGGTGTCTCACTCCATCCAAGGTCGTTTATGACGGGACTTGAAGCGTTACAGTCTGTGCAGTTTGTCATCGTGAAGGGCAAGCGTCTTGCTGTTCTTGATGCCGAAGATTGGGATACGTTGATTGAGTGGGTGGAAACATTAGAGGATACGTGGATCGCTCAGTCGGCGGTTGCCGAGCTAAAAGGGCAGGGGGCGATCGCGATCGGGTTGGCTGGTTGAAGTAGGATGACGTGGAGGTTGAACTGATCGCACAGCCTAGTAGGATGGATGGGTGAGCAAAACTGCGATCGACATCCTGCCATTCTCAACTCCCATGACTCAGCCAGACAGCATTGCGCCTCACGGTGGGCAACTCATCAACCGCATCGCCACGCCCGAACAGCGCGCCGAATTTCTCGACAAAGCCGACTTTTTGCCTAGAGTGAAGCTAGAAGCGCGGGCAGTTTCAGATCTGGAGATGATTGCGATCGGTGGCTTTAGTCCCCTCACTGGTTTTATGAACGAGGCTGATTACCAGGGGGTTGTCAATGAGATGCACCTGGCGAACGGGTTGCCCTGGTCAATTCCCATCACGCTCCCTGTATCGGAAGAGGTAGCGGCACCGTTGAAAGAAGGAAGTTTGATTCGTCTGGACAATCCCTACGGTACGTTTGTCGGTGTGTTGCAACTGGCGGAGAAGTATCGCTACGACAAGCGTCACGAAGCGCTGCTGGTCTATCGCACCAATGAAGAAAAGCATCCCGGTGTCTCAGTGGTCTACAAGCAGGGTGCTGTGAATTTGGCGGGTGAGGTCTGGTTGCTAGAGCGCAATCCGCATACTCTCTTCCCGACCTATCAGATTGATCCACAGGAATCACGATCGCTCTTTCGAGGCAAAGGTTGGAAGTCGATCGTGGGCTTCCAAACTCGCAACCCGATCCATCGCGCTCATGAGTACATCATCAAATGTGCACTGGAAACTGTGGATGGACTGTTTCTGCATCCCCTTGTGGGTGCCACCAAAGAAGATGATATTCCCGCCGATGTGCGGATGCGCTGCTACGAGATTATGCTGGAACACTATTTCCCTAGAGAACGGGTGATTCTCGCAATCAACCCTGCTGCCATGCGCTACGCTGGCCCTCGTGAAGCTATTTTCCACGCGCTGGTGCGGAAAAACTACGGCTGCACTCACTTCATCGTTGGTCGAGATCATGCGGGTGTAGGCGACTACTACGGCACTTACGACGCACAATACATCTTTGATGAATTTCAACCCGATGAACTGGGCATCACGCCGATGAAGTTTGAACACGCCTTTTACTGCTTGCGAACTCAGTCGATGGCAACGACCAAAACCAGCCCCAGTACCCGCGAAGAGCGTATCCACCTATCAGGAACGAAAGTGCGGGAACTGCTCCGTAAAGGCGAACTGCCACCACCAGAGTTCTCTCGCCCCGAAGTGGCGGCTGAGTTGTCGAGAGCGATGCAGGCTCCAGAGATTTCGTATGAAATTTAGGGATAGGGGATGAGGGATGAGGGCAGGAGGCAGGGGAAGCAGGGGGCAGAAGGAGATGAAGACTTTTGCTTCCTTCGCTGGTGGCAAAGCGCCCTCTTGTTTTCCCTATTTCCCTGGCTTCCTCTGCTTCCCTGGTTTCCTCCGCTTCCCCTACTCTCTATACCTCCACCTCTCTTCAACCCTGATACGCTAGTAGCTGACGGCTAAGCGCTGATGGCTCAAATGAAGCGGCGGGATTTTCTACAACGATCGGGTTTAACGCTGGCGGCTTTAGGAGTTAGTGACTTGTCGCTAACGTCGATCGCGCAACGGTATCAGCAGGCACTCGCAGCCCCAACGCCGCGCAAACTGGCTTTGTTAGTTGGCATCAATCAGTATCGTTCGATGCCGCTCTATGGCTGTGTGACGGATGTGGAGTTGCAGCGAGAGTTACTGCGCTATCGCTTCGGCTTTCAGCCCAGTGATATCCTCACGTTAACTGACCAGCAAGCAACGCGGGAGGCGATCGCGAATGCGTTTGTTGAGCATTTGATCGAGCAAGCGCGACCCGGCGACGTGGTTGTGTTTCACTTCAGTGGTTATGGTGGCAGGGTGGCGCTGAGTAGTGCGCCCGGTGCCGTGCAGTCCGGCTCGATCATACAGCCGAGTTTGGTAATGGTCGATGAGCCATCCACCCAAAGTGATGGGGTGGTAAATGATTTATTGGCGGATACGCTGCTGTTGCTGTTGCGATCGCTCCCGACCGATCAAGTCACCACAATTCTAGATATCAGCCATACCGCGCCTGACAAACCACTGCAAGGGAACCTTCGTCTTCGTAGTCGCCCCGATATGGTGCCTGCTCAACCCAGTGAGGTGGAGTTGGCATTTCAGGCGTCGCTGTTAAATCAAACGAATATCGATCGCGCACGCCTAGCGGTTCAGCGACAGTCTGGGCAGATGCCAGGAGTGGTACTGTCTGCGGCAGGAACCGAGCAGTGGGCAGCCGAAGCAAAGTGGAGCGGCTTCAGTGCGGGACTGTTTACTTACGCACTCACGCAGCAACTCTGGCAGGCAACTCCCGCAATGGCTCTACGGCTTAGTTTGCGACGAGCGACCGAACAGGTATATCAACTGGGCAATGCGATGCAACAGCCCCAACTAAGCGGACAGAAAAGCCAGGAACGACCACTAACGCCTTACCACGCGCAGCCATTGCCACCTTGGGGTGCGGATGGGGTTGTGGTGAACCTTGAGGATGGTGGTGCCACAGCGCAACTGTGGCTCGGTGGACTAACGGCTGCGGTGCTGGAGCAGGTTGAGCCAAATGCATTGTTGCGCCTGGTCGATCAATCTGCTCCCGATCGCCCCTCCACGGCTCTAACGTATCTGCAACTGGTATCGCGCAACGGGTTAATGGCAAAGGCAAAGGTGTATCCAGGTGCAACAGAGTCTACGCTTCAGGTGGGGCAGTTTGTCCGCGAACAGGTCAGAATGGTGCCTCATACCGTTGGGCTGACGATCGCCCTCGATACCAACCTGGCACGCATTGAGCGAGTGGATGCCGTCAGTGCCATTTCCGCCATACAGAGGGTGTCTGTGACGATCGCGGGCGAGCAAGCTGCCGATTACGTGTTCAGCAAAACCCAGACAGTGCAACCTACGCAGATTGCCGCTTTACCTACGACGACGCTGCCTGACGTACTTCCTACAAAGGCTGCTGTGCAAAGCAGCTACGCACTTTTTTCTCCCGGTCACAGCCCGGTGCCGCATACAACAGGCGATGGGGGTGAAGCCGTCAAAGTTGCAGTGAAGCGACTGGTGCCCAAACTGCAAACGCTGCTGGCTGCAAAGCTGCTGAACCTGACCGTTAACGAGGGGGCTTCTCAACTAGCGGTACGAGCCACGCTGTCTGTGCTAACCCCTCCGGCGCGAGGACTTATGCAGCGTGAAACTGCCACGATCGCGCAGCAAACACCAATCCCAAAAATGCTGCCAACCATCCTCACGCCTGAAACCTCAAAACTGGTTAGCATTTCTACAGGTAGCCATATTCAGTACCAGCTCGAAAATCACAGCAAGATCCCACTCCATTTTTTGTTGTTGCATCTAGACAGCAACGGTGATTTGGTCTTGCTACGTGCGCCCCTTGTTCATACGCCTCCCCTCTCGCCAGAGCCGCCAGCGACAGATGCTCAGCCCGTAAGTGATCGCTCACTCAACACGATCGCGCCCGCAGAAACGCTCACACTGCCTCAACCATCTGCCTCCTTTCAGTGGTTAGTCACGGGCTCAGCTGGGTTGGTGACGACGTATCTACTCTGTAGCCGTGCCCCCTTTAGCCAAACGATGACGCTACTGGGTGCGCGATCGTCAGATGCGTCCTCTCTTCAAACGTTGTCTAAACCGCTAGACTTAGTGCAGGCGATCTTTCAAGATTTGCATGATGCGGGCGATCGCTCCACTCTGCCTCCTGGCAATCTTGCCGATAGTTTTGTCCTGGATATGAGCGCTTGGGCAAGTCTCCGCTTTATCTATCAAATTGCTTGATGAGGCACATCGTTTGATGAGACCGTATTGCAGTCAATGTCAGACAGTCCTTTTGTAGTCTCTGCGTCATTTCCAAAGCGACTGATCTTCGTACAATGACACCGAATCATCATGCTGGTCACTGAAAAAGCAGCATGAGTGCGAACAGGCTGTCATGAATTATTTGGATTTTGGCATTTTTATTCCGATTGCCAACAACGGTTGGATTATATCCAAAGCATCGCAGTACATGCCATCGTTTGATCTCAACAAAGAGATTACCTTACGAGCCGAAAAGTATGGCTTTGATTTTGCGTTTTCAATGGTGAAATGGCGCGGCTATGGCGGTGAAATTGAGCATTGGGACTATGCGTTGGAATCGTTTAACTTGATGGCAGGCTTGGCGGCTGTCACTAGCACGATCGACCTCTACGCGTCTATAGCCATTCCCACGATTCATCCGGCTGTTGTGGCGAAGATGGTCGTCACGATCGACGATATTAGCAAAGGTAGATTTGGCATCAATATTGTCTCCGGCTGGAACAAACTTGAATATGCTCAAATGGGTTTATTAGCGGATCATTCCTATTTGTCTTACCGCTATGAATATGCCACTGAATATGTGCAAATTCTCAAAAAGCTGTGGGCAGAAGGTCGCGTTACTTACAAAGGAAAATTCTTTGAATTAACGGATTGTCTCTGTCAGCCAAAACCCTCCCGCGAGATTCCCATTGTCTGCGCGGGACAGTCCGATCGCGGTATTCAATTCACCGCTGAGTTGGGGCATTACAACTTTGTCTTAGGCGAACTGGAAACCATCAGCGACATCAATCTGCGCCTCAAACAGAAAGCGAAGGATTGCCAGCGACAGGTAGGTACCTACGCCCTTTTTACCGTCGTTGCTGCGCCCACCGATGCCGCCGCCGAAGCACGCGTGCAGGAACTGGCCGAAAACGCCGACATTGCTGCTATCCAAGCCTGGGGCGGCGCTTTAGCTACCGACAAAGACGGCGGCATGTCCAAAGCCATGCAGGCAGAAATGTTCATGGGCATCCCCACGATCGTCGGCTCCTACACCACCGTTGCTGCCAAACTCGATCGACTGGCAACCGAAACCACGATCGACGGCATCCTGTTCACCTTCCCTAACTTCGTCGATGACATCACCACCTTTGGCGAAGCCGTCATGCCCTTGCTGCAATGCCGTCAGAAGGTAAAGTCGGCGATCGCGGCGTGAACAGAAAGGAGGCAAAAGGATGAGGGATGAAGGATAAAAAGCTGACCGCTGACTGCTAACCGCCGAACTCAAAATTTAGAACTCAAAACTCAAAACTCTCCCCCTCCCTCATGCCTGGAACCCCTATCACCCCTGAAGGCTCTCCCCCTCCCCTTGCCCCTTACTCGCCCGGAATGCTGGCAGCGGGCGAAGCACTCTACGTCTCTGGTACGCTGTCACTGGATGCGGATGGCAAGCTAGTGGGTGAGGGCGATGCGACGGCGCAAACTCGTCAGGTGTTGGAATCGATCAAGAGCGTGATTGCGGCAGCAGGGGGCACAATGGCGGATGTCACCTTCAACATGATTTTTCTGAAGGATTTTGCCGACTATCCCAAAATGAATGCAGTATACACCGAGTATTTTCCCAGTCCATGCCCTGCCCGCTATTGCATTCGCGCTGATCTGGTCAAGCCAGAATTTTTGGTCGAAATTGCGTCGATCGCGCACATTGTTCGGTGAGGCAGAAGGCAGAAGGTAAAAGGCAGAAGAAGTTGTTGGTTGTTAGAAGAAAGATGACGGCTGACGGCTGATAGCTCTTTAACTCAAAACTTCTACGCTGACTGCTTAAACATGAAAGGCAGAGGACAGAAGTCAGGAGTTAGGAGTCAGGAGTTGGAGAAACGCGGAAAGCTCATACCATTACCTTCATAGGGCTAAAATGTCATCACTAATTACCATTCCGGCTAAACCAGAGGCGATCGCCATCAATCCCCGTGAAACGGCGGTGATCGTGGTTGATATGCAAAATGCCTATGCGTCAAAGGGCGGCTATTTAGACATCCTGGGCGTTGATCTATCGGGTGTGGCAGCGGTGGTGGAGGCGATTCAGGGGACGATCGTGGCTTCTCGTCGTGCGGGGATGCAAATTGTGTTTCTGCAAAATGGATGGAGCGCCAGTTTGCATGAAGCGGGTTCGCCTGCTTCGCCCCACTGGCACAAGTCTAATGCGATGCGGCTGATGCGCGAGAATCCCGATTTGCAAGGCAAACTCACCATCAAAGGCACCTGGGACTACGACTTTATCGATGCCATTCAGCCGCAGCCGGAGGATTACATTTTGCAGAAACCCCGTTACAGCGGTTTTTTTGGCACCAATCTGGATATGCTTTTGCGCGGCAACGGCATTCGCAATTTAGTCTTTGCGGGTGTGGCAACCAACGTCTGTGTCGAATCAACGCTACGGGATGCGTTCTTTTTGGAGTACTTTGCGATCGTCCTTGCCGACGCGACTCACCACATCGGTTCCTCAGCCATTCAGGAAGCAACCCTTTTCAATATTGAAAAATTCTTTGGCTGGGTGACAACGACGCAGGATTATTTAGGCGCACTCAACAACCTGGCAGGCGAAAGCCTCCAGCCGCAAGTCATTACCTGAGAGGGCAAAACTATTTATCCTTCTGCCCTAATATCTCAATCCATCCCAACCCAAATGAGACTACGCTCCCAACCAGCGAGCGGCATCCTTGGCATGATAGGTCAGAATCATATCGGCTCCAGCCCGCTTGAAGCCCGTTAAGGTTTCCAGAACGACACGCTGTTCGTCAATCCAATCATTAAGGGCAGCAGCTTTGACCATAGAGTATTCGCCAGAGACGTTGTAGGCGGCCACGGGTAGGTTGGTCGCTTCTTTGACGCGCCAGATGATATCCATGTACGCCAGAGCGGGCTTCACCATCAGCATGTCTGCCCCTTCGGCGATGTCCAGCTCAATCTCTTTAATGGCTTCACGAGCGTTGCCAGGATCCATCTGGTAGGTGCGCCGATCGCCAAACTGAGGAGCAGAATCGGCAGCATCGCGGAAGGGTCCATAGTACGCTGAGGCATACTTCGCCGCGTAGGACATGATGGGCGTATCTTCAAAGCCTGCCTCATCCAGCCCTGTCCGAATCGCCTGCACAAAGCCATCCATCATGCCAGACGGTGCGATGATATCGGCTCCTGCTTGCGCCTGAGAAACGGCTGTTTTCTTGAGGAGTTCCAGGGTAGGATCGTTCAGCACCCGCCCAGTCAAGTCGCCCACTTCCAGATAGCCGCAGTGACCATGAGAGGTGTATTCGCAAAGGCAGGTATCCGCCATCACGATCAAGTCGGGAACCGCTTGTTTAACCGCTGTTGCTGCTTTCTGCACAATGCCGTGATCGTGCCATGCTCCCGTCGCGTCCATATCTTTATCGGCTGGGATGCCAAACAGAATGATCGCGGGAATGCCCAGGTCGTAGACTTCCTTCGCTTCTTCCACAATTTTGTCGATCGACAACTGAAAGACTCCCGGCATCGATCGCACTTCTTTGGCAAACCCATCACCCGGTACCGCAAAGAGGGGATAGATGAGATCGCTTGTAGTCAACACGGTTTCGCGCACCATCCGACGAAGCTGAGGGTGGTTGCGGAGACGACGGGGACGCTGGTTTGGAAACATAGGAGTGATGCGGCGAGAGGACGGTATGAATAGCGATCAGCGATCAGCAGCGAATGTTTGAATATGAAGTGGGTCGCTGAGGGTTCAATGATGTGCCAAAAGCGTATGAAACTCAAAGTGGATGAAACTCAAGCTGAACGCTGACGGCTTTAAAAGTCTAAAACGTTCTGTGGCCCCTTACTCACGTCTTTCGTTACGTTGTGTTGCAAATGTCAGTTGGTAATGAGGAAGCGGTTTAGGTTCTGTTTTATGTAGCAGGCGTTAAGAAGCTTGGAAATTTCCTTGCTTCCCCTACTCCCCACTCCCTACTTCCTCCCATCGCATGACTCCAGAACAAGCGGTGCTTGCTGCCAATGAGACGTTTTATCGATCGTTTGAGAAGAAAGATCTTGAGGCGATGACGGCTGTGTGGTCGCAGGGGACGAGTAGCGTGTGCATTCACCCAGGACGAAAGGCGATTTGTGGATGGGACGGGATTCGATCGTCGTGGGAAACAATTTTTCGCAATACCAGCTATCTGGAAATTGAGACCGAGATTGTGCGTATTGAGGTGAACGGCGATCTTGCTTACGTGGTGCTGGTGGAAACGGTGCTGCAAGTGACAGGTAAGCGCCAGAACAAAGCACAATCAGTGGCTACGAACATCTTTGAACGCCTGGGGCAGAAATGGTATTTGGTGCACCATCACGGTAGTCCGTTGATATAGGGTAGCTATCAGCGTTCAGCGTTCAGCGTTAAAGTCTTAGGCTGACGGCTGACCGCTCTCTTACCTCAAAACTCTCTCACCGATGGCTTACCGTCCTTCACTTCACCGACCATGATCAGGCTGGCGACACCGACAAATAAACCATTTTCGAGTACGCCAGGAATATTGTTGAGGGTTTTCTCCAGTGCGGCGGGATTGTCGATGCCACTGTCAAATTTCACGTCGATGACAAAGTTGCCCTGATCGGTGATGACAGGCCCAGCTTTCTTCACGCCCATGCGGAGTTGGGGTTTGCCGCCTAAAGCCACGATCGCCTTCATCACAGGACTCATTGCCATTGGAATCACTTCTACAGGCAACAGAAAAGTGGTGCCCAGCTTATCGACTAATTTGCCGCTATCAACTACCACAATGAACTGATCGGCAAATCCATCCACGATCTTTTCCTGCGTATGCGCCGCACCACCGCCTTTAATCAAATTCTTTTGTGGATCGACTTCATCAGCACCATCGATCGCCACATCAATGCGATCGATTTCATCCAGCGTTGTGAGGGGAATGCCATTTTCTTTCGCCAGCACGATCGCCTGAAACGATGTTGTCACGCCTTTAATGTCCTTCAGGTCGCCACGCTTGAGCCGATCGCCTAACGCTTGAATGGCAAAGGCTGTCGTTGACCCAGTTCCCAGTCCTACAATGGAACCAGACTGCACTCGCGCTGCGGCAGCTTCGCCAACCTGCTTTTTTGATAATGTTGTCGGGTCAAGTTCGGTACTCATAACGGCATTGTGGAAGGGGGTAGTTGTTAGAAAGGCTAAGGGCTAAAGGATGAAGGCTAAAGGATGAAGGCTAAAAATTGAATGAGTGCGGAAGCTAGGATGCAGAAGCCATCGTTAGAATTCAAAACTCAGAACTCAAAACTAATCCTTTAGCCTTTGTCCCTTATCCTTTTATCCTCTCCCCTCACCTCCAAGCAAGTCTACTATCGATGGGCGATCTTCCTATGAGTTGGCACGAAGATTTTTCTGAGGCAGACTATCAGTACTACTGGCATCTGCCACCCGAAGCACGCAGCGAGATGCTGGCGGATGAGCAGATTGGCGAATCTCTCAAGGCGTTGTTGCTTTACCAGCAGGGACGACAGGCGTTAGAGAGCAATGATGTGAACACTGCGATCGCCTGCTTTGTGGAGGTGCTAGCGCTCAAGCCGGGTTGGCACGATGGCTGGGCAGGACATGCTGCCGCGCTCATCAAAGCAGGTGAACACGAAGGCGCGATCGCCAGTTGCACGCGGGCTTTGGAATTAGCACCAGAGCATGCAGAAGCCTGGAGTCTGCAAGGTATAGCGCTCTCTCGCCTGGGACGGTACGAAGCATCAGCGAACAGTTGCGATCGCGCCTTGGAGCTACAGCCCGACGACCAGCAAGCCTGGAGTACGCTCAGCGATGCGTTGAATCATCAAGGACGCTACACCGAAGCCGTCGTTAGCTATGACAAAGCGTTGGCACTAAGCTCGGATGCCCCTTTTCTTTGGGGACATCGGGGCACAGCACTGCAAAAGTTGGGTCGTTACGAGGAAGCGATCGCCAGCTACGACAAGCTCTTACAGGCAGAGCCAACCCGCTACAAGCTCTGGCATCTGCGTGGTCTGGCAATGCGAAAGCTACGTCGCTTTGATGCTGCGATCGCCAGCTTTGACGAAGCACTCACCCATCAACCAGATTTCTACCCAGCAATCCGCAGCAAGCTATTTACCTTGTTCCAAGCAGGGCAATTATGGCGCTATGTTATGGGCGACAAAACACTCGCTGAACGGGGCAACTTGATGAACGACCTACGGCATGTGCTGGATTCTGTCGTCAAAACGAAACTACCAACGCTCGTGGTCATCGCACTGGTTGTGCTTTCCAGTACCCATAGTCGGGTTACAGCGCTAGCGATCGCAGGCGTGTTTCTGCTCATTGCCGCGATCGGCGATCTCATCGCTGAGTCACAGAGGTAGCGGTTTTTGAAGGCAGAGGGCAGAAGGTAGAGGGCACAGAAGGGGCAGGGGAAGCAGAGGAAGCAAGGGAAGCGGAGGGAGCAGCACTAACTCAAAACTTCTACGCTGACCGCTGATAGCTGATAGCTCTTTCGCTCAAAACTCAAAACTTCTACACCCACCGCTGACGGCTCTTTCACTCAAAACTCAAAACTCAAAACTTCTACACCGACCGCTGCTCGCTGAAAATTTAACGTTAAGAGTCAGGAGGTTGCTTCGGTGCTTTGTCCTCTTGCGATCGTGCGTTGGGGTGCGTGGCGAGACTGACTCCTTTTTCTACCAAAACCCTGGGATACTTGCTGAGACCAATGCGCTGAGCGCGGTAGATGCCTGCATGACCCGAAAAGATGTAGCTCACGACACAGGCAATGCCAGCGAAGGCTCCGGCAGGCAGCCCAAACAGCTCCATTGCCATAATCGTTGAAGCCAGTGGGGTATTGGCAGCGGCCCCAAATACGGCGACAAAGCCCATGCCTGCAAGTAAAGACGTGGGCAGTGGCAGAACGATCGACAGCGCATTGCCTAACGTGGCACCGATGTAAAACAATGGGGTGACTTCGCCGCCCTTAAACCCAGCGCCTAAAGTGAGTGCCGTAAAGGCGAGCTTGGCAGCAAAATCCCAGGGTGGGAGTTGCGTCTGAAACGCTTCCACAATGGTAGGAATGCCGAGACCAATATATTTTGTCGTGCCCACTGCCCAAACTGCGATCGCCACCATGCTGCCACCAATCAGAGGACGCAACGGTGGATATGCAATTTTAGACTTAAAGATCTGCCCAATTGTGTGGGTCGCTTCGGCAAACAGAAGTGCTACTAGACCAAACACGGCACCCGCAAGCACCGCTGACAAGAGAGCGGCAGAGCCATCGGAAAAATCTCCCAGGCTGAGTAAGGGGATGCTTGTCAGGCGATAGTCCGTATGGTGAATGCCCCACTTCAGGGTGACGTAATCGCCCACGATCGCCGCCACCGTGCAGGGAAACAACCCGTCGTAGCGAAGCTTGCCGATCGTCAGCACTTCTAGCCCAAAAACGGCCCCAGCTAGCGGTGTGCCAAAGACGGACGCAAACCCTCCACTTAGCCCTGTCATCAAAAGGATGCGGCGATCGGCCCCCTTGAGTTGCAACAGCTTGGTGAGTTGATCCGCCAGGGATGCCCCCATCTGTAATGCGGTGCCTTCTCGCCCTGCAGAGCCACCAAACAAGTGGGTCATGACCGTCCCTAAAAGCACTAGGGGAGCCATGCGGAGGGAAATGGTCTCCCTGGGATTGTGGATCTCCTCCAGTAAGAGGTTGTTGCCCGCTTCGACCGATCGACCAAAGTAGTAATAGATCAAGCCACTCAGTAGCCCACCCAACGGCAGCAAGGCAATAACCCAGTGATGCGCTTCTCGCCAATCGGTGGCCCATTCTAATGAAGCTAACAGTGCCGCCGAGGCCGTTCCGCAAAGGACACCTGCTACTGTGGCGATGGCTAGCCATTTTGCAGTTTGCGGTAGGGCAAAAACTTGTTCGATCATCCGCACTGCTCTCCAAAAATCCAATAGTCAACACTTCACAGATGCTTTTTAACAAAGCATCGATCGAACGATGAAGTAGAAACTATCAGCCTTGAAGGCAGTTCTCTGACTGTGCTAAAAGGAAGCCTGTGTCAGAAGGCGAGTTCCATCGCCCTGAGGTGAAATATAGCAAGACCTGTAGGCTTTTACAAGCAAAAAACTTCTTGATTAGGAGGCAGGGGGTAAAAGGTAAAAGGCAGAAGGTAAAAAGTAGAAGGCGGTAACTGAGTAGCCGTTGTGTTAGAGAGACTCAAATTGAGCGGTAAAGCCTTCTAGCGTCATGCACTCATCTTGAAAGGCTTCAGCATCGCTCACATCGTCTAACTCAAACGTCATGATGCGCCGTTCATCGTCTTTCATCTTTTTAGTCGAAAGCGGTTTTACGGCATACTTCGCCACGATCGCGTTAAACGCAGTCGCCGCCTTGCGCCAGCTTTCGGCAGAACAATAAACCGTTACAAGCCACATGATGAGTCAGCCTCCTGCATACATTCGTCATCGTAGGCGATTCAGGTCGCCACTTGATACACAGTGCGCGCTTTTCTTGCTTCTACTCAGCAGCCACGTTTACGGTAAAGGTTGCAAATCTGGCTCAACCCAATCTGTGCGCGCTTCCCACGACATCAAGCGATCGCGGCTGTAGTAGTGGAGCGGCAACTGTGGATCACTGCATCGCTGGATGAACTGATTGACCTCATCCAACGCCAGGGCAGAGATGCGCTGCTCTGCGAGGTACCACAGCCCAATCCAAAGCCAGAAGAGGGTAATGGTTTCGTGATAGCCGCTGTTTTTTGTTTGCTGTATGCCCATTGCCGCGTTATACCGCTGAATGCCTTCGCGCATGCAGTCGATCGCCTGTGAAGGCTTGTGATGCACCAAATACCACAGAGCAAGGGTGAGATGTGCGGTATGAGTCCAGCACGATCGAGGCAACGTACAGCTCTCGAAGGCTGCCACTAACGCTTCAATCTCGTCGATTGTTCGATACGTCATAAGGCTCGATTCAATAAAGCTTTGACAGGAAGGAAAGCGTGGGCGATCGACAGCGAGGACTGCTCGGATCACCCACGTTTTAGCGTCCATCACCGATGGCTAAGGACGATGCATGTACTTGCGTTGCCTGCCAGAGCTTGTGGACAAAGAATTCGGCGCGATCGGAGAAAGCCGTCAGAAACATGCCTTCGTGCGCGTCTACACCCTCTGCCAACCAGCTACCCTGCAAGCTCACTTCTACAAAGGCATCATCAACAGGGGCTACGGTGATGTTTTGGACACGATCGCGCTTCAGCGTCAGCTCTAAATAGCTCAAACCGAAGGCGTCCGCAGGCAGCAAAAAGGCCGCTTTGCTCGGTTCAACGTAGAGTTTTTGCCCAGCACGCAATGCCAGCAGTACGCGTTGTGCAATCAGCACTTCCAGGGGAGCCGCCATCCGCTCCAGGTGTAACCCGTCCTCAATATAGGTCAGCTTCAACATCCTGCTTGCCTCCTAAAAAACAACCCCCGCTTCTGATACTCAGGAGCGGGGGTTAACAGCTTCAGTCCTTACTGGCGCTTTATGTTGGTGCAAGACCGCGCCTGCACCACCCGCTTTGTGTTGGTCGATCAATAATCTGTAGCTCTGCAAGGGTTTTCGTCATACCTGTGACCAAAACTCCTGTATGAAGCGCATTGCCTTGAAGCAGATTGCCTCTAAAGCGTGCAGACACACCTTTAGCCCCAAACAGCGCTATTGCCAACGACCACTCGCTGTGGGGTCGCTGCTGCGGCGCGCTATATGAGGTGAGTAAAGGTGTGCAAATCATGGGATGGCTCTAACAAAAACTCGCTTTGTATATGCTACACGTGTAGTATGTCTAATGTCTACTCTTTTGAGTGAGAATTTTTCAGACAGAATTGTCCGAAGGATGGATACATTTAAGACGAGGGGGATTGCGGAAACGTTAAAGAGAATTTTGGTGGAGGGGGAGGCAGAGGGCAGAAGAAGGCAAAAGGCAAAAGAAGGCAGAAGGCTGACCGCTGCTAGCCGTCCCCCGTCCCCTAAAGTTTTCTCTCACGCTTTGCTTAGATAGCAGTGGCAGTTGGGCTTTTCAATAGTGGAAGCTACGATCGCGTTCAGAGCGACAGCAGCGAGTAAGCCGCCCCCGATCGTGCCATCTAGAGTAATGAAGGGAACGTCAGACTGCATTAACTGGCGCTTCGCTGCTGGGGCATGGCTAAAGCCGATCGGCATGCCAATGACCAGGGCTGGATGAAGATGGTGTTGTGCGATCGCGTCACAGACGGCCAACAACGCGGATGGAGCATAACCCACGACTACGATGCAGTTTTTGGGTAAGTGGTGTAGCTGCGCTTTCCACGCTGAATCTTGCCAGAATGCCTGTTCTGCTTCGGCAACGCTGGTGATGTGGCGATCGTCCATCAAGATTTCTGTAGCACAGCCTAAATGTGCTAGGCGAGTGTGGTCAAGTGCGGCATGAATCAGCGGGACATCGGTTACTACGTGACAGCCTGCCTTGAGCGCAGCACGACTGGCTGCGATCGCCCCTTTTCCCACATGGACGAATGGCACCAAGCTCACATCCCCACAGGCCAGCACTAGCTTTGAGAGCAGATCGACTTCAATTTCGGAGCGATCGGAGAGGTCGGGCAACAACCATTGCAACGATTCTTGAAACGCTTCAGGATGGTCATGAACGACCGCATCTAAACCGCTCCACAGTTTTTCTAGCCCGCCCAACTGGGTTTGCGTTTCTACATCCAACAGCTTGAGTTGCGCGATCGCTTCTGCTTGCACACGCTGACAATCGCCATCCCTCCCCAGCAAACTTTCCAGTGCTGATGCCGTTTGTCGAGGTGTGCGATTTGCTGAATGATCGATCGATACTGCTGCTGAAACTGCACCACGAGCGTTTCTGACCGATCGACATCTGGTTCACTGTCCAGTAGCTTATGAATATGGGAAAGCTGAAAACCCTGTTGCTTGAGCGCCACAATGCGCTGGAGTCGCTGCACATCGCGCTGGCTGTAAAGGCGATAGTTCCCGCGCGATCGGGCAGGCTGCGGCAGCAGCCCAACTGATGATAATGCCGCACCATGCGAGGCGAAATGCCACCCCCAACGGCATCTGTAAGTTCTTTAATCGTCAATGATTGTTCAACCATGATGGAGTCTCAGCGGTTAGCGGTCAGCAGTCAGCGGTCAGCGATCGACAAGCAGTGAACAGTCGTCAGTCGCTAGTGAATAGTGAATTGTTGCCGCTCAATGACGAATTGCCATCAGTCAACGGTGCATTAGCTACCACTCAGCAGTAAATTGACACCATTCAACAGTGCGTAGCCATTAGTGAACAATGCATTGTCATCGTTCAGCAGTGAATATTTGCTATTCAACAGTCAATAGTTGCTACTCAACAGTGAATTGCTACTACTCAACAGTGAATTGCTACTACTCAACAGCGAATTGCTACTACTCAACAGTCAATCGACGTTAAAAAACTGATGACTGATCATGGTTAACGGCCTTCTACCTTCTGCCTTTTGCCTTCTGCCTTCTCTACACCCAACTTCCCGTTTCCAACTTCCTTGACATTAACACCAATGTCAACGTTTAGCGTGGAGGGGTGTTTCAACCGCGATCGCGATGCTGTATCCGTCTCGCTTTACCCAACTGACCAAAGACCACTCTGATGTGGCGGCGGCTATTCTCTGCGGCATTTTGCTGCTGCTGGGGTGGCTGACACTGCATTGGGGATGGATAGAGCTGTCGTTGTTGTTATTGCCTGCTGCCTATGTGATTGGTGGCTATGAAAGTGCTCGCGAAGGGCTGACGACCCTCTTCCAGGAAAAGGAACTGGATGTGGATTTGTTGATGATTGTGGCAGCGCTGGGGGCAGCAGGACTGGGACTGTGGCGGCGTGAATACTTTTTTATTGTGGATGGGGCAACGCTGATTCTCATCTTTGCAGTGAGCGGTGCGCTGGAAGGATATGCGATGCGTTGTACAGAGCGCAGTATTCGCGGCTTGATGAGCTTGACAACTGATACCGCGAGAGTGGTGCGTCATGGTCAGGAAACTCTGGTGCCTGTAAGTGAGTTACAGGTAGGCGATCGTATTCTCGTCAAGCCTGGAGAACTGATTCCAACCGATGGCCTCATTTACGAAGGCTACAGCACGCTCAACCAGGCGGCGATCACAGGTGAATCCATGCCTGTGGAGAAAGCGGCTGGAGATGTAGTATTTGCGGGCACCGTGAATGGGAATGGTGCGCTACAACTCACTGTGCATCAACCACCCGAAAGCAGTTTGATTCAGCGGGTGATCCGTCTAGTGAAACAGGCACAAACCGAAACGCCACCATCGCAGCAATTCATCGAGCGGTTTGAACGTAGCTACGCCAAATTGATTGTGGTGTGTGGCATGCTTTTAGCGCTGCTGCCGCCCGTTCTCCTGCATTGGAGTTGAGAAACAACCATTTATCGAGCGCTGATTTTTTTAGTAGTGGCGTCTCCCTGTGCGTTGATGGCAGCCACCATGCCAACGCTGTTGTCTATTGGGGGGAATTAGGACCCCACATAGCGGGGGACCGGGGGGAAGTCCCCCGGACAAAGGTTCCCAGCGAAGCCCAAATTTACGTCCACGATAAACTCCGCAGAGATTACACAATCAAATTAAGCAATCATAATCGACTCAAAATCCTGTAAACGACTTGCTTCCAGCGCATAACTTTGCCCATAAATGCGAGGCAGCTTTCCAGTCGTTGCTAGAGCCTGTCTGACCTCAGCATTCATAATTGACGCTAATGTGCGATCGCTCGACAGCGCAATCCCAGCCGCAATCCCTACCCCATTGCCCACCGCCGTATTAAACTCCACAATTCTACCTGCCGCACAGGCATACCCATCAAACCCAGAAGCCGGACTCACCACCGCCAAATTTGGCACGGACTGTATGAGCGCATGGCGAATCCCCACATTAAATAGCGGCGGATGGTGAAAAGAAATGCTGCTCATGCCCTTCGCTGCTGCCTTTTTACCCAGCCCCGCAATACCACCTCGTACATCCAGATAATAGCCAAACGTTGCGATCGCATTCGCCTCAGAGACTCCTCCCATGAGCATCTGAGCACCACTCAAAGGTTCCACTGCGCCTTGAATATTGCCTGCATGTCGAATGTACAGTTCCGATGCTGCTTTGACAGCCGTTGCGCCAAAACTCTTCAGCCATTTCGTCACAAAGCCCATTTCATCCACCATTGCAGGTGTGGGCTTCGCGGCTCCCCGTGCCAGTGCTTCAGCCTGTGCACCCGTCACGTAGAACATGAGTGCATTCCAGGAAAGCCGATTGGCCCCTAAGACAGCAATATTTGCCTGATCGAGCAGCACGCCACTGTCTGCCAAAGACATCATCTTGCCCCGGAAGGCGTGATACGTCACCGATAACGCCTGACTACGCACATCGATGTGGTCTTGCCCGACGTACATCGTTCTTAGATTGCCATGTTCGTCTACAAAGCTTTTGCAAATCTTGTCCATCAAGGTTGGATCAGAGCCAGCGGCGATCGCAATGTAGTGTTGTGCTTCCGCATCGTTGGGATTTGTAAAGCGCTTGAGGTAGTTCAGCTCAATCTCTTTCAGACGTTGAATGCTCAGCCCCTGGCTTTCAAACACCAGCGTTACGGGCAGTTCAGAATCTGGTAACCCAAACGTGCCAAAGCCCTGAAGCTTTTTTACACCCGTTGTTTGAGCCAGTTCCGCATTGACGCTAGAGTCAATAAATTGTTTACCTAAAAAGACACTGCCAGTCGTAAGCTGAATGCCCTTTAGCTTAGCCCCATCGCGCAGCACCGACTGAATTTGCACACGACTAATGATATCTGCTCCAACCTCGCTTAACATGGCGCGCAACGCTGCATCTGCCTTGCGTGGATCGAGGGCAATTTGGGCAACGCCTGCCCGATGCAAAAACTCTTGATAAATAGCAGATGGCTCACCAAACGTCGGTAACCCATACGATTGACGGATCTCGGCAGGTAGCGAGCAGCGATCGAGGTACGCCAGCCCTCCTCGCACCAAATGCCCACCAACCCCCTCCTGAGAATTGCCCTTAAACATCAGCAGCATTCGCAGCGCTTTACTTGTGCGACGGCGATACTCCCTGGCCGCACTGACCAGCGCCAGCACTCCGGGAACTTCATCCCCAAACCCAATGACATCGTAGGAGCGTGGCGGTTGTGTAGCGGCGGTCATAGTCGTATTAGAAGAGACATTACTTCAAGACACACAGAATAACCGATGCGTTTCGGAAGCGGTGAATTTCTCTTCATTTTCTTCCGTGGGGAGTGGGAGGGGGGAAGCTGAGGGGGCAGAGGGAGCAGGGGGAGCAAGGAAAATTCTGACTTCTGACTTCTGATACCGATTTAAAGAATGACGGCTACAGATCAATCGGTGGGTAGGGGCAAGGCAATGCCTTGTCCCTACAGGATGTGTCGCATTTTCAATTCAAATTGGTATGACTTCTGACGCCTGACGCTTAGCTCCTGAACTCAAAACTCGATGTATTGCAGCGCTTCAGGAGGTACCAGGCGTAGTTCACCGGACTGAAAACGATCGCGTTCAATCCACTGAGCCGTGTAGGTTTGATCGCTATCTGAGAACAGGATTTCTTCTCGCTGGTAAAAGGTTCGATCAGCGAAATCACAGCGATACAGTTGAACCAGCTCATGCCCTGGCTTGCCGTCATAGGTGAACAGGTTTTCCAGGCAGCCGAGATAGCGAATATTCATCAATTCTGCCTGGAGTTCTTCGTGAAATTCTCGCTTCAGTGCCTCTAGGCTCGTTTCGCCAAACTCAATGCCACCCCCCAGCGCCCGATAGAAATAATTCTGCTTGACCGGATCGAATCCCTCCGAAACCAACAAGCGCGAATCCTGTTGAATCATTCCCAACACGATCACTCGAATCCTTGGCATCTTAATCTTCTGCCTTTTACCCTTATGTTTTGAGTCATCAGCAGTCAGCGGTCAGCCTTCTGCCTTTTACCTTTTGCCTTTTTTCCTCACTTCTCACTAATTCATCTCACTATCCGCAAACGTGTCCGATCGATAGCGACTTTCCCCAGTCGGCCAATCATCGTTTTCGCCGCCGATAATTAGGCTATCCAAAACCACATAATCTTTGCTGAACTGTCGCAGCGCCATGATGAGCACATCCAACGCGATCGCATCACTGGTACCCAGGTCAAACCAGCAACGTCCCCAGTTGCCCTCATATTCGACTTCTCCTATGTTGTGCATAAGTGCAACCAGGCTTTCATCAGCAGCATCGTTGTCATACTCCATGTAGCTGATGTCCAGTCCCACGTCCTGCACTTGGAGGTTCTCAGCATTAAAACCGCCCAATTTGCCCAAAAAGAACCACGAATTGAAGACTTCCTCAACGTATTGCTTTTCCATCTCTGAGGGGACAGTATTAAATTCAATCCAGATCCAGACGCTAAACGGGTCAAATTCCCGAAACTGCACGTCCATAGTGATACTCCTGTGTGTTCGTGGATTAGTAGACGCGTCCTTTCCAAGCTCCACCCTGACCGCGCCAGTGACGCAGAGCCGAATCGAGCGTCATCAGGGTGTAAAGAAAGGCGATCGCAGGTAGCCCAAAGGCCAGCAGTGGAGGGCATTGGTAGAGCAATAGGGTTGGCAAATAGGCGATCGCCAGCAGCAGCCAGGTTGCCAGCCCAAGGAAGGCAATCAGCCAATGTCCGGTGATGAGTCCAGCGATCGTGCTAATTGGTGGCACTAGATAAATTACCGTCATTCCCACCAGCGTCCCCAGCAGCAGTAGAGGCGAATAGTACAACTGGGTATACGCTGTGCGAGCCACCATATCCCAAATCGTTTTGAGCGATGGGTAGGGACGCAGGCTGTGAGTTTCGCGGGTAAGACCCAGCCAGATTTTGCCGGAGGGGTTTGGGGAGAAGGAGTTATGAGTTATGAGTTTTGAGTTTTGAGGTGGAAGAAGAAAAGATAAAGGATGAAGGATGAAAGATAAAAAGTTTTTCGTTTTGAGTTCAGAAGATTGCTCTTTTACTTCCCCTATCTTCTGCCCTCTGCCTTCTGCCTTCTGCCTCCTCCCCAACCCCTTCACCGCTTGCGCCAACGAGCAATCATCAATCAACGCCTGACGCAGAATTTGGAGTCCTCCAATTTGCTCCAGCGCTTCACGACGAATGAGAATACAGCCTCCCGCCGCCGCCGCAAGTTTGCGTTTGGGATCGTTTGCCCAACGGAAGGGGTAGAGCTTTTGGAAGAAGAAGACGAAGGCAGGAATCAGCAGTTTTTCCCAGGTACTCTTGCAGCGCAGCAGCACCATCAGCGACACCAGATCGAGATCATCCGCCAGTGCTTTCGCAACCAGTTGTTGCAGCTTTTCGGGATGATGTTCAATATCGGCATCGGTTAGCAAAAAATAGTCAGGTTGGATTGACAGCGTTTGCGTGTAGCGAATGCCCTGCTCCATTGCCCATAGTTTGCCCGTCCAGCCAGTTGGGAGTGGCTCAGCCGTAATCGCCGTCAGCTTTGAGGCTCGATCGCACGTCTGAGCGGTCTGCCGTGCTACATCAGCCGTGCCATCGGTACTGTGGTCATCCACCAGCACAATCTGAACGTTGGGATAGCTTTGGGTGAGGAGCGATCGCAGCGTCACAGGCAGCAAATCGGCTTCGTTGCGAGCGGGAATGATGGCGCAGATGGAGGGATGGGGGATGAGGGATGAGGGATGAAGTAAATTATTTTCATCCCTCATCCCTCCGCCCTCATCCTTTAGAAACTGATCCGATCGCCAAAACTGCCCGCGTCCGAACAGCAGCACCAGCCAGATGATGAGTGACAGTGCTGTGATTCCTAACCCGATTTCAGCCATTTCTCACCCGTTACTAATTGCCAAGACTCTGCACTAAGAGGCAAAATACAACATCTGCTAATTGTAACGATAGGTGTATCGATAGGATTGGCTGGATTGGTGTGTTGAGAGTGAATGACGCTATGCAGACTCAAGAGCAGGGTGCAATTAATAGCCCAGAGGTTTCACGTGCACAGGTAGAGGACGCGATCGCTCGCAGTCAGAATTACCTTCTATCGCTTCAGTATCCAGAGGGTCACTGGTGGGCAGAACTGGAATCGAACGTCACCATTACGGCAGAAGTAGTGCTGCTGCACAAGCTTTGGGGTACGGACAAAACGCGCCCTATGCACAAGGTAGAAGTGTATTTGCGATCGCAGCAGCGCGAGCATGGCGGTTGGGAACTGTTTTACGGCGATGGTGGCGAACTGAGTACCTCTGTGGAAGCGTACATGGCACTGCGGTTGCTGGGAGTGCCTGCGAACGATCCGGCATTAGAGAAGGCGCGATCGTTCATCTTGAAGCGGGGCGGCATTAGCAAAACCCGCATTTTTACCAAATTTCATCTGGGGCTGATTGGCTGCTACGACTGGCGAGGACTCCCCTCCATTCCCTCCTGGGTCATGCTGCTGCCAGATGCGTTTCCGGTGAATATCTACGAGTTGTCGAGTTGGGCGCGGGGAAGCACGGTGCCGTTGCTGATTGTGTTCGATCGCAAGCCTGTTTACATCACCGATCCAGCCATTAACCTGGACGAACTGTATGCTGAGGGACGCAGCAACGTGCGTTTTGAGCTACCACGCCAGGGCGACTGGACAGATCTGTTTGTGCATCTGGATAGTGCGTTCAAACTGGCAGAGAACCTGAATCTGGTGCCGTTTCGTCAAGAAGGCATCGACGCGGCGGAAAAGTGGGTGCTGGAACGCCAGGAAGTCACTGGCGATTGGGGTGGCATCATTCCCGCCATGCTGAACTCCTTACTGGCTTTACGAGCGCTTGACTATGACGTGGCTGACCCAATCGTCGATCGCGGCCTCAAAGCCGTTGATAACTTTGCGCTGGAAACCGATGAGCACTACTGGATTCAGCCCTGCATTTCGCCCGTGTGGGATACCGCGTTGGTGATGCGATCGCTCGTCGATTCTGGCCTTGCTCCCGATCATCCTGCCCTGGTGCGCGGGGGTGAGTGGCTGCTAGAAAAGCAAATCTTCGACTATGGCGACTGGGCCGTCAAAAACCGCAACGGCAAGCCCGGAGCCTGGGCGTTTGAGTTTGATAACCGCTTTTACCCGGATGTGGATGATTCGGCGGTCGTCGTCATGGCGCTGTGTGCCGTCCAGTTACCCAATGAGCCGTTGAAGCAAGCCGCGATCGCCCGTGCCGTAGACTGGATTGCCACCATGCAGTGCACCCCTGGCGGTTGGGCCGCCTTCGACATCAACAACGATCAAGACTGGCTCAACGCCATTCCCTACGGCGACCTCAAAGCCATGATCGACCCCAACACAGCAGATGTAACCGCGAGAGTGCTGGAGATGGTGGGGAAGTTGGAAGGCAGTCAGCGGTCAGCGGTCAGCGGTCAGCCATCAGCTTCCACTCAAAGCTTAGAACTCAAAACTCAAAACTTAGAACTCAAGACTCATTACTCTCCCCCCACTCCCCACTCCCTACTCCCCACTCCCGCTCTCGATCGCGCCCTCTCCTACCTCCGCGCCGAGCAAGAACCCGAAGGCTGCTGGTTTGGTCGTTGGGGTGTGAATTACATTTACGGGACGAGCGGGGTGTTAGCAGCGTTGTCGTTGGTGGCACCGAAGACGCATCAGCGAGAAATTGAGCGGGGTGCACGTTGGTTAGCCGGATGCCAAAATGCGGATGGTGGCTGGGGCGAAACCTGCTTTAGCTACAACGATCCGTCGCTGAAAGGGCAGGGAGACAGTACCGCATCGCAAACGGCCTGGGCGCTGCTTGGGTTGATGGCAGCAGGTGATGCCGTTGGGACGTATGCAATGGAGGCGATCGATCGCGGCATTCAATACCTCCTGCAAACCCAGCGACCCGATGGTACTTGGGATGAAGACTACTTCACAGGTACGGGCTTTCCCTGCCACTTTTACCTGAAGTACCACCTCTATCAACAGCACTTTTCACTGACGGCGATCGGTCGCTACCGACTCATCAAATAGGAAATGTTCGACTATCACAGCATTCAAGGTTGACAATAACAGCGTAAGGTTGACAATAAGGAGTGATAAGGTTGACGCTGTGGGTGGGTAAACGCTAATGGTCAAGGTTCGTCAACGAGGGGAGCAGATTCGTCAGTTTATCTTGACGAACCTAGAAGAGCATCCAAACGACGTTGCTACGTTGACTGCTCAAATGTTCGGCATTAGCAGGCAAGCCGTTAGTAAGCACATTCAACGTTTAGTTGAACAAAAAGCGATTGCGGCTGAAGGGTCTACGAAAAGTAGAATCTAAAAACTACATCCATTAATTGAATGGATGCAGACATATCAGCTAAATAGCAAGCTCGAAGAAGATGTTGTTTGGGATTCCGATATCAAACCTTTAGTATCCGATCTACTTGATAACGTCAAAGAAGTCTGGGTGTATGGCTTTACTGAGATGTTGAATAACGCTATCGATCATTCATCTGGTACCAAGGTCATCATTCAAGTTGAGAGAACAGCAGTCGATACTGGGATTTTTATCGTTGATGACGGAGAAGGAATTTTTAAGAAAATCCAGAGAGTTGTGCCTTGATGATGAGCGTCATGCAGTGCTTGAACTAGCGAAGGGTAAGCTTACAACTGATCCAGATCGTCATAGTGGTCAGGGTATCTTTTTTACATCGCGTATGTTCGACGAATTTGTCATCCGCTCTGGAAATGTCTACTTCTCGCACGAGTTCAATGATTCAGAAGACTGGATTGTAGAAGAAAATCGGTTTCAAACTGGAACACTGGTTTGCATGAAGCTCAACAACAATACATCGAGAACTTCTAAACAAGTTTTCGATCAGTTTTCCTCAGATGATGACTATGCTTCTACGAAGACAGTGGTGCCAGTTCGTCTTGCTTAATATGGCGATGAGCGCTTAGTGTCACGTTCTCAAGCAAAACGGCTACTTGCTGGAGTTGATAACTTCAAAGTAGTTGTCTTTGACTTTTTGGGTATAGAAGCGATCGGTCAAGCATTTGCAGATGAAGTTTTTCGCGTTTTCAAAAAGCAACACCCAGAGATGGAACTGACGAGTCTAAATGCTAGTAAAGAGGTTTCACAGATGATTCGTAGGGCACAGAGCCTTTGATACCGACCAGACCGCCATGCCGCTATACCTGTGAAATCTTCAGCAACGATTTTGATGTAATGACACAGTAGAAGCCCGTCTTGCAAATTTGTAGGTACATAGAGCGATGAACTTTTAACGATCGTCCCCTTTGACGTAACATTTGCATCAGTAGTATCTCTATCTTTTCCCCATTTAGTGTTTGGTCAAGTCAGAACTTGACGGGAAGGGCTTTTACGCCACGGGTAATCAGGCTCGAATGCCAGCGCAACTGTTCAGGCGGAACGGCGAGTCGGAGCTTGGGCAACTGCTCAAAAAGTACCTGAAACGCAATGCTGGCTTCCAGTCGTGCGAGGGGCGCACCCAGGCAGTAGTGTATACCTGAGCCAAAACCAACGTGCTGATTGTTGGGTCGATCGAGCATAAGGGTTTCTGGATCTTCAAATTTTGATTCGTCGTAATTCGCTGATCCCAATGCCGCCAGCACCATCTCGCCTTTGGGAATCTGAGTACCCGCGATCGTCAGATCTTCACGGGCATAGCGAGAGGTGGCAAACAAGACAGGAGGGCTGTAGCGCATCAGTTCTTCGATCGCAGCTTTCATCAGGGTGGGGTCAGCGCGAAGGCGATCGCGGTCTGCTGGGTGCGTCAGCAAGGCCAACACTCCGTTCCCAATTAAGTTGACGGTTGTTTCGTGACCCGCGCTGAGCAAAATCCCCACCATCCCAATGAGTTCGTCTTCGGCTAATTGCGAGCCTTCAGCTTCGGCTTGCAGCAGGGCGCTCGTTAAATCATCCTGTGGGTTAAGGCGGTGTTCGTGGAACAATCGGCGCAGAAACCGCACGAGTTGGTACAAGTTGGGGATTGCCAGCACACCGTCAAGGGGTTTAGTCACGCTCACCGCAACATTTGACCAACGGTGAAAAGCGGCCCGATCGCGTTCAGCCACGCCAAACATTTCGCTGATCACAACCATTGGGATGGGCAAGGCAAAGTCATTGATCAAATCCATCTCGCCGTTCGCTTGAACGTGACCAATCAGTTCATGAGCCAGGAGGTGAATGCGGGCTTGCATCTTTGCGATTAGTCGTGGCATAAACGCTTGATGCACTAAAGACCGCAGACGTGTGTGGTCGGGTGGGTCAGTCTCCAGCATGTTGTGCTGGAGGGGTCTGATGAATCCCGGTAGCCACACCTCTCGGTGCTTTTTGGTTGGATCTCGAACATTACGGCGATCTTTGACGAGGCGATCGTCTGTGAGCGCAGCCATTACATCGTCATAGCGAGTAACAATCCAGGCACGTTCCCCAAACGCTCGAACGGGCACAACAGGCCGGGATGCTCGCCAGCGTTTGAAGGTTGGAAACGGATTGGCTCTGAAACTAGGTGCTGTAATATCTACCGGGTCGAGGTGGATGCTCGGATGTGTTGCCGTCATGGTGCTTAGTCCTTCGTCTTGATGAGCAGAGGGTCAGTGAGCGCTTGAAAGCGTTTATGGAAAAGGTGAATTTATAAGTAATTGATTAGTTATTTTTGAATCGAAAAAAGCTTGCGAGGTCTATTCGTTGGGGTCGAGTCCGCGCCAGAGGAGATTGACAAAATCCTCCAGAAAACGGCTTGTATCAAGGTGAACTGCCGTGCTTTGCAGGGTTTGGCTCATCACAAATCCCACAACCGTATGGAATAACGTGAGCGCTGGAATAGTTGGATCGCCCCGTGCAATGCGTCCAAGTGCCATCTCACGCGCGAGGTAGGCAGTCAGCGCGGCAAAATCAGACTCAACATCAGGCGGCATGACGATTTCACCGGGTTGTCGCACCGACCAGGCCAGCATCATGCGTGGCAGCATTACTTCTGTGTAAGCCGCAGTCTGCAAGGCGATTTTGAGTAGATCTGATCGCGGATCACCCTGTCCAATGTCAGCTTCGAGTGCGTTTGTCCAAAGACGATCGCGGCTCGTGTCTGACATTGACGCAAAGAACAGCGCTTCTTTAGTGGGGAAGTGCTTAAAAATACTGGCACTGGAAATACCCGCACGCTTTGCCACATCTACCGTTGTCGCGTTGAAGCCTTGTTCTAAAAAGACGGCGCGAGCGGCCTCCAGAATCTGAGCCTGGGTAATGGTTGGAGTTCTAGCCATGAACAAATAGTAACTGATGAGTTATTTATTCGTCAAGGCGATGACATTCAGGTTATACCGATTTAAAGAATGATGACTACAGATCCATTGCTGGGTAGGGTCAAGGCAATGCCTTGACCCTACAGGGTGTGCCGCATTTTCAATTTAATTTGGTATTATCTGCATCAGCAGCACGTTCTGTTGACTGGGCTTGACCAATATCAACTTGTCCAGTTGTATTAAACCGCCACTAAAGCTGGAATTGATCAGCGAAAAATCTCAAAACTTAGCGCCCAATGCAGTCTTGTAGTTGAATGGTATTCACGTTGCGGTCAAACCTTTGAAACCGCCCCACTAAAGTTGCACGCTGATTGGTCTGCAACGCGGCGACTGCAGCATCCTGGTTTTTAGCCATCGTACACAAAACCGTCGTTCGATTCGTCTTGTCTGTGGAGACCTTACTTGGTGCGGTTTGGCTGCTGTCAAACGATACTGTATAAGAGCCAGCACTCTCTGCAATGTCGAGCACTTTGCCGTTTACCCGAAACGTTTTGCCAGTAAAATTCAAGCGCAGACGGGCAGGGTTGTCTGCCGATTCTTTGACTTGTTTCGCGAGAGTTGCGGCATCGACTTCAATCGCCGTAGCATCATCCTTCACTGGCACAGCCGACACTGTATCGTCTTTGGGCAGCAATTGGTTAAGCGCACTACATAGGTGATCTCTAACGGTCTCTCGACGAGCGCCCACCCCACTCGGAAGGGTAAAGACCATTTCGACGTTGAGCAGAGTGCCGTCCACAGTGGCATAGACATCGATCGGCAAGGCACGCTGAAAGGCTGTAGCGGGATTTTCGGCTTTCATCACGCCCATGCTGGTATCAGTGCTGATCGTCTTGATGCCATCGCGGGCCAGAATGGGACGCAACTGGGAAAACGTTTTCTCGACAGTGCCTCCCTCAATCTGAACTCGTGCAGCAAAGGCGCTGCCGTTGAAAAAATCACCTTTTTTCTGAAAGCTTTCTTCGCATGTAGCGGACAGAGCAGGACTGGCTATACCCACAAGTACTAGAGTCAAAATAATGGATCGCATATTTGCTACGTCAGGAGAATGAACGGGTCATCTAGCCCAGCATGAACCAGCAAACTGTGGACGGCAAGAGATTTCAGGATGGACTTGATTGAAACTTTAAATTGCTCTAGCGACAAAGAGCTCTCGCGATCGCACTCCAGATCTTGAGCAATCTGCCTTGGGGAGGTGTATTTGACCCGACTCAGCTTTAACAATCAAGCGTAGGCAATGGGGATCGCCTGTTATGGCACGATCGCTGACACTCTGGTTGATTTGGCTTGGTTTCATTCTTTATGTGCTGTTTTTGGCTCCGCCCTTACAGCCTGATACGTTTCAACCCCTGCAAGCGCTATTAACAGGACACCTTCCGTCGATTAATCCAGTGATTCTGTCGCTGTTTAGCCTGGTGGGTATTTGGCTCTTGATCTACAGTTGCCTCATTTTTGCCGATGGCAGAATGCAGTCCTTATCGGCGTGGATGTTTATGCTGGCCTCGATCGTCACTGGCGTGATTGCGCTCATTCCCTACCTGGCGTTGCGTCAGCCCAATCAATCCTTTGCGGGTGAAAAAGATCCCTGGCTGGCTGTACTAGATTCGCAAAAGACTGGCATCGTTTTAACGATCAGCACGATGCTGCTGCTGCTTTTTGCCCTTGTGTGTGGCGATTGGGCTGCTTTTGCGCAGGAGTTTGTGACCAATCGGTTTGTGTATGGCATGAGTCTTGCCTTTTGTCTGTTCTGTGTGCTGTTCCCCTACCCCACGCTGTTACAAGATGATATGGCGCGACGTGGGTTGGCAAACGATTCTCGCCTCTTTCAAGTGGCTGTATGGGTTCCCTTGCTAGGGCCTCTCGCCTACTTGTGTCTGCGTCCTTCGCTGCTGGCCTTTCGGTTTGGTAATGCTTAAGCGCACCGTTGCTTTGAAGCGTTAGTGGGTGTAACGGAGCGTTTCTACTGTTCGGAACTGAACGGATCTTTGCTTTCGCAACTATTACTGTGGATCATTAAGTAGGACTTACGCATTTGGCCCCCAAACTCCTAATTCTGGGTATTGGCTTGGTTCCCCTTTCTTGAATGACTAAAGCAGGGTGGTTTCATACAAGGAAATCAAATGAGCAACGGATGGCAAACCGCTGAAATGGATGGGTTATACCGATTTAAAGAATGACGGCTACAGATCAATCGGTGGGTAGGGGCAAGGCATTGCCTTGCCCCTACAGGATGTGTCGCATTTTCAATTCAAATTGGTATTAGGTGGCTTTTTGTTTGGGTTATCTGTTTCATCCGCTCCACAATCTGTTGCCAACCTTTTTTCTTCTGATACATGAAACCACCCTGCTTTCTTGAATGACTAAAGGGCTATGAATTGGGAGCTAGAGGGCGAAAGATGACCGCTTTTGCGTAAGTCCTACCACCCTGTTTTTGAGGCTTCTATGACCGCTGAAAATCAAATACTGGCCGCGCTCCCGGCGGATGTACACGATCGATTGACGCCTCACCTTGATCAAGTCACTTTATCTCAAGGTACGATCATTCACCATCCTGGCGAACCCTTGACCCAAGTCTATTTCCCGCTTAACTGTCTCCTCTCAATCACGCTTGCCATGCAAGATGGGATGACAGCAGAGGTTGGGATGGTCGGCAGTCGGGAAGTGTTAGGTCTTAATGCTGTGATGGGCATACGTGAAAGCACACAGACGACCTACATCGCCCAAGTTGGAGGCGACGCGATGAAAATTGAGGCTCAGATCTTGCGTCAAGAGTTCGAGCGTCATGCTGAACTATATGAGTTGCTCTTACGCTATACGCAGGCATTTTTGGCGCAGGTTTCGCAAACGGCGGCTTGCAACGCACTTCATACGCTCGATCAACGCCTGCCGCGCTGGTTGCTTGAAACGCAAACGCGCATTCAGTCCAATTACCTGCCTCTAACGCAGGAGTTTATTGCTGAGATGCTGGGCGTGCGGCGATCGGGGGTGACGCAGGCGGCGCAACGGCTGCAAGAGCGCAAACTGATTCAATATCGGCGGGGTAAGGTTCAAATCTTCAACCAGACGGCGCTAGAAGCCTCTGCTTGTGAATGCTTTAAAGCCACTCAAGCGGAGTATGCGCGCCTGTTGAGGGAATCATAATAAGTCAAACGCAGCTTGCCTTTTGTCCTTCCTCTTACGAACAATGAACCAGCGACACACTCTATCACCTCGCCTTTTTGTCGTTGAACCCGATAACGATGTCCGGCCCAGTTTGAAGACTAATCTGCAAAATTGGGGGTATGACGTCATTATGGCGCTGGACGAAGCCGATGCGATACAGCGATCGCAGGGAGTCCATCAACAGTTTGGCCTCATCCTACTCAATCAATACAAGCAACCAATTGAGGCGACGCTGGCGATCGGGCAAAGAATTCGTGAAAACACAAAACCTGCTCGTGATGTACCGATTCTCATCCTGGCGGAGCAGTACGGGGACGATCTGGAAGGACAAAACGTCCCGATCGGCGACCATGAGTATGTGTTGTATCTAGAAGATGCAGAACAGTTGAAGGTCATGCTCCAGCGTTTATGTCCGGTGGCTTGAAGCATTGGTGTGACCTTGCTGGCAGACCGTCAGCCGCGCGCTTTCGGATCATCTAACAGATTGTTAGCTTTAGTGAATGGGGCAATGGGTGGCTGAGTGCCTGTACTGAACGACTCGTTGACGCCTCCACCCATCCATGCGCTGCTCAACAGGGCGATGGCACTTTACCTCTTGCCTTGATAAAATCCTGAAGGCGTTTGGCTGTGAATGTCTAAAAGCCCTGGTGCTGTCATGGCTCTAGCCTCAAGCAACGTTGGAAAAGTGCTTTAGTGCGACACGCGATCGAAAAGCTCATGTTTAAACGCTTTAGTTTTTTAATGTCAGGCATTTCGGCTGTCCTCATGACCATGCCTGCTGGCGCGATCGCCCCCGGCGCAGACAAAATCGGTGCCTGTGGTAGCTTTACGGCGAGTAAATATCGCGTTTCGGGTAATCAACTCATTGTCAAAATCAGCCAACGTACGGCCTATGGTTATTTGCTGGACTGGAGCGTTAAGCCGTATGGTGCGGCGGGCTACTGCTTTGTGACTAACGCCAACCAAACGACGCAATGGGTGGTGCGACGCGGCCCCCGTCCCGAAACCATTGCGCTTGGCCCCAATGAAAAACTCTTCTCAAATCTCCCCGGTTACGGCGACGTTGTTGTGAACCGAGGGCAGAGCGCGACTGGCGACAAGCAATATTTTTTGGTGCGCCCTATCAGCACAGCGAGAAGCCTGACCTGGTATGCCCGATGTGGCAACAATCGCGATCAGGTTTACGATGCCAGCGGTCAATACGTCGGCTACGATGCCCGCATGAGCGTCATGTTTCCCTACGTTTGCGAGTTTAGTCCTCTCAAGCCCAACCCGCCGCTTCGCCCTCAGCCAAAATAGACGAACCCTTCGTTGATATTGCTTCTAAGCCTGTGCCCTACCGCTACCTGCTGTTCTATAAACCCTATGATGTGCTGTGCCAGTTTACGGATGACGGCTCAAATGGGGTGCGGCGCACGCTCAAAGACTACGTTCCGGTGACGGGCGTGTATCCAGTGGGGCGGCTCGATCGTGACAGTGAAGGACTGCTCCTGCTGACCAATCACGGCTCCTTGCAGCATCGCTTGAGTGACCCCAAGTTTCAGCATCCGCGTACTTATTGGGTGCAGGTCGAGCGAGTGCCCGATGCGGCGGCGCTGCAACAGCTACGGCAGGGGGTAATCATTCAGGGCACTAAAACACGTCCAGCGACGGTCACGCTATTGGCAGAAGAACCAGCGTTGCCGCCACGCGATCCGCCCATTCGGTTTCGTAAAACGGTGCCGACAGCATGGTTAGAACTAACGCTGACAGAAGGGCGTAATCGACAGGTGCGTCGGATGACAGCTACAGTCAATTTTCCCACGTTGCGACTGGTGCGGACGGCGATCGGGCACCTTCAACTCACCGGACTCGCCCCCGGTCAATGGCGCGATCTAACTCCCGCAGAACTCCGCCCGTTGCAAGCCCTTTGTCAGTAGAATAGTGGTCTATGGAACGCGAAGTCATTACTCTCCTGTCCCCAAGGGAAATCGACAAAATGCGTCAGGCGGGACACCTGGCAGCAGAACTGTTGCATCACCTTTCTTCCCTGGTGCAGCCCGGTGTGAGCACCCTCGCACTCAACGACGAAGCCGAACGATGGACTCAAGCGCATGGGGCGAAGAGTGCCCCGTTGGGCTATAAAGGGTTCCCCAAATCCATTTGCACCAGTGTGAATGAGGTGGTTTGTCACGGCATTCCAAACGCTAAGCAAATTCTGAAAGATGGCGACATCATCAACATTGATGTCACGGTCATTTTGGACGGCTATCACGGCGATACGTCCAGGATGTTTTTTGTTGGCGAGCCGTCTTCGATCGCCCGTAAACTCGTCGAAGTCACCGATGAATGCCGTCGTCGAGGCATTGCTGCGGTGAAGCCCGGTGCCAAGATTGGCGACATTGGTGCAGCCATTCAGGAGTATGCAGAATCGCAAGGGTTCTCAGTGGTGCAAGATTTTGTGGGACACGGCATCAGCAAAATCTTTCATACTGCGCCTCAAATTCCCCACTACGGCAAAGCCGGTACGGGCAAAAAACTGCGCTCAGGCATGGTGTTCACCATCGAGCCGATGATCAACGAAGGCACCTGGGAAGTGAAAGTCCTCGCCGATAAGTGGACGGCAGTGACGCGCGATCGCAAACTTTCTGCTCAGTGCGAACACACGATCGCCGTTACCGATACAGGCGTCGAAATTCTCACCCCCTATCCTGGCGAGGATACGCTCAACACGTAAGGCTATCTTGGCAATGAGTGCCCCCCATCTATATGAGCCTGTTACATGAGCCTGTGCAATCACTGCCTACCTGAATCAGTTTTATGCCATTGAGCGATCAATCGTCCCCTTCAGAAAACGAATCGCCGCATCGACCAGGCGAATCAACTCGTCGAGAACGCGCATTAATTCGTTGAATCGGTAAATTGCTTCATCAAGTAAGCGAATCAATCCATCAGTAGAACGCATTGACCTGTTGATCGATCGAATTGCCCCATCAAGATGAAGGAATGGTAAAGGCTATGTCACAATGACACGATGTTCGACAACATCTGCAAATTTTTGGTGGAAGCCTTTCCCACCGATTTCGCCACCTGGCTGCTTGGAGAACCCATCACGCTCACGGAGCTAAGTCCATCGGAACTCTCGTTAGAGCCAATCCGCGCTGATGCTTTGATCTTGCTGCAAGCCGAGACAGTGGTGTTGCATCTAGAGTTCCAAACACAGCCCAAGCCAGACATTCCCTTTCGCATGGTTGATTACCGCTTGCGGGTCTATCGCCGCTTTCCTCACAAACGGATGCGACAGGTGGTGCTTTACTTACAGCCAACGACTTCCGATCGAGCACGGCAAACGACATTTGAGCTGGAAAGCACTCGTCACGAGTTTACAGTCATCCGTTTGTGGGAACAACCGACTCATGCGTTCCTCCAGTCTCCTGGCTTGTTACCCTTTGCTGTCTTAAGTCAAACAGCCGATCGCCTTGGCACGCTTCAGCAAGTCGCGCAAAAAATTGATCAGATTGCGGATGCCCGCACCCAGAGCAATGTGGCAGCCTCAACGTTCATTCTAGCTGGGCTACTATTGGAGCAGGCAGCGATTCAACAAGTCTTGCGGAGGGATGTGATGCAAGAGTCAGTCACCTATCAAGCTATCAAAGCTGAAGGACGACAAGAAGGACGACAAGAAGGGCGACAAGAAGGACGACAAGAAGGAGAACGATCGCTCGTCCTCCGCTTGCTGACGCGCCAAGTTGGAGATGTTCCAGCGACACTTCGCTCACGCATCGAAACTCTGTCGTTGGAGCAGCTAGAGACTCTAGGTGAAGCGCTCTTGTCGTTCAACGTGATCGCGGATTTGGAGCGGTGGTTTGACGACTTGGAGTAGCGCGGCCACCACACCCTTCCATCGTCTTTTCCACCAGATCAATCACGCCTATGTTCGCTATTCAGCAGTTTTATAGGCAACACCAGCCGTCTTACTCATTGTCGCTATTGGGCAGTCCTTAAAGGAGATTTGCATGCCGTCCGCTCGACTCGCACAGCAGATTCAGTTTGTGATTGAAGTTGATAAGCTCAAGCAAGTGCTGCGACAAACCTTACTCACGAATGGCTCCCGTCGCGAAAATAGCGCTGAGCATTCCTGGCACATTGCGCTGATGGCGATCGTCCTGGCCGAATATGCACCAGCCTCGATCGATGTCCTGCATGTGATCAAACTGCTGCTGCTGCACGATCTGGTGGAAATCGATGCAGGCGACACATTTTGCTACGACGAGCAGGGCAACCAGAGCAAAGCCGATCGCGAAACTCAGGCCGCCGATCGCCTCTTTGGTTTGTTGCCACCCGATCAGGCTGTAGCTTTTCGTGCCTTGTGGGATGAGTTTGAAGCCCAGGAAACGCCTGCTGCCCAATTTGCAGCCGCGCTCGATCGCCTTCAGCCCCTCCTCAACAACCAGCAAACGGGCGGACATACCTGGAAACTGCACCAGGTCACCAGCGATAAAGTGCTTCAGCGGATGGCTCCCATTCAGGTTGGCGCGCCAGCATTGTGGACCGTTGTGCAACAGGTCATTGATGACTGCATCGCAGCGGGTCATCTAAAAGAACCCACGACGGAAGAAACTGGGGTCGGTAATTTGGATGCGGCCATACCCTAAGAATTGACCGTAGGGCTGTTCTCCTGTGGGATAGGCTGTCACGCCATACAGGTATACGCCACCCACATCTGGGTTGCGAACAGCGTAGAGCCCAATTCTGACTACACTGCCCGGTGCTACAGGTTCGTTAAACGTGACCATGATCTCACGGGTTTTCGGATCTTGAATGACCTCCCTGAGTGGTACTCTCACTTCACGATCGCCTGTTTTCGCCCCCACTTCTGTTTGGCTGACATCAAACCGGGCACGATCGGGGCCATCTTCTGGCGCAATCATGACCTTTTGCAACGACTCACCAGCGTTCTTTGGTATCGATAGCGTGAAATAGTAAGTCGATCCCCAGAAATATGCCGTTTTCTGTGTTGCCGTTGCCCCTTCAAACCGGGGTGGCTGCACGAAGTAAGTTCTGCCGTCTGCTAACTGCACAGCCTGCGCTGGTAAGCCAAGACACAAACCACTTGCCGATAGCGCTAGCACGGCACTTACGCACCATTTGCTGATGTTCATGTTGCCTTTTTCCTCGATACTCGGTGGTAATGTTCAAAGCGAAGCCCTGATCTCAACACCTGCACCCCCTTTAGAGACATTCAGCTTTAGCGGCGAAAGGAAGAGTTTTGGCCGTTATCGTAAATCTGGATACGGCCATAGCCTAAGAACTGCCCATAGGCTTGCTCTCCAGGTGGAAAGGCGGTGACACCATACAGGTAGGTACCGCCTATATCTGGATTACGGTCAGCGCGCAGCCCAATGGTCAGTGTCTTACCAGCCGCCACCGCAGGATCAAACATGACGGTAATCGCCTGTGTTTTTGCATCTTGAGTGACCGTCTGTAGCGGTATCTTGGTCCCTTCTCGTTCGGCAGTGCCTTCAAATGCTTCGGTCTGGTTGACATCAAAGTACACGCGATCGGGTGCTTCTTGGGGGGAGATGACCACTTTTTGCAGCGGTTCTCCCGCCGTTGCAGGCAGTGTCAGCGTGAAATAGTACGTTGATCCTAAAAAGCGAGCGGTTTTTTGCGTGGCGATCGCGCCGTCTAAACGGGGTGGCTGCACAAAAGCGGTCGTGCCATTGGCTAATTTCACCGCTTGCGCTGAAACACCCACAAACCCAACTGCCCCCAGAGAAAGTGCGATTACCGCTGCCAAGCGCGATCGCCAGTTCATAGCTTGCATCCGATTGCGTACACCTCTGTTCTAGCAGGTTCAGCCGCAAATTGCTGTCATGCTTTGGATGAAGGCGATCGTGGTTGGCGATCGTGTTCAGCAGCACTAAAAGAAGTAGGGACATAGCACTGCCATGTCCCTACCTGCCGTGTCCCTAACGGGATTATCGGTTAACGATCAACTGATCCCATCACCACGTCAACGCTGCCCAGAATGGCAAAAATATCAGCAACCTTGTTGCCTCTCACCAAACTGGGAAGCACCTGGAGGTTATTGAAATCACCCGGACGGATTTTCCAGCGCCAGGGGAAAACATTATCGTTCCCAACGATGAAGATCCCCATTTCGCCACGACCCGCTTCCAGTCGGACGTAATGTTCGCCTTTGGGAATCTTGAACGTAGGTGCAATCTTTTTGCCAATGTACTGGTAGTCAAACTCGTTCCATTCTGACTTCGGTCCCGACTCGATGCGCTTAGCCTCCAGATTCTCGAAAGGCCCGCCCGGTAGCCCCGCGATCGCCTGCTGAATGATCTTGATCGACTCGCGCATTTCTGCCATCCGTACCACGTAGCGTGCGAGGCAGTCACCCTCCGTTGCCCAGGCAACCTTCCAGTCAAAGTCGTCGTAACATTCGTAGTGATCCACTTTACGTAAATCCCACTGCACGCCAGAAGCCCGGAGCATCGGCCCAGAACAACCCCAGTTAATCGCTTCTTCGCGGCTCAGCACGCCAACCCCTTCCAGCCGACGCCGAAAGATGGGGTTGTTGGTAATCAGCCGCTCGTACTCATCCACGACTGGCATCATATACGTGCAGAAGTCGGAGCACTTATCAATCCAGCCGTAGGGCACATCCGCCGCCACGCCACCAATACGGAAATAGTTGTGATTGACCATCCGGTAGCCCGTCGCCGCTTCGTACAGGTCGAGAATCATCTCGCGATCGCGCAGGGTGTAAAAGAATGGCGTTTGGGCACCGAGGTCAGCCACAAAAGGGCCAAGCCACAACAAATGGTTGACCAAGCGTCCCAGTTCCAGCATGATGACGCGAATGTAGCTAGCGCGTTTGGGTACGGGGACGTTGGCTAATTTTTCGACTGCATTGACGGTAATAGCCTCATTAAACATCCCGCCATAGTAGTCCCACCGACTGGTGTAAGGGACGTACATGATGTTGGTACGGTTTTCAGCAATCTTCTCCATGCCTCGATGCAGGTAGCCCAACACAGGCTCACAGTCGATCACATTTTCACCATCCAGCGTCACAACCAGGCGAAAACAGCCGTGCGTCGAGGGATGGTGAGGACCCATGTTGATCACCATAGGTTCTGTCTTCGTCTCGATCATTGTCATAGCTGGACAATCTCCCGTGTGAGCAGTTGGTTCGTTTTTAGTTGCTGGCTGTTAGCGAAGAGCATATCTAACACCTAACCACTAAAAACCAAGAACTTATGCGTGTTCTCTTAGATTATACGGACTGTTCGCCCAGAGAAGGTGTCTAAGCTGACGACAACGCATCAAGCTTTGAGCGGAAAACGATAGAGTAGGGTCGAACGCTCTTGTCTTTCCTGACTCTTGACTCCTGATTCCTCACCTACCCCTTGCATGGCATCTCTACAAGATTCACCCCACGAGGCGACTGATTTACCTGATCCGTCGCTAGCTGCCGCTTTTGTGCATATTCCCGTCCTGAGTCGTGAGGTGCTAGACGGGTTGGGTGTGCGATCGGGCGGGCATTACCTGGATGCAACGGTGGGTGGAGGTGGACACAGCGCGTTGATTCTGGCAGCGGCTCCAGAGGTACAGGTGACGGCGATCGATCAAGATGAGCAAGCGATCGCAGCCGCCCAGACCAAATTGTCAGCCTTTAACGGGCGCGTTCAGTTTCAACACACCAATTTTGCGCATTTTCAGCCAGGAGAGCAGCAGTTCGATGGCATCTTGGCAGATTTAGGCGTGAGTTCTGCGCAGTTTGACATTCCCGATCGCGGCTTCAGTTTTCGCCACACGGCCCCGTTGGATATGCGGATGAATCAGCAGCAAGACCTGACTGCTGCCGCGATAATTAACCACTGGGATGAAGCGAAGCTGGCAGACATCTTCTACACCTACGGTGAAGAACGGCTTTCACGCCGCATTGCCCACCGCATTGTCGAACGCCGACCGTTTGAAACGACGACAGAACTGGCAGAGGCGATCGCCTACTCGGTGCCCAAAGCCTATCGCTACGGGCGCATTCATCCCGCCACCCGTGTTTTTCAGGCGTTGAGAATTGCCGTCAACCAAGAATTAAGCGTGTTGGAAACCTTCATCGATCGCGCCCCTCACTGGCTCAAACCGGGTGGCAAACTCGCTATCATCAGCTTCCACAGCCTCGAAGACCGCATTGTCAAACATCGCTTCCGTGAGTCGGAGCGACTAAACGTGCTGACTAAAAAGCCCATTCTGCCGCAGGAGGATGAAGTGGCGGAAAATGTGAGAGCGCGATCGGCTAAGTTGAGGATTGCAGAAAAGGTGAGGGGGGAGGCGTAAGGGGAGAGGAGTCAGGAGTCAGGAGTGAAGTGCAGAATAGGAGGTTTTCAGCCTAAATTTTGACTTTCCGAGTTCACGCCTCGACACTCCGGCCTCAAAGCTCGACGTTCCGAGTTCCAAGCTCCATCGTTCGAGTTCCAAGCTCGACGTTCCGAGTTCCAAGCTCCATCGTTCGAGTTCCAAGCTCGACGTTTCGAGTTCTAAGCTTGGTACACCAGCCTCCAAGCCCCACCTTTCCCCCTCCAAGCTCGACACTTCGAGTTCAGCACTTCACCTTCCGAGTTCAAACCTCGACCTTCCGATCTCCAGGCTCGATACACCAAGTTCAAAGCTTGCCCACTCAAACTCCAAGCCCTTGCCTTTTATCCTTTACCTTCTCTCCTCTCCCCATGTCCAGCCAATCAATCAACCTCGACGATCGACTTTACAATTACTTCCATTCGGTTTCCTTGCGGGAACCGGAGATTCTCACCCAGCTACGGCAAGAAACTGCCCAGCATTCTATGAGCCGCATGCAGATTTCGCCAGAGCAAGGACAGTTCATGGCGCTGCTGGTGCAACTGATGGGCGCGAAGAAAACGCTGGAAGTTGGCGTGTTTACTGGCTACAGTTCTCTGGTAGTGGCGCTGGCCTTGCCAACTGATGGCAAAGTGGTGGCCTGTGATGTGAGCGAAGAGTATACGGCGATCGCCCGCCGCTACTGGCAGCAAGCTGGAGTTGCCGACAAAATTGACCTCCACATTGCCCCCGCGCTAGAAACGTTGGATGCATTGCTGGCAGCAGAACAGGCAGGCACGTTTGATTTTGCGTTTATTGATGCGGATAAGGGTAATTACGAGGGTTATTACGAGCGATCGCTGCAACTGGTGCGATCGGGCGGACTGGTGGCGATCGATAATGTGCTCTGGTATGGGCAAGTCGCTGATCCCACAGTGCAAGACAACAGCACAAACAGCATTCGTGCCTTTAACCAGAAGTTGCATCAAGATGAACGAGTGAGCCTCAGCATGGTGCCGATCGGCGATGGATTGACGTTAGCCAGGAAGCATTGAAGTGCAGAGAGTCATCCGTAGACTTGAAACGTCACTGAAGGTATTCTGAGCGTCGCTGTTGAGATTCATAGTGCGATCGGTTGAACGACGCTGGCTGATCGAACCCTCGGAGTGTTGAGCGATCGGCCAGCCAATGCCAAATCCCTGGTTTAAAACTTCAAGGTTCGCGAAAGCCCAGCCTCAGTTGCACTATTCCCATTCGCCATAGAGGTTAAACGCAGCCCAATTATAGGGCGTTTGCCAGCGCTCATCTTGCCATAGGGACAGTTGGGCTGATCGAAGCGCTTGAGCGGGAGAAAGCTTGTTTTTGTACATGTTTCGGTAGAACAAGGTCATCAACTTTTCAGTTGCCTCGTCATTGACGCTCCATAAGCTGACAACCACTCGCTCTGCTCCAGCCGCCATTAAGCCACCTGTTAGCCCAGTCAAGCCTTCCCGAATCAGGTCTCCACTTAGCCCTGTACGACATCCACTCAACACAACCAGATCGGCTGCGGACAAATCCATCTTGAGAGTAGCGGCGGGTGTGATCGAGCCTTGCTGTAGTTCGCCATTTTTACGAATGGCTGATAGCACAATGCCCGATTGTTCTGGAGCTTTGATGTTAAAGAATCCATGTGTGGCAAAGTGGATGCGGCGATACTGTTTTAACGTGTCACTAATCGCGGTTTCATAATTGGCATCAAAGCCCAAGAACTGCGATCGCTGCTCTGGAGCCACAAACTGAGAAATTTGCTCCACTTCTTGTTTCGTCCCAGGCAATGCATTGTAAATCGGCTCCCCTGGTTGGGACAGAATCGTGTGAGTCTGGCGTTTGGATCGTGCCAGAGCCGTTTGATTGACCCGTTTATCTTCGTAGTTGAATACTGGGTCAGCAAAGACTGCCAGTTCTTTCGTTGGCGCTGGACGGCTGCTTTTATTCTGGCGAAGTTCGACCATTGCTGAGGCAGAGAGCAAGTTAACAACCTCATGATTGACTAGCAGGGGTTGCATAGAAGGAGCAAACTCACCCTTGAGTGCATCAGGGTTGGAGTCAGATGTTGCAGCAGGATCAGGCAACGTGCTGAAGGGAATGTATTGCAGAATGCCATCACCCACAACAAGCAACCGTTTCTGTCCCAGTTGGTCAGCGATCTGCCCCAAAATCATGGCGCTGAGTTCTTTCCCGACTTTGGCAGTGGTTTGAGGACGAACCCTGCCTGTTGGAGCCGTGAGCAGATCGTAAAATTCTCGTCCTTTAGCTTCAATGGTTGCGCGTCCACGCAAAGAGTAGGTCTTGAGGGAATCTTTAGACACTACCCATACATAGCTTTCCTTGTCTCCCAAAAAATATTCCAGGAGCAGAGTCTTGTCATCCAGAAGTGCCTGAATTTCGGGCAAATGGGCTGGACGAGTCCGCCCTGGCTGACGATTTGAGTTGGTCGGCTTGCCGTTGGGTGGGTTCTCAGACGTTTGATTGGCTGGAACCGTATCACTGGCTCGGAACACATCAGTTGTCACAGTACGGGCACGCTCACTTGCCTCAAAAGCTCCAGTGTCGTCGGGCTGCTGTTGTTTGAGCAGCAAGTTGATGTAGAACTCAAAATAGTTCTGCTTGCAGGCGAAGTACGTTGAGATGGTACTGCACGGATTAGCCGGATCGGGTTTGTCTGAAGTGGCTGTGTAGGGATCTAAGGTTGCACTGGAGAGAACAAAGCTAGCCGCGATCGAACCCCTATTACCTCCTCCCTCAGCCTTCAGCCCATATCCGTATTTCATTTCGGCAGAGGCGAATCCAGGTCCATAGCTTTTTCCAGTCAGAGTAGTAGGAGGCCGTTCGCTATTGGCGATCGCTGTCTCAATCCCAGCCTTTGCTTTAGCAGCACTACCAAGCAGCAGTTCCGCTTTAGCAATCCCATAATTGGCTTCAGCACTTCCTAGCGTACTTCTAGAGGTAGGAGGGAGTTTTAGGAATTGATCGTAGGATGCACGAGCGTTTTCAGGTTCGTTGAGGGCTTCATAGGTTTTACCAACGGCTAGCAGTCTGGAAGCGCTTTGGGCAGATTGGAAGAACGGCAACAGCGAAGCAAAGTCTGATGATACAGAAACACTGACACTTGGAGTGGCAGAATTTTTGCTAGGAGTTGTCTGAGCGGCTGGATTTTGCCTGGAGCCAGATGCTTCTGCGGCTTGACGGTAGGCTACTAGTGCCTCTCGGTAGCGACGTAATCTAAAATAAGCGGCTCCTTGCTGGTCGAACATGAGCGACTTGATCCAGGGAACGCTAGAGTTTAGCCAGTCGGGCTGCTTACCTGAACCGTTTTGAGAAGCATCTAACAGCTTCAGGACTTGATCTGAAATGAGCAACGATTGTTCATCATTATCTAACTTACCCAAACTACTTAAAAGTAATGAAACGTAAGGTCGAACCGCAGGGATTAGTGATTGCAAGCTTTTATCGTCTGTCTCACTCATTAATGCGCTCAATGATTCGCCAAGTCGTTGTGCCTGGGCCGCTACTTCTTGATCATTCTTCTTTTCTTCAAGCAAGAAACTTATGAAGTCTAAAGCCAGCTTAATAGACTGAGTAACTTTATCGGTGTCCTTTTCATTAATCGAGTGCTTCCAGATATCCAATAACGCTTGAGTTTTCTTTTGCGCTTGTTCCGTATAAATTCTTCCTTCTACCGGATCGCCGACGCTGGAGTAAAGAAGATTGTACGGCAGTAAGATGAGAATTTCAGAGAGACGAGAGAACGTTTGGTTAATTTCATTTTCAAATTTTTCATAAAACGTTTTGTATTGCTCATGAAGTAACTGAGAAAGTTCCTCGTTCAATTTGGTGAGAGAATTTGTCAGGGCAGGATAGGCGTTATCGAGAACATAAAACGCTTGCTGATAGCTACCGATCGCTGCATAGGTAGTAGCTAGATCAAAAAGTAAAGCGGGCTTTTGCAAATAACTAACCAATCGATACGGCCCTAGCTCCTCCTTGTCGGTCAGGAAATAATACTTCTTGGGAAGTGAGCCAAACAGAACGAATGATTCAGAGGTTTCCTTAAGTGAAGACTGAATTTGAAATGCTCGCTGGTATGCATCTAATGCCTTATCAGGTTCTCCTAGCTGACGATAAACTTCTCCTAAACTAATATAAATAATGAGTTCCATCAAACGAGCATTAAAGCCTTGAAAGATTTCTAATGCCTGATGGTAGGAATCTTTTGCCTGCCGATAGTTCTTGTTTTCTTTGTAGATATGGGCAATATTTTCCAAAGTGAACGCTTCATCTGCTTTAGAATGATTACTTCTTGCCAACTCAAGCACTTTTTTGTACTGATTAACCGCGCTAATGCTATTATCCTGACCTTGCAAATCGAGCGCTGCGGCGGCTGCCCGTTGTAAGGCAGTGTATTCATTAATCATTTTAAGGACAATCACCACCTTGCGCGGGTCTTGTCCCGGTTCTAAAGCAAGCCTCACGTCTTCAACTAGATTAAGACCAAGTATTCGTTTAATCTCAGCTTCAACTTTTGTACGATCGAAAACTTCTCCTACTTTAACGGTGGACTTAGCTAAAATTTCTTTGACAGACGTTCTTCCTCGCGCTGGAAACTCTCTAGCATCTTTTCGATCGCTATCTTTCTTCAAAAATTGAATCTGTATGCGCTCAATGATGCCTTCAGCTACAGCGAGTGTGACAATGCCATCTGGAGTTACTTTTGGTGCATCTATAACTTGCGACAAGACATAACCCTTATCCTGATACCACTTATTAACTTTCTTGATCCCCACCTGCAACTGCACCAGGTTTAGTACGCTGCCATACTGCTTGCTAAATGCCTCTGCAACCACAGCCTCTGGTAAAACGGTTGTTCCTTCTACCTGCACCTTTTGAAAGATTGGATTGAGTTCGACTTCAAACGTCACTCGGACTCCTAACGGAGTATCCTCTGGAATTGCTTTGACGTTACTAAAGTAACCTGTAGCAAAAATGGCATTGATGTCTTCCTGGAGTCGCGCCTTGTTTATTTTGTTTCCTGGTTTGGTTTGAGTGACTCGATAGACTTCATCGATAAACTTGACTGGTAGTTTCTCCTTGCCACTGCGAACCACAACCTCTGCAATGAGAACCCGAGGTTCGGGCTTGTTTCCATTGAAAGGCTTCAGTTGGGGTTGAGGTGAGCGGGAGCGATCTTGTGCCACTACTCCAACGATCGGGGTCACCAACGTCAAAAAGCTCGTCAGGACTGCGAGAAAACAGCAGAACAGTCTGAAGCTCCAACGTTGCCAAACCAAAAGCCGCCTGCGTCGCTCTACCATTGCTGCTGCTCCACACCAGAACATCGCAGTGATTTTTCCAGAACCAGTAAAAATCACTACGTAAGGTTCTAACACCTTAATTGATGGTTAGATAATATCGTAAGGACTTACGCAAAAGCGGTCATCTTTCGCCCCCTAGGGCGTGTTTTAAAACCCTTGAAAGCCCCCCACCCCCAATTCTGGGGGCTTTCAAACAGGCTTCAAAGTCCCCAATCTTGGGGGATTTGGGGGGCAGAAGCTTCAGCAACGAAGCGATTAGGAGTTTTAAAACACAGCCTAGCCCCCACTTTTGGGGGAACCGAGCCAATGAAGGCCCCCAGCGTTGGGGTTGGGGCAAATGCGTAAGTCCTAATCGTGTATGGTGAGGCTGAGAATGATGATATTCACTCAAGATTCACCGTTTGGAGGTTCGAGATGGCAGATGAGAACCCGGCTGGAATTGGGCTGGCAGAACTGATTCAACAAGTGAAACAGGAGTTGTTGACACCTGCCGAGAGTGAAGGTGTAGATTTTCCCCTCCTGGCAGTAGACTCAGTAGAACTGGAATTGCAGGTAACGGTGAAGAAGGAAGGCAAAGGTGGAGTCAAAATCTACGTCCTGGAAGTTGGGGGCGGCGGTAGCCGGGATGATGTTCAGAAAGTGAAAGTCACTCTCTCGCCACTGTTAACTAAAGAAATGCTGTTAGATTTGTACCGCAAACGACATCCCGAACAGTTAAAAGAGTTCGTTGCTCAAAATCTGGAAGGCTTGATGAAGACCGTTGAGGATGGCAGTCGGCTTGGCGACCAATTCTAGCGACTGTACTGAGGTAAGTGGATGGAACTGTTCGAGCTATATCTTGCTCCTGGTGAAGCCGCCAACCAATTCAAAGTAACGGTGAGCCAGTCTTCTGTGGGGGAAGGCTCGGTTGAGTCACTACTACCATTTTTTGAGGGGGAGCATGACTGGCGGACAACCCTACTCAAAACGATGGAGTCCACCGCCTTCGATCCTGACAACTTTCAAATCCCAAATGAGCAAGCCTGGATGGTTCATGCAGGTCTTCTTTCCAACGATCGCCAGACCCTGCATCCCACCCGATTGAAAACGATTGGGCGATCGCTCTATCAGGCGTTGTTTCCCCAAGACAGTGTGGTCAAGCAACGGTTGCAGTCTGCTCTAAGCTTTGCCGAGAGCAAGGATATACGCTTGCATATCCGCCTAAAATTTGATGCCAATTCTACTCCGCGATCGCGCTTGGCAGACTATCCCTGGGAACTGATCCACGATGGTCAACGGTTTCTCGCGCAACATCAGGTGACGTTCTCCCGCTACATCGCGCATGACACGGTTCCGCCAAACCTACCAGCAACCAAGCAAATCACGGTTTTGCTGGTCTCGTCCTCTGCATCCGATGTGGCTCAAGGGTTGAAGCCAATCTCCACAACCGAGCAACAGGCCATTCAGCAGGGATTGGAAAAAGCAACGCAAACAGGAGACATCCGCTTAGTGCAACTGGAGCGCTCAACGCTCAGGCATTTGAGGGCATATCTGACAGAACAGACTGGAGATGCCTACCCTCAGGTACTGCACTTTGATGGGCACGGCTTGTTTGGTAAGCGCTGTGTCAATGAGCAGTGCCGCGCTATCCATAAGGGAATCAAAGTTGAGCGTTGTCGAATTTGCGGGACAGCATTGCCAGATGCTCAGGGCTATCTGGTCTTTGAGCAAGAAGACGGGAAGCCAGACTATGTTAGTGCAGCGGCATTAGGGGCATTGCTCCAACAAACGAGTTTTGCTGATGGCACTCGCTCATCCAACAGAATTGCCTTGACAGTGCTGAGTGCGTGTCAATCTGGGATGTCTGTTGTAGGCGATTCTCTCTTTAATGGTATGGCCCAAAACTTGATCAGCCATCGGGTTCCTGCGGTCGTGGCGATGCAATATTCCGTCAGTGTGCAATCAGCAGCCCAGTTCGCAGAACAGTTTTATCGGTCATTAGGACAAAAAAATGCGCTGGCGATCGCGGTAAGCCAGGGTAGAGAAGCAATGGGTGCAGAAGGAAACCAATGGTATCGTCCGGTGCTTTATTTGCGCTGGCGAGACAATGGCGGGGGGCAGTTGTTTGCAATCACCCACCCGTCTGATGTTTTCTCACCAACAACCAAAGCTTCTAAACCAATTGAGCAAGCTGTTGGCTGGCTTGGACGCTCCTGGTATCGCTGCGTTTCGATCGTAAGTTTGGGGGTAACGAGCATTGTCTTTGGATTACGCCTTCAAGGAAATTTGCAACCTTATGAGCTAGCGGCGTTTGACAGGTTACTCAACATACGAATCAATGACCAACCGGATGATCGGTTGTTGATTGTTGAGATCAATAAGAATGACGTGAAGCGATGGGGAGGAGGACAGACAAAGGAGCGAGCCACTTTGTCAGATGACGTCATTACTAAACTATTGCAAACGCTTGACCGTTACGAACCGAAGGCGATCGGGCTAGATGTCTATCGCCCCTTTGCTGCTGAACCCAATAGCGAACTAGAGCGGCGTTTGAGAACAGATCAAAAAATTGTTTCTGTCTGCAAAGCTTCTGATCAGTCAGATTACGAAGCTGATGCCTATGCTCCTCCTCCTGAGCTGCCATTAGAGCGTCAGGGTTTTAGTGATTTTATTTACCTGGAAGATGGTGGAGCTAATGGTGGAGTTATCCGGCGCTATCTGTTTGCAATGAAACCAGATGCGACATCTCCTTGTAAGGCTGGGTTTGCCTTTAGCTTTCAGTTAGCGATGAAATACTTGAGCGTTGAGCCAGAATTAACTGATGAAGGATACAAACTTGGTGATACTCTTTTTACTCCCATGAATTACCCAGCAGGGGGGTATTGGAACTTCGACGATCGGGGGCATCAAGTATTGCTTGATTATCGGGCACCAGAAGGTTCAGTCAGAAAGATTGCTACGACCAAAACGCTGACTGAGATTCTTGAAGAAAAAGGTATTAATGAGGACTTAAAGAGACGGATTATCATGGTTGCGGTCACCGATCCAGAGTTTCGGGACTATTGGCATACACCTCTCAGTGATAACCCAGTACCGGGAATTATCATCCATGCACAAATGGTTGGTCAGATCCTGAGAGTTGTTGAGGATAAGCAGCGTATGATCTGGTACTTGCCTTCAGCAGCAGAATTACTTTGGGTTGTGGGTTGGACAGTCGGCAGTAGTTTACTTGTTTGGAAAAGCTACCGTTTTCTACTATTTGCTTTATCCCTGGCAACGGTATCGAGTATTTTGGTAGCAAGTTGTACTCTTGCATTTGTTCTTCTCCGACTCTGGCTGCCACTGATCCCTACATTATTTGTCTTAATTCCTACAGGTAGTTTTGTTTTTCTAGTCAAGTTTTACGCCGACAAAAGCTTCACAGAATCTGATACTGAGGGACGTGTATGAACCCCTGGCTTAAGCAAGTCAAATTTGTCCATGCTTTGGCAATTGCTATTGTCATATCTACAATTTATGTTCCTGAAGCATTAGCTAAGCCAGCTCGATCGCCAAATCTTCTAGTGCAAATTCTTCGCTTTTTTACTCCACGCGATAATCGTAATCGGGAGTCGCCCGCTGGACGACAAAAAGGTGGGGCCACTCGCGATCGCTGTCCCACGATCCAACCACCCCAACCACCCCTAACGGCACTCGTGCCTGCAACACCTGATGGAACTCCATTTGTCGAAAAGACGATTCAAGACCGTCCCATCTTCTGGTTTTATGTTCCCTTCGTGCCAACCTCAAGCCGCAATGCTGAATTTGCGATCTTTGATGAAAGCGAAAAGGATGTCTATGCTGCAAAATTTCTCCTCACTCAGCAACCAGGCATTGTGCGTCTGCAACTACCCAACACGATGCCAGCTTTGCAGGAAGGCAAACGGTATCGCTGGGTTTTTTCCGTTATTTGTAATGCAGCCAACCGCTCTGGGGACGCAACCGTTAATGGTTGGGTACAACGAGTGTCATTAACCCCAGAACTCAACCGTCAGTTGCAACAGAAGAATGAGTTAACAGTGATTTCAGCTTATGCCAATGCAGCATTATGGCACGAGATGTTGACCGCTATGGCAGAGTTTCAACGGCAAAAGCCTCAAAATTCTCAAGCTAAAGCAACCTGGATGTCTACATTACATCTGCTTGGGCTGACCAAACCCGTCTCAGATCATTGGAACACCTATCGACTGCCGCTAACCTCTCCACTTCCGCAAACCTCGGGGGGTTTCACCAAGAATCAAGCAATGTGACCAACAGACTGGCTTAAACCTCCGAGGTTTTGGTAAAGTGCGGCTATTTCTGCGATCGCGCCTTCAGTGCCTCACGAAACGCCATCACTGCATCAAACTGCTCCTCTGGTTTCACATACCTCGCTAACAGCTCAACATTACAATCTGGTAGCAACTCACTCACTGCAACTAATTCATATACCTCAGCCCGCAAATGATAGATTGCAAAGCGTCCATTTTCCCACACCCATACCTCCGTAACCTCCAGCCCTCGGTAAATCTCAAGCTTATCCACCATGCCGCTACTCAGTACAACCTCAATTGCCAAATCAGGAAACTCCTTTTTCTGCCCCAGGCAATAGCACTCATCCGGCTCCAATCCCCGCTGTTTAGCAACCTTGCGAAACGTTGCCGAACCAATAGCATGAAAGCGAGTGCGGGTTTCCTGAAAGTATGCCTCCATCAACATCCCAATCATTTTCTTGAGTTCTTCGTGCAGAGGCGATGTGGTCATAATTTCTAACGCGCCTTCCAGATAGCTCAACCGCAAAGCAGGGAAATCATCACCCAGGGTAGCTAGCAAAATCTCATACTGCTGCCAACTTACACCCTGAAGCACCACGCGCTGTTCTGGCAAAGATTGTTCGTCAATCGATGAAGACAGAAGTTGAGGAGCCATAGGATTCACGTCAAATTCGTCCTTTCATACTAGGCGATTAGCGCGTCCTCTATGTAGTACGATCGCCCCTGATTGTAGATTGAGTAGAACAAGGTTGCCACTATGCATGATTGTGAGTATGCATGAACCTTTGGAAACGTTTGTTCGACAGATTGCGCCCCAGTTCACCATTGACTGGAATCGGGTAGAGCCGCTTCTCATGTCAAAGAAACTGCGAAAGGGAGAGTTTCTGTTTCAGGAGGGCGATCGGTGTGAGTTTGTCGGCCTCACGCTGAAGGGTTGCTTACGGATGTTTTTTCTCAAAGACGGTAAAGAACTCACGCTGTTTTTCCAGCCTGAAAAGCATGTCTTTGGCGACTACCAGAGCTTCCGGCAACAGCAGCCAGCTTGCTTTTCCTGCCAAGCGATCGAAGCATCCGAAGTACTGCTGATCAATCAACAGGTCATGCAAACCTTGGAAGCCGCACCCGATGGTCAACGCTTACTGCGGCTGCTTGTTGAACATCTGGCCTTTCGGTTGCGCGATCGGTTGCTGTCCCTGTACCGCGATACACCAGAGCAACGATATTTGTGTTTATTGGAAACAGAGCCACAGCTTTTGCAGCGGCTGCCCCAGCATTATCTCGCCTCTCATTTGGGTATTGAAGCAGAATCGCTCAGTCGGTTAAAGCGAAGAATTTATCAGCGCAGGCTTTCTTAACCCATGTCAATGCAATGGGCTGTGGAGGGCGGATAGCATAATCTTGCTGCAATTGAGAACAATGATGGAAATTAATGCAAATGCACCTGCGATCGCGCGTCACGAACTGTTCATTCACGCATCCAGTGAGAAAATCTGGCAACTCCTTGCCGACATCAACCATTGGCCTACCTGGCATCCAGCCATTGCAGAAGCCAAGCTAGAAGGCTTACTCCAATCCGGTTCGACCTTTCGTTGGAAGTCTGGTGGCACTGCGATTCAATCGACGCTGCAAGAGGTACAGCCTCAGCACCGCTTGAGTTGGACAGGCAAAGCACTTGGCACACGCGCCATTCATGTCTGGATTCTAGAACCGCAACCCAATGGAGTGCTGGTTAAAACCGAAGAATCCTTTGATGGTTGGCTGGTCGGTTTGCTGAAGGGCATGATGCAAAAAACGCTGGATACCTCGCTAAAAAGCTGGCTGGAGCGTTTAAAGCAAGTTGCTGAAACAGCTTAACAGGACTCAAAATTTGAGTTCTATACTGCTGATCGTCCACCGTTGCTGTCTACGTAACCGCGTAGAACCGAATTGATTAAGGCTTGATAATCTTTATCTTCGGCTTGAAACCATCTCAGAATATCTGAATCAATCTAAACCAGTCGCTGTGCTTGAGAGGCGGGAATTCTTACAGTAGCCTTTTCAAAAAACGCTTCCGTCAAGGGTGGAATATCAGAATAGTCAATGCCTTCGTCATCCATTGCTTCGAGTGCTGCCCAATTAGTACGAGAGGTATTGCTCAAGTCTTTGCCGTTCATAACGATTTGCCCTTCGTGCTGAAAAGTTTCATCTTGCTTGCTGTCGTCGTGCTTCTTGACGAGTGCGTTTGGCTTCTGTGAGTTGATCAACACAATGGGGACAGGCAACCCCATCTTCGTAGTCTGGAGAAGCTTTGTCTTCCTCAGAGATAGGATGTCCACAGGCGCGACACATCTCATGGGTGCCAGGTTCTAGCCCATGCTGCACGGCAATCCGTTGATCGAAGACAAAACATTCGCCCTCCCATAAGCTTTCATCGGCAGGCACCTCTTCCAGATACTTGAGGATGCCGCCCTTGAGGTGATAGACCGCCTCGAAGCCCTGCGTCAGCATAAACGCAGACGCTTTTTCACAGCGGATGCCACCTGTGCAGAAGAGCGCGACTTTTTTGTGTTCTACAGGATCGAGGTGGGTGCGGACATATTCTGGAAACTGACGGAACGATCGCGTCTGAGGATTTTCTGCTCCCTGAAAGCTGCCAATGCTCACTTCATAGTCGTTGCGTGTGTCAATCACAGTGACATCAGGATCGGCGATCAGTGCATTCCAATCGTTTGGATCGACATAGATGCCAACTTGAGTATTCGGATTGGCTTCAGGTACGCCGATCGTCACAATTTCCGCTTTCAGTCGTACCTTCATGCGATCGAACGGCTGTGACTGAGCAAACGATTCCTTATGTTCTAAATCTGTCAAACGAGGATCGGCGCGCAGAAAGGATAATACCGCATCGATCGCGTCACGTGAGCCTGCGATCGTGCCATTGATCCCTTCCTCTGCTAGCAAAATCGTCCCCTTCACGCCTTCTAACTGGCACTGTGCTAGCAAGGACGACTGCTTCTCGGCAGCATCCGGGAGGCTGATAAATTTGTAAAGTGTCGCAACAACTACCGTCATGGGTTTATCAATCGCTTTGGCGTTCACCACCGGGCCGCGAATCCCAACTCTGCCGTTGTCTCAGCTTGCCAGCCTTCAAAAATTACTCGCTGCAAAGAAATGAGAGATTAAGCAACGTAGAGATCTAGCCTACGGCAGGGAATCTTTAGACCAGTTTAGATATTCTAGTGAAGACGATCGTACCGTGTAGCCACTAGAACTTAGCGTCGTGGTGCGATCGCAGTATGTATGATCTGGATCGAACATCTTTAGCAAGTGCGTCTCTGGTGCCGTCAGCGATAGTTGCGGCTAAAAATCTAGCAGCAGCACTTACAGCACCACCATTGACGCTTATAACTAAATCAGGGCATGAGGAGATGATGAGATGAATAATCAAGTGCAATCACAAGCAGCAAAAGTTTGGGGCATTATCAAAGACCCCGCCACTGGCGCAACCTACACTCAAACGGTTTCCACAACCTGGTTGATTCTCAAGGAAACAGGCTACCTGCTGTGGTTGGTTATCTGTTTGACGCTGGTGTTTGGCGACTGGATCTGGCGAACGGGCTACCGCACAGGCTGGAGCACCCGCGAATGGATCAACAATTTTGAGAAGCCGAATCCCGATCGCGTAGCTCAAGATGCGGGCCAGGGGCTACTCGAAGCCAGTAAGTCAGCGCTTGCCAGCACACTTGCTACAGCCAGAAATCAGCTTGGCATTGAAGCTAAGCCTGAGCCGCTGCCAACCCGTGCGCCCATTGCGGCTACACCCACGCCCACCCCCACGCCGACACCCCCGCCACGCCCAACCCCCGCGCCCACCTTCACGCCTTCAACACCCCCAACGCCTAAAACCGAAGAGCTAGACTCTGAATAAGTGTTGGGTGCCCTACCTTACCTACGACATCAGAAGGGATGCGGTAGACTAGCACTTCAGAGATGATTGCGAGGGCAAGGAACAATGGGGGCACGGTCAACTGCTGCGAAGGCGGGGTCAGAAACGGGCGCGATCGAGGCAAGCGATCGTTCAACCGTAAATGTTGTTAAACAGACAAGCAACGGCACCGTTGAAACCAGTGGTAGCCGTACTTCAGCCACTTGGTCGATCGAAAAAAGTGAGGAACTCTACCGCATCACAGGCTGGGGCGAACCGTATTTTTCGATCAACGCTGCCGGACATGTGACCGTTTCTCCCGAAGGCGATCGTGGGGGCTCACTCGACCTGTTTGAACTGGTCAATGCCCTCAAGCAACGGAATCTTGGTCTGCCTTTGCTGATTCGGTTCTCGGATATTCTCGAAGACCGCATCGAACGCTTGAATGCCGCGTTTGCAAAGGCGATCGCGCGGTACAACTATCCCGGCGTGTATCGGGGGGTGTATCCTGTTAAATGCAATCAGCAGCGGCATCTCGTCGAAGCCCTCGTCAAATTTGGCAAACCTCACCAGTTTGGCTTAGAAGCGGGCTCCAAGCCCGAACTCATGATCGCGCTGGCAACGCTGAAAACGCCTGGTGCCTTGCTGATTTGCAACGGCTACAAAGACCGGGAATACATTGAAATGGCAATTCTGGCACAGCAGTTGGGACAAACCCCGATCATTGTGCTGGAGCAAATTGAAGAAGTGCCGCTGGTGATTGAAGCGGGTCGCAAGCTGGGTATTCGTCCTATTCTCGGTGTCCGTGCCAAACTCAGCAGCAAAGATGTGGGGCACTGGGGAACTTCAGCAGGCGATCGCGCCAAGTTTGGCTTGACCATCCCTGAAATTCTCAGCACGGTGGAGCAACTCAGCGCGGCGAACATGCTGGACTCGCTGCAACTGCTGCACTACCACATTGGTTCCCAGATCGCGTCGATCGCCGTTGTCAAAACTGCTATTCAAGAAGCCAGCCAAATTTATGTGGAACTGGCTAAACTGGGCGCAGACATGAAATATCTGGATGTCGGTGGCGGCTTGGGCGTGGATTATGACGGCTCCAAAACCAACTTCTACGCTTCCAAAAACTACAATATGCAGAATTACGCGAATGACGTGATTGCTGAAGTCAAGGAAGCCTGCGACGAGCGCAAGTTACCCGTACCAACCTTGATTAGCGAAAGCGGACGGGCGATTACCTCGCATCAATCTGTCCTCGTGTTCGACGTGCTCAGCACCAGCGAAGTCCCCTCTGGCGTACCGGAACCTGTGCAAGAAACCGAACACCTGATCATTCGCAATCTTTACGAAACCTACGAGTCTATCACTGTCGAGAACTATCAAGAGGCGTACCACGACGCAACTCAGTTTAAAGCAGAAGCACTCAGCCTGTTCAACTTTGGCTACGTCAGCCTGCCTGAACGCGCCAGAGCCGAACGCCTCTATTGGGTCTGCTGCGAAAAGATCCTGGCGATCGCTCGTCAGCAAGAATACGTCCCCGATGACCTGGAAGATCTCGAAAAGATCATGGCATCGATCTACTACATCAATCTGTCTGTCTTTCAATCGGCACCAGATACCTGGGCGATCGACCAGCTTTTTCCGATTATGCCCATTCACCGCCTCGACGAGGAGCCTACTAAACGTGCCACTCTCGCCGATCTCACCTGCGACAGCGACGGCAAAATCGATCAATTCATCGACCTGAAAGATGTGAAGCCTGTACTGGAATTGCATTCACTGAAGTCAGAAGTCAGAAGTCAGGAGTCAGAAGGCGCTCATTCACTAATAACTAACAACCAACAACTAACAACTGCCCCTCACTCCCACGAACCTTACTACTTGGGCATGTTCCTCGTCGGCACTTACCAGGAAATTATGGGCAATCTACACAACCTGTTTGGTGATACGAATGCGGTACACATTCATCTCACACCTAAAGGTTACGAGATTGAACATGTGGTCAAAGGCGACACGATGACGGAAGTGTTGGGTTATGTACAGTACGACTCCGAAGATCTGATCGAAAGCATTCGTCAGCAAACCGAACTGGCACTACGAGAAAAGCGCATTACCCTCCAGGACTCTCAACTGCTGCTACAAAACTACGAGCGTAGCCTGAGCCGCTATACTTATCTGTCTGCATAGGATTTGCGATGTAGGGCTTGCCATCATGAGAAATGTTTCAAACACGTTGTTTTCGTTTGTGGGGACGTTACATGTAACATTCCTACAGAGGGTTAAACCACAGATGAGAACATTACGAGAGAAAAGCATGAGCTGTATAGACTCTTAAAATGCGATCGTATAATGCCCTCCTGTACGCCTCTGGTCAACGCGATGACTGATCACGGAAGCCCTGACACCCCAGATAAAATCGACATTCTGATTGACCAGGTTGGACACTTCACCGAGGGTTTAACAGAACTCAAGCTCTTAGTGCAGGCGCAGGCAGAAATTGCCCAAAAACAACTGGAAGCGATCGACAAGCAAGGCGAACGTATCGATCAATTGGCGAAGACCGTACAACAGCAAAGCCACAGCATTGATCGGCTTGCCACCGCGATGGAGGCAACCAACCATAGTCAATCGGAAGCCATTAATCGCTTGGCAGGCATTATCGATCGCCTACTGCCACCCCAGCCTTAATTGAGAATGCTGGCTGCATGGGCGATCGCATCTTTCCGAATCGCTCTGCAAGATCACAACATAAAGAACGCAACTGTTGCTCATCGCGCCTTGTGATAGTGACCGCTCGATCGTCCTTACCCACGCGGTTGACGGCTCAGAAGCTCAATAATTGCCGCGTGGTCTTTGCCTGGATGGTGTCCTTCAGCTTGTCCAAGTCGAGCGTAGTCCAAGGCATCATGAAACTCATCATCATGGGTACGCTGAAAGGGATCTGCCCCTGCTGCTAGTAGTCGTTCAACCACATCCAGATAACCTTGATACGCGGCATCTGCGATCGGAGTAGACCCAGTTTCCCAGCCTAAATTGACATCGGCTCCGGCTTGAATCAGGCGATCGACCATCGCTACGTTCCCTTTGCCCGCCGCTGCCACCAGGGCGTTGCCGTCTTTGTAATTCAACCTCAGCTCGATTAGAAGCAAAGAAACTGCTGGCAATGTACATCAACGCCGTTGTGCCTTCTTCAAACTCTTCGTCGCTACCAAGGTTGGGATCGGCTCCAGCATCCAGGAGGGCTGCGATCGCGCCTGTGTGACCATACATCGCCGCCATCATCAGCGGACTTTTGCCACATTCGGTAAGGGCATTGGGGTCTGCACCGTCTGCCAGCAGTTGCTGCACTTTGGTTGATTTGCCAAACAGGGCAGCATCCCCCAGTTTTTCTGCCAGTTTGTTGGCTTCACGGGCTTTGCTTTTAATCCCTTGAGCAATTTTCTTTTGTCCATGCTTGTCAGCATGGCGACGGGTTTCTTCATCCACAAGAGGATAGAGATAGTCGTATATAGCCTGGTGAGCGCCGCAAGCCGCACTCATAATCGCTGTCTCACCCTGACTCCAGGCGCTAACATCAGCACCGTGAGCCACCAAATGTTGCAACATTTCTAAGCGACCCCGTAATGCCGCCAGCATAATCACTCGATAGTCATCTTCCATGCCTGCATTTGGATCTGCGCCTGCTTCTAACAGCATTTGCAAGAGGGGCAGATTATTTTGCTCGATCGCAATTGCCAATCCGGTTTCCTCAAGATTGCCTCCTTCTGGGGAAGCGCCAGCATCAAGTAGTAACTTGACCAGATCGGGGCGATTTTGCTGGATCGCCATCCCGATCGGGCGAACATTGATGGAAAAGTCGAGTTTATCCAGGTTTGCTCCGGCGGCAATTAACTTTTGAATCATCACCGGATCGCCCCGATAAACGGCTGCGACAAGGGGAACTTCGTCCTCCCAACTACTGGGATTGAGTTCTGCACCGGCTGCTAGCAACCCTTCAACCTGAGCAAACTCATTTTGAAGAATGGCTCGAATCAGCGGTGATGCGTTGTCTTCATCGTATGCAATGCGATCGTCGTCAAGTTCTTTATCGTCGTCCTCGTCCTCATCATTTTCATCGCCCCCTGCCGCATCATCGCCCATCATGCAACTCACACTTGCCTGGGCAAAGCCACCCGCGAATTGTAACCAACCATGCCCCACATTGGCTTGCTGACGGGTCGTGTATTCATCCACCATTTGCGCGATCGCTAACAAATCGGCAAAGAGCGCCTGTGCTGCTCCATACCGCTGCTCAAACTCTTGTACAAACGTCAAATGCTGCTCCAACAGTTCTACAGCGTTCAAGCCAGGGAAGGAAAGGCGAAAGAGCTTTTGTTCGTCGTAGGCGTTGTGCAGGACTTGCACGGTGGTGGTGGTGAGAAAACTCTCGTCCAGAAACTTAGAAACGCAATCAATGCCACCTAACCCCGCTTCTGTTGCCATGACTGAGACCGCGATACGGCGATCGGGCGTGGCATAGGCGTACACTTCGACCTGAGAAAATTGGGAGCTGGTGAGTTTGCCTAAATACGCTAACCCTTGGCTCAAGAGCAGTTGCCCAACGGCGTGAATGCTGGGATGCACCTCAGCAGGTAAGCCTTCATATTCGGTGCCGAAGTAGGTTCCGGCTTGACCGCTATACAGTAAAGGAATGGGTTGCGCTGCACTCATAGAAGACCTCTGCCATCAGGCTTGAACCAAATGTCTCCTTAGAATGCCCTGATTTTTCTATGCTTTTACAAGAGTCAAATCAACGCCCTGTGTTCCAGCCAAACGGCAGTGCTACGCTATGTGTACGGTTAGCCTCAAAGCATCACCATCAGACGACGATCAATAATATCTGTTGATCAATTTGCTCACCAAGTCGCTCAGCCAGCCACCAGAAAGTAGTCAGAAGGTGAAATAATAGCAGACGGATACCCAACGTTCGGGTGCGATTGATCGCAACCAGTTAAAACTAAGTTAGCCATTCAGCCTTCATAAGACCTTGGGTATAGACCTTCGCAGCTACGTATATATCGATCGCCTGCAAGCCCAACACGCGGCTTACATGGGAACTGTTTCCATCGGGTTTCTACCACTTCCAGGCGATGCCTCTCTCTGGATCGAAATTTCTCCCGGTATCGAGATTAACCGCATTACGGATGTTGCTCTCAAATCAGCAGTCGTGCGTCCCGGTGTTTTGGTCGTTGAGCGCTTATATGGCTTGCTGGAAGTGCATTCCAGCAATCAAGGTGAAATTCAAGCAGCGGGTAGAGCTATCTTGGATACGCTAGGCGTGCGGCGACAAGACTGCCTCAGGCCCCGTGTGCTCTCCAGTCAGATCATTCGCAACATTGATCCACACCATACACAGCTCATTAACCGCAACCGTCGCGGACAGATGATTATGGCAGGGCAAACGCTCTACGTGATGGAAGTTGAGCCAGCTGCCTATGCGGCACTTGCCGCCAATGAAGCCGAAAAAGCAGCCATGATCAATATCCTCCAAATTTCAGCCGTAGGTAGCTTTGGTCGGCTCTACCTGGGTGGCGAAGAGCGCGACATCATCGCTGCTGCCGGAGCTGTGGTGGAGGCAATGGAAAATGTCTCTGGACGGAGCCATCCTGACGATCGTCGTGCAGAGTAGGTTGAATGGGAATCAAAGGTGGGTGCGGGGTTTAGGCAAAGAGAGGGGAAGGTTGTTGCTGCCTCTGTTTCGAAGCCCTCGTTTTAAGTCATTTGATGATGTATAGGACGCAAGTATGGCAAATCCAGAGCATCTTGCACAGCTAGACCACGGTGTTGCTCAGTGGAATGAATGGCGACAGCGATCGCCCCAAACATTGCCCGATCTCAGCTACGCCAAGCTCAGTGGCAAGCAGTTTGAAGGCATCAACCTGAGCGGTACGAACCTCAACGGCGCGATCTTTTACAACACCAATTTGAATGGTGCGCAATGCGATGGTGCAACTTTCAACGATGCCAACCTGACGCGAGTTAGCCTTGTCAATGCCACTTTGAGACAGGCAACGTTCATCAACGCTATCCTCAGCGCTGCTAGGCTCAACGGTGCCACGCTTTGTAAGGCGGTCTTCATCGGTGCCGATTTGAGAGTGGCTCTACTGCGACGTACCGACTTGAGCAATGCCGATCTGAGTGCGGCAGATCTGCGTGGAGCTAATCTACGAAACGCTGATCTGGATGCAGCAGATCTCAGCCGCGCCAACCTGAGTGAGGCTATGCTCATTGGTGCTAATCTCAGTAGGGCAACGCTCACCCGTGCGAATTGCGATCGCGCTGAATGTGGACAGGCCGTTCTTTACCGCGCGAATCTTCATACCGCGAATTTAACCGAAGCCCGGTTCGTCGGCACCTATCTCTACGGTGCCGATTTAAGCCAAACAGTCCTGTCAAGCGCTGACTTTTCCTGGTCAAACCTGAGTCGAGTGAATCTGTCTGGCGCGATCGCACACCAAACGAATTTGCGTGGCGTAAACCTCAGACGAGGCAATCTGCGCGATGCCAATTTCACCCAGGCAAATTTACGGGGAGCTAACCTGAGTGAAGCCATGCTCGAAGGCGCAATTCTAATTGAGGCTGATTTGAGTGAGGTGAGGCGCGATCGTACCCAATTTAACGGCGTAACGATGCCCGACGGAAGCTTTCATCGGTAGTAGAGTGACAATGCTGCCTGCTACAAGAAATGAGTGAGTGCATTCCGTGTAAGGTATGGGCACCCTAAAAGTTCAGGTGAGGATTCTACGGTCGCAGCGCTTGCCCCTGGTCTCTAGACTGAGATCACCGCAAGAACGCCATACCTTGATCCACGCTCTATTGCGGCAGTAATTTGTAGCGACTATAAAAACTATTGTGAGAGCAGTTGTTATGCCTAGCCTTGTAGAGCCACGGCTACCCAATCCGTTATCTTCCAATCATTTATCCATGTCCTATCCCGATTATGTTGTAGGAGCAGCCGTTTTTGACTTGAATGGCCTGCCCAAGGAGTACTTTACAACTCCTGAAGACAACAACATGAGTTGGGTGCAAACCATCTTTCAAGCCTTGGGGCTGCGATCGCTCCTCATGTCGTCGCTCCAACTGGAGGGGTTTCACCATGCCACAATTCTTGGTACCGATTATTCAGCCATTGTGGTAAAGCAAAAAGCCCATTACGTTGCGCTGCTAATTCAGCCGAAGGCCCTGATCGATACGGCGTTTATTGAATGGGTACAGGCGTTTGAACCCAGTGAACTCAAGCATAATCCTCGCTTTCATAGTGCTTGATTGCCTTGTAAAGCCATATCGCACGGCTAGCTGATACCAATTTGATTTTCAAAGGCGACACACGGCATGTTTGGGCAGTCAGGAGTTGGAATACATACGACTTCTGACTCCTGGCTTCTGACTCCATATTTTAGGACACCTGTCACAAATACTTATTCAAGCGGTATGAGAAGTACCATAAGGGTGTAGCGTATTGGCTTTGGCACTCATGACGACGCTTTTACCACAAGTTCCTGCGATCGTATATCCCAGTTCCGATGGTGAGCTGTTGGCAGAAACCTCCGTCCATGTTGATGCAATCATTGATGCTGTGGTGGTGCTAAGGCAGCATCTCAATGACCAGCCCGCTATCGTGTTGGCTGACCAATTCCTCTATTACACTCAGGGCTACCCTAGACTACGGGTTGCGCCCGATATTATGGTGGTTTTGAGCGTGACACCTGGGCCACGCGACAACTACAAGCTGTGGGAAGAGGGTCAGATTCCCGTTGTCATTTTTGAGATCACTTCCGAAGTCATCAAAAGCCAGGATCAGGGCTTTAAAAAAACGCTGTATGAGCAGCTTGAAGTGCAGGAATACTGGCAGTTTGATCCTAAAGGCGAGTGGATCGAGGAACAGCTAAGAGGGTTTCGGCTGCGGGGCGATCGCTACGAACCAATTACCGATCGCCGGATTGAACCGCTACAGCTACAGCTTGAGGTGGATGGTCAGCGAATTGCCTTCTACCGGGAAGATACGGGCGAAAAACTGTTAGCTTCTAGCGAATTGGCACAGGCTCTCCGAGAAGAGGTGCAATCTCGCCTGGAAGCGGAAGAACGGGCAGAACAAGAACGCCAACGAGCAAACCAGGAACGCCAACGGGCAGACCAGGCTGAAGCGCAGGTTGCTCAACTGAAGGAACGGCTGCGATCAATGGGTATTGATCCAGAGACAACCCCGTAAATTGGCAGCATCATGCGCTCAAAATCGCCATGACTTCTCCTTCGTGGACAGGTAGTATTTCTACACCACCTGTTGAGTTTCAACTGATTGTGCCAAAAAAGACACGATCGCCCTATGTTGGACGATCGTGACTCATCAACAATTTAGCTCGTGCCGATCAATCTACTTATCGGGCTGAGGTGTTAGACGCAGGTAAGGCTTCACTTCAGTCAGCCCCTTCGGAAACTTCTTCTTCGCGTCTTCGGTGGAAATGGAGGGCACAACGACCACATCATCGCCATCTTTCCAGTTGACGGGAGTTGCTACACCGTAGTTGTCGGTCAATTGCAGAGAATCAATGACCCGCAAGATTTCGTCAAAGTTGCGTCCGGTGCTGGGGGGATAGGTCAGCGTCAGGCGCAGCTTTTTCTGGGGATCGATGACAAAAACCGTGCGAACCGTGATCTTCGCATTGGCGTTGGGGTGCACCATGCCGTACAGGTCAGACACTTTGCGATCGGCATCTGCCAGCAGCGGATAGTTAACGGTCGTTTTTTGCGTTTCATTGATATCGTCGATCCAACCCTTGTGGGAATCATTCGGATCGACGCTAAGCGCCAGCACTTTCACATTGCGCTTGTCGAATTCGGGCTTCAATCTTGCGACTTCGCCAAGTTCGGTGGTGCAAACGGGCGTATAGTCAGCGGGATGGGAGAAGAGAACAACCCAGCTATCCCCTGCCCAGTTGTAGAAATCAATCGGCCCCTCGCTGGACTCTTGAGTAAAGTTGGGGGCGGTATCGCCTAGTTGAAGCGTCATAAGCGTCTTTCCTGCTTGAGTTGCGTTAGCTACATTTCGACAGTTTACCATCATGCCACGATACTCTGGTTTCCCGATCGGAGTTTAGATCTACTTAAGCTCCTAGCCTGGATACTTATACCGATTTAAAGAATGACGGCTACAGATCAATCGGTGGGTAGGGGCAAGGCATTGCCTTGCCCCTACAGGGTGTGTCGCATTTTCAATTCAAATTGGTCTTAAAGGTCACGTAAAGCAGAAGGGGGAATTTAAATACTACTATGTGGATGCAGTAAAGATGGGAGTAGAACTGTCTACGCCCAGCAAGTTTATTAACCTGTTAGCCCGAAATGAGTTGAATGGGCTAGCTCCGGCTGAAGCTGAATGCCCTCTCCGCTATGAATGCGATCCAAAATCAATATGGATTGAGCGATCGGCCCAGGTTTTGCGTCTGCTGTAGAATTCAGCCTGCTTTGAGATTGAGAAGGAATGCAAAACTTAAATGAACGATCAACAAAGCGCAGATTGCTTTGGTCGGTCATCGTGACAGGGAATGATGAGCGACGTTACGATTCTTAGCGTCTGAGTAATCTTGCGGTTTAACGGTCTTAGATCTCAGAGGAGAGGTCGGTGCGGTACGTTTTGATGGTTTCTTCCCGTCGTTGAGTCTGGGGAAAACACTGAGAAGCTTTGAAGTAGAACTGTGGAATTTTCGTAAAAACTTGCACGAGATTTCGGTATTGCTACGGCATATTCGGGCAAGATAACAACAGATTCTAGATCTTACAGACCTGATTATTTCATGGAAGCTAAAGTAGCAGACTCAAAAGCCTTGTTAGTTGTTGACGAGAAGCCCCTCTCCCTAAGGCAATGTTTGCGGTATTTACAGGCGGCGGGTAAGCTGCAAGGTTTTGTTGGGGATATCTTGCGCCAATATGTACTGGAGCAAGCGCTAGAGACTAGACAAGACATTGAAATTAGCCCTGCGATCGTCGAGCAGTCGGTAATCGATTTCCGGTTGCAGCAGCAACTTACCGATAGTAAGGTTTTTCAGGAGTGGCTGAACCGCAATGGCTTAACCTACGAGCAGTTTCATAGTCAAATTGTTGGCAGTTTTAAACTCGAAAAGTTGAAAGTACTTGTCACGCAAGAGCGTGTGCAAGAACACTTTATTGAGCGTAAAGTGTTTTTCGATCGCGTCGTGCTATCGCGGATTGTGGTGGCTAGCAAAGAGCTAGCAGAAGAACTGTACAGTCAAATTACGGAAGGCGCGCCTTTTGAGCAACTGGCGCGGGAATACTCAACAGCGGATGAACGCGTGGCAAACGGCATGATGGGCCCCGTGAGTCGAGGTACCCTGCCTGATGCGTTGAGAGCCGCGATCGATTCGTCTAGCCCAGGCGAACTGGTGGGGCCGATCGAAGCGGAAAAGTTTTGGGCAATCTTTCGAGTAGAACAGTTCTTACCCGCCACCTTAGAAGATACCCAGTTGCAACAGGCTTTACAAAACGAACTGTTTGAGCGCTGGCTGTCAGAGAAAATTCAGACCATGACCGTTAAGCTACAGGTGAACGAATGATTGCGAACGAACTAGCCACCAATTTACCGTGGGATGTACCGCCACTCTCGTTACTTGCGCCTGACCAACAAGTGCAATTCAAGCAAGACGCGACCATCCGTCGGTTTAGCCTGGGTGACATGCTGTGGTCTACGGATAGTCCCGGTAGCCAACTGCTGGTCATCAGTGGCAAGGTTCGTCTGGTGCCTGAAGACGGCCAATCCATCATGCTGAAGACGGGCGATTGGTTGGGCGATCGCTTAGATTTGCCTGGTTTCTGGAAAGCGAGAGCCGCCGATAAAGATGTAGTGGTGGCTCAGTGGCATGTTGCGTTGTGGGATCAGGTTTTTTCAGCCGAACTGGAGCGCTTCTGGGCACAGCAACGCAATCGCTATCTGCCCACAACTGTAGAAACGCCTCAGCCGATCTCTGGGTTTCCCTTTGTGGCGAGCGTCAACACAGCCGCCGCTTGCTTGACAATGGCCGCCAGCCACCTGCAAATTCCAGCTCAACTAGAGTGGGTGCAGCGGCAAGTGCGGGGGCAGCGATCGGCAGACGTGATAGAAGCTGCCGAAAAGCTAGGGCTACAACTGCGACGGATTGATACAGCCTGGAATAATCTTCGCCAGCTTGGGCTACCAGCTTTGATGCAATGGCGAGATGACGGCAGTAGCACGGCAACCGCGTCAGCCTTAATCTTGCCGCCTTCTGTAAAAACTGTAGAGGCTGCGACGACGCGCTGGGTGATTGCCTACGCCGTTAAGGGCGATCGACTCATTGTGGCCGATCCCCTCAATCCCAGTCGTACCTGCGAAAGTGTACCGCGTGCCCTGGTCGAAAGCGTCTGGGATGGGCAACTCTGGCAAATTGAACCAATTCAGAAGCAAGAGACGTTTAGCCTTGCCTGGTTTCTGCCAGCCATTTGGAACTATCGGGTGCTATTGAGTGAGGTGCTGCTGGCCTCCTTCACGCTGCAACTGTTGGGTTTGGCAACTCCCGTCATCACTCAGGTCATCATTGATCGCGTGATGGTGCAGGGCAGCCTCTCGACGCTGGATGTGATGGCGCTTGCCTTGGTCGCCGTGGCGTTTTTTGAGGCAGGGTTAGGCTTCTTACGCCTGTTCATTTTCACCCATACCGCACGCCGCCTTGATCTGAGCCTTTCGGCCCAGTTATTTCGCCATCTCATGCGCCTGCCGCTGTCTTACTTTGAGGCGCGTCGGGTAGGTGACACGGTGGCTCGCGTACAAGAACTCGAAAATATTCGTCAATTTCTGACGGGTACCGCACTCACAGTCATTCTTGATGCGGTATTTGCGGTGGTTTACTTGGCAATTATGATTGCCTACAGCATTCCGCTGACCCTTGTGTCTCTGGGAATGATACCGTTCTTTGCGCTGCTGACGTTAACGGTCACCCCATTTTTGCGACGGTGGCTGAATGAAACGTTCAATCGCAGTGCTGATAGCCAGTCGTTTTTAGTCGAAACCATTACAGGCATTCAAGCCGTCAAAGCGCATACGGCTGAACGAGTGGCGCGTGATCGCTGGGAAGGGCTGTTTGCCCGCTTTATTCGCACGGGCTTCAAAGCGTCCACTATTTCTAACAGCAGCAACAACATTGCCGATTTTCTCACCAACCTGTCATCCCTCCTCATCCTGTGGTTTGGTGCCAAGCTAGTGATCGAGCAGAAGCTCACGATCGGTCAACTGGTTGCCTTTCAGATGCTCTCTGGCCGCATGACTGGCCCGTTGCTGCGTCTGGTGCAGCTTTGGCAGAATCTCCAGCAGGTGTTGCTCTCGGTCGATCGCATCGGTGATATCCTCAACACAGCTCCCGAAGCCGAAGCGGGATCTGGCCTAGTACTACCGCCGCTTCAGGGTCAGGTAACGTTTGATCAGGTCTTTTTTCGGTACTACCCAACGCAAGAGCCTGTCTTACGGGGCATTTCGTTTAACGTACAGCCGGGAATGCTGGTGGGGGTTGTGGGGCGCAGTGGGTCTGGTAAGAGTACGCTTTCTAAGCTAATTCAGCGCCTGTATCCTGTCGAATCCGGCCGCATTTTAATTGATGGATTTGACATTAAGAGTGCGGATCTCGCCTCCCTCCGCCAGCAAGTGGCTGTGGTTTTACAGGAAGACTTTCTCTTTAACGGGTCTGTGTTGGAAAATATCAGCCTTGGAAACCCAGACATCAGTGCCGAACAGGTGGTTGAAGCTGCGCGGCTGGCAGTGGCTCATGACTTTATTAGTGAGTTACAGCATGGCTATGAAACTAGCGTCGGTGAGCGGGGAACGGCGCTATCGGGTGGTCAGCGTCAACGCATCGCACTCGCTCGACTGTTCTTGTCTAAAGCACCTCTTTTAGTGCTGGATGAGGCTACAAGTGCATTAGATGCCGAAACCGAACAACAGGTTCTACAAAACATTCAAAAAGTGTCCCAAAATCGTACCGTTTTTCTCGTTGCTCACCGCTTTGCTCCCCTTAAACGCGCGGATCTAATTGTGGTGTTGGAGAAAGGTGTATTAGTTGAAAAAGGCACTCACGACGATTTGCTCCGGAGTAAAGGGTTGTACTGGTCTCTCTACCAGAGACAGCAAGCATCGATCTAATGGGCAGTTTTGTGTGCTGTTGGTTTGAAGTCGATCGTGTTGGATTGTGCTTCAACAGATGGCGAGTTTACTGTTGAGAATCAAACTGCTTAAACACTCTGGTGTAGTGACTTAAGCTTGTTGTAAATTGCGCGATCGAGTGAGCTGCGATCGCTATTTTCGATCGTGTTTAACCTTTTATTTGGTATTAGGTTAACTATTTGAAGCTTCTACGTAGAAACAATTTGAAGCTTCTACGTAGAAACACCAGGTTTTCAGTGCATTCAACAGAATCTTCGTAAAGATATACGAAAATAACCATTGGCTTTGTTATCAAACGTGGAGGGGATGGGCACTATAGCAGAGCCATGTAGGTGTAGACAGCAATGCCCGCAGATTCTATCGGTAATACCTTAGCAACCGCTAAGCAAATCTTTCCAATCATTAGTACGCAGACACAGAGCGAATTCGTCGGGATTGACGCTGGTGCTCTTGATGCGAACGATTACTACAGTTTTAAGCTTTCCCGGACCAGCAGCTTTAGGCTGTCCCTCACCGGGCTAAGTGCAAATGCTGATGTTCAGGTACTGACCAGTTCTGGATCTCTTGCTACAGGTACAGATGGGGCTGTGCTGACTTCGACCAATACAGGCACATTAGCAGAGTCGATCAATAACATTCTTGATCCTGGCACCTACTACATTCGCGTCTCGCCAGGGCCAGCGACCGACCCGCTAAACCCGCTGACTACGACCCCTAGCACCAACTACAACCTTAACGTTTCGGCGGATAGCAACACCAAAACAGATATTCTCTGGCGAAATTACAAAACAGGCGAGAACCTGACCTGGGTGATGGACGGCACGACGCTAGTGTCTGCTACAAACCTTCTAGCCGTCGGAGATATCAATTGGACGATCCAGGCGACCGGAGACTTTAATAACGACGGAAATACTGACATTGCCTGGCGTAACTATGCAACAGGGCAAGATGTAATCTGGCAGATGAATGGGACAACGTTGGTGTCCGGTTCATCCATTCTTGCGGTGACGGATCTGAACTGGAGGATTCAGGGCGCGGGTGACTTTAACGGCGATGGCACCAGCGATCTCTTTTGGCGGAATAGTTCAACCGGGCAAAACGCGGTCTGGTTCCTTAAAAATCTGACACTAGCCTCCAGCGTTTTGATCGAGTCGTTGGCGGGTACCAATTACAACGTTCAGGCGGTTGCTGATCTCAACAATGACGGTAGCGCGGATCTGGTCTGGCGCGATAATACGCCTAATGCAAGCAACTTCGTTTGGTTGATGAATGGTGTCACAAGAGCTGGCTTTGTCAACTTGCCTGGTGCAGACCCCAATTGGCGAATGCAGGGCACCGTTGATCTCAATAGCGACGGTAATTCAGATCTCCTCTGGCGCAACTACGCTACAGGACAGGATGCTGTGTGGTTCCTCAAAGGCACAACTTTTGCGTCGTCAGCTTTCTTGCCTACCGTCACCGATACGAACTGGCGGGCAGTGGCACCGTTTGCTCGGACGCTGCCTGCGGTGCGAGCCGATGCGGCGGGCAATACTACAACGTCTGCGTTCTCGATCGGCCCCATTAATGGCAGTGGCATCTACCGCGATGTGGTTGGTGGTACAGATACTAATGATTACTACCAGTTTTCGCTGGGCAGTACGACCCAACTCGCGCTGGCATTGAATGGTCCAGGGGGAGGGGCACTGAATGGCGATCTAGATCTGCGGGTTTATGATGCGTTTGGCAATGTGGTAGCCAGTTCCGCCAATGGTGGCAATGCGTCAGAGTCGATCGCCAGCAGTTTGATTGCAGGCACTTATTACATTCAGATTGCCGCTGCGTCTGGCAGCAGCGCCTATGAGCTGAACATTAATGCAAACAACCTGCCTGTGTTGCTCAGCAATAATGCGCTGACGATCAGTGAAGGGGCGGCACTCACGATCGGCAATACGTTGCTACAAGTCACGGATGAGAACAATACAGCGGCGCAACTGGCCTATACGCTGGTCAACCCTCCCGATCCGACCAAGGGAAATCTCAGCCTCAATGGCGCTGCGATCGCTCAAAACAGCATTTTCACCCAGGCGGATATTAACGCGGGTAAGCTCACCTATCAGCAGAATGGTAGCGAGACGCTCAGCGATAGCTTTGTCTTTAGCGTGTCCGATGGGGTAGGTGGCACTATTGCCGCTACAACATTCACTATCAATACGATTCCTGTCAACGACGCGCCTGTCTTGGCAACAAAGCAAGCCTTAACGCTGAGTGAAGGCACTGCCGCCAACCTTTCTGCGCTCAACCTGCTGGTAACGGATGTAGAGCAAACGGCAGCGCAGTTGATTTATAGCCTCAATAGTGTGCCAGGCAATGGCAACCTGTTGTTAAACGGTACGGCGATCGCGGCGGGAAGTACCTTTACCCAAGCTGACATCAGTACAGGCACCAGGCTAAGCTACAGCCACAACGGCACTGAAACCACCAGTGACAGCTTTACGTTTACTGTCACCGATGGTGCAGGCGGTACCGTGCCCCTATCGCCGCAAACCTTTAGCCTCGCCATTACACCTGTCAACGATGCACCTGTCCTAGTCTCCAACTTTGGCTTGACGGTCACTGAAGGGGCGTCTCCCATCATCACATCAGCGCTACTGCTCACAAGTGATGCTGAATTGACAGGGCCAGCCATCTCGCCGCAGCTTCCTGACCAAATCATTTACACGGTCGGCACCTTACCCATCAACGGCACGATCTTTGTTGGCACCAATGCCCTGGCTGTGAACGGCACATTTACCCAGGCAGACGTTAACAACAACCGTATTCTCTACAACCACAATGGGAGTAAGACCAATAGCGACAGCTTCGTCTTCCGTGTCTCTGACGGCAATACAGTAACGACCGACTCCACCTTCAACATCATTATTTCGCCCATCAACTCGCCGCCTGTATTGAACACAAACGCAGGCTTAACCCTCAGCGAAGGGACAACAGCGAGTATTAATGCCACACTGCTGCAAGTCACTGACCCAGACAACCCACCGCCCCAGGTAAAATACACGCTGGGTCAAAAACCTCTCAACGGTACCCTGAAGCTGAATGGAACGGCTTTAACGACTGGGCAAACCTTTACGCAGCAGGACATCAACACGCTCAATCGCCTAACCTATCAGCACAACGGCAGCGAAACAACCAGCGACAGCTTTAGCTTTACGGCCTCTGATCCGTTTGGCGCGGCAATTCCCAGTACCACCTTTAGCATTGCCGTGACTCCGGTTAATGATGCCCCGACACTGCTATCTAACGCTGGTCTAACGCTTTCTGAAGGAGCCGCTAGCAGCATTACAACGGCGCTGTTGAGTGCAACCGATGTCGATAATCTGGACGCGCAGATTACTTACACCGTCTCAACTCCAGCCCACGGTAATTTGGTTCTAGGCGCAACGACCGTAACAAGCTTCACCCAGGCGGATCTGGCGGGTGGTCAACTCAAATATGTGCATGACGGTAGTGAATCGACGGCGGATAGCTTTACCTTCACCCTTGGCGATGGTGCGGCAACAACGGCAGCGAGAACGTTCAATGTTGGGGTGATTCCGGTTAACGATCCACCCGGCATTTCCAACAATTTAGGGCTGACGCTGGCAGAAGGGGGCACCAGCACGATCGCCAGTGCAGCTCTAGCAATCACCGATAACGATGGCCCTGGCCCTCTGACCTACACCGTAGGCACAGCGACCGCCAAAGGCACATTGAAGTTAGGCACAGCGACCCTTACGGCAGGACAAACCTTTACCCAGGCGGATATTCTCGGTAATCGGCTCTCGTATACCCACGATGGGTCAGAAACGCTAGCGGATAGTTTCACCTTTACGGCCTCTGATGGTTCGACAGGCACGCTGCCGCTTACGACCTTTAGTATTGCTGTGACCCCGGTTAACGATGTACCTGTTCTGGTTTCTAATAGCGGTGTCACGCTTGCTGAAGGTGCGTTGACGACGCTGAGCAGCAGCGTGCTACAGGTCAGCGATGGTGATGGCCCACCCGCGACCAGTCTGGTCTATAGCGTAACCAATGCACCTACGAACGGCACGTTGCGCTTGGGTGGCAATGCGGTGACTAGCTTTACGCAGGCAAATCTGAACAGTGGACAACTGGTTTATCAGCACAATGGGGGTGAGTCGCTGTCGGATAGCTTCGCGTTTACGGTAACGGATGGTGTGGTGACAACGCCTGTGGGGCCAAGTACCTTCAATATCACGATCACGCCTGTTAACGACGCACCCGGTCTTTCCAACAACCTGGGGCTGGTGCTAGCAGAAGGCGCAACCAGCACGATCGCCAACACCGCACTGGCGATTACCGATAACGATGGCCCCGGCCCCTTAACCTATACACTGAGCGCTGGCACGACGAAAGGTAGCTTAAAACTGGGTACAGCAACCCTGTCAGCGAATCAAACCTTTACACAAGCAGACATCGACAGTAACCGACTCTCGTATACGCACGATGGGTCAGAAACAACCGCCGATAGCTTCAGCTTTACCGCCTCGGATAACTCGACTGGAACGATCGCCCTCACCACGTTCAATATCAACGTCACGCCTGTCAACGATGCGCCCGTGCTGACCGTACCTGGCTTCCAGGCAGTGGATGAAGATCTTCCCCTTGCGTTTACAGGCTCCAAGCTTGTCAGCGTCAGCGATGCCGATATTGGTGGCAATCCGCTGGTCGTGACTCTCTCGGCATCGGGCGGCACGCTCAGTCTCAACCCTGGCAGCCTGACGGTGAGCAACAATAGCACCAGTCAAGTCACACTCACTGGACAGCTCACTGCCGTTAATAATGCGCTCAGCAGCTTGACCTATAGAGGCTTGGCGAATTTCAATGGGCCTGATACAGTCACCATTGGCGTAACCGATCAGGGCAGCACAGGAGCAGGCGGCCCGAAGACCGATGCGAAGACGATCGATCTGATTGTGAACCCCATCAACGACGCTCCGACCTTAACCGTTCCAGGAGCGCAGACGGTTCTCGAAGATACGGCCCTCTCTCTGGCGAATCTCATTGACACCACCGATGTCGATTCGGGTACCAATCCCGTCAAGGTGAACGTTGGCACGTTGAATGGGAAGCTTACGCTAGGGACAACAGGCGGACTCACCTTTGCCGATAGCACCAACAATGGGGATGGGACGCTCAGCTTTACAGGCACGATCGACAGCGTGCGAGCCGCGTTGGCAACCCTCAGCTACCAGGGCAATGCTGACTACTTTGGCGCTGACACGATCACCATCAAGGTAGATGATCAGGGTTTTGTGGGTGCCTCCAGTGCGTTGAGCATCCAGAAAACGATCGGCGTGACGGTTGTGCCCGTGAACGATGTGCCGACCTTTACCGCTGGCACCAATCTCGTGGTGAATGAAGATGCCGCACCGCAGACCGTGAACTGGGCTACTGGCATTGCGACAGGCCCCGCGAACGAGTCGAGCCAAACGCTTAATTTCATCACCTCCAGCACTAACCCTGGTTTGTTTACCGTGGCACCGACGATCGACCCCACAGGCAAGCTCACCTATACGCTGGCACCCAATGCGAATGGTACAGCCACCGTGACGACGCGCCTGAAGGATAATGGCGGCACTGCGAACGGTGGTGTGGATACGTCACCCGACAGCATCTTTACCATTACGGTGAACCCCGTCAACGATGCGCCGTCCTTTACCAAAGGTGCCAACCAGACGATCGCAGAGGATGCAGGCCCACAAACGATAACGGGTTGGGCAACAGCCACTTCCGCAGGCCCAGCCGATGAAGCGGCTCAAACCCTCAACTTTGTGGTCAATACCGACAATGCCTCGCTGTTCTCCGCTGCTCCCACGATCGACCCAGCGACAGGCACCCTGACCTACACCGCAGCGCCCAATGCCAACGGCACCGCGATCGTCACCGTGCAGCTTAAAGACAACGGTGGCACCGATCTGGGTGGGGTAGATAGCTCCGCACTCCAGACCTTTACCATTAACGTCACGGCAGTGAATGATGCTCCGATCTTCACCCTGCCCAATCCACCAACCGTTGCCGAAGATACCACGTTGGCGATCGCAGGCCTCAGCCTCACCGATGTGGATGCAGGCAGCAGTCCACTGGTCGTCACGCTCTCGGTGACAAACGGCACGCTCAAGCTAGGCAATACCGCTGGACTCACCATCACCGCTGGCGCTGATAACACCAGTAGCGTTGCCGTTAGAGGCACTCTCAGCGATATCAACGCAGCGCTGGCAGGACTCAGCTACCGTGGCAACCTCAACTTCAACGGAGCAGACACTCTGGTGTTGAACGTGAGCGATCAAGGTGCAACGGGTTCTGGGCCAATCGGCACCGATAACCGAACGCTGGGCATCACCGTTACGCCCGTCAACGATGCTCCTGTCATTACCGTTCCTGGTAGCCAGACCGTTGATGAAGATACTAACTTAACGCTGTCTGGCGTGAGTGTTGCGGATGTCGATGCCAACAGCACTCCCATTACTGTGACGCTCACAGCCACGAATGGCACCTTAACGCTTGACCCAGTGGTTGCGGGCAGCAGTACACTGACCATCACTGATACGGTCACGAACATCAACACGGCGATCGCCAACCTCACCTACCGAGGCAAGCTCAACTACAACGGGGCCGACACAATCACGATTACGGCAAATGATCAGGGCAATACAGGCTTTGGTGGTGCCTTGTCTGACACCAAGACCATTAGCGTTAACGTGAATGCTGTCAACGATCCACCCGTGCTAACCGTCCCAGCAGCACAGACGGTCAACGAAGACACCAATCTGGTCTTCAACGGGGGGAGAGCCATTACCCTAACCGATGTAGACTCCGGCACCAGTCCCATTCAAGTGAACTTCACCGTCAGCAACGGTACTTTGACGTTGGGTGCCGTTGGCAGCGGCGGCACACTCACGGGTAATGGCACGGGCGCTGTCACCTACATTGGCACCCTGGCAGCGCTGTCACCTATCCTCAACACCCTGACCTATCGCGGTAAGCAGGATTACTTCGGTGCCGACACGCTGAATGTCACCGTCAATGACCAGGGCAATACAGGCTCCGGTTCACCGGGCATTGCGACTGGCTCTGTTGACATCAGCGTCGCTTCAATCAACGACGCGCCTGTCTTGCTGACAAACCGTGCATTGACACTGAGTGAAGGGACTTCTGGTGTGATCACCAACTCTCAACTCCGCACAACGGATGTAGACAATACAGCAGGGCAACTGGTCTACACCCTGTTTAGCGCACCGAATCCACTGACCAGTGGCAGCTTGCGGTTGTCCAATGGGGGTGGCACTACGGCAACGCTGGCGGCTGGTGGCACCTTTACCCAGGCCGATATCAACAGTGGCTACCTCTCCTACCTCCAAAATGGCAGTGAGACCACAAGTGATAGCTTTACCTTCAGAGTCTTTGACAATACACCTGGTAGTATCACCGTTCCTGGTAGCGGCAACGCCACCTTCAACATCGTGATTAATCCGGTGAATGATGCACCGACGATCGTCAACAACGCCAGACTCAACCTGACCGAAGGCGCAACGAGTACCATCTCTAACACCTTGCTGAGTGTCAGCGATGCCGACAACACAACGGTGCAATTAAAGTACACCTTGAGCAGTGCCCCTAATAACGGGAATCTGCGCTTGAATGGTGCGGCTCTCAGCCTCAACCAGACCTTTACTCAGGATGATATCAACAGCAACCGGATCTCCTATCGCCACAACGGTAGCGAAACCACCAGCGACAGCTTCATCTTTACGGTGAACGATGGTGCAGGCGGCACGACGGGCAGCAGAACGTTTAATGTTGGTATTACCAACGTGAATGATGCACCGACGATCGTCTCTGCGGGGCCTGCAACGGTGAACGAAGGCGCAACGCTCAACGTCACCAACACGCTACTGCGCACGTCTGACCCAGATAACCTTACCTCAGAGTTGCTCTACACCATCTCAACAGTGCCGATCTCAGGCACCCTCTTCTTGAATGGGACGGCCCTGGCGAATGGTGCAACCCTGACGCAACAGCAAATTGATCAGGGTGCGCTGACCTACGTTCACAACGGTAGTGAGCCAAGCGGCAACGACATCTTCGTCTTCCAGGTGTCGGATGGCACGACGACTTTGAGCAGTCGCGTCTTCAATATCAACGTCAACCCGGTTAACGATCCACCTGTACTGGTCAACAATACAGGATTGTTGTTGGCTGGTAATACGCCCTCATTAACGGTGATTGGTAGCGATCTGCTTCAGGTGTCAGATGTGGACAACACAACGGCTCAACTGACCTACACGCTCACCTCTGTTCCCAATCCAACGGTAGGTATTCTGCGGCTTAATGGCACCCAGATCAATGCCGGAGGCACGTTCACTCAAGCCGACATTGATTCGGGTAACCTCAGTTTCGATTACCTCGGTAACGGCAGTGGTGAAACCTTCCAGTTCACAGTCTCAGATGGTGGTGCTGGAGGCACGCTCTCTAATGCGTTCTTCTACATCAACTTCAACTATTCGTAAGCTGAATCGCCAATGACGTAACGTGATGTTGATGGGTGCTGTGCCATGATGGTGCAGCACCCATTTTTGATGGCATGGCGATCGTAGGGGCACCGTGAGCCGCATATTCAGTTTTGAGTTTTGAGTTTCAGGAGAGGTGATACCGATTTAAAGAATGACGGCTACAGATCAATCGGTGGGTAGGGGCAAGGCATTGCCTTGCCCCTACAGGATGTGTCGCATTTTCAATTCAAATTGGTATGAGAAGTGTAAGAATTTTGAGTTAAATTTCCGTCTTCTCCTGCTCCCCTAGCTCCCTCCGCATCCCAACTCCCAACTCCCTCTCTCATGCCCCCTGCCCTTCTGCCTCCCCTGCTCCCCCTGCCCCCTTAACTGATCGCTCTGCACCAAAAAGGAGATCGTCAATCCATCCGCTATACGCCAAAATCTTTATAGGGAACTAGTAGGTAGTTTGCAGCATGGATATCAAGCATGGCTTCGTTAGCGCGATCGGCAACACACCCCTGATTCGGCTGAACAGCTTCAGCGATGAAACAGGTTGCGAAATTTTGGGCAAAGCCGAATTTCTCAATCCGGGTGGCTCGGTCAAAGATCGGGCAGCGCTCTTCATCATTCAAGATGCCGAAGCAAAAGGGCTACTTAAATCCGGTGGCACTGTTGTTGAGGGTACCGCAGGTAACACAGGGATTGGGCTAGCACACATCTGCAACGCCAAAGGCTACAAGTGCCTGATTGTCATTCCTGAAACTCAGTCGCAGGAAAAAATTGACTTGTTACGAACGCTGGGTGCCGAAGTGCGTACCGTTCCCGCTGTGCCCTACAAAGACCCCAACAATTACGTCAAGCTCTCTGGCAGACTCGCCGCCGAGATGGAAAACGCGATCTGGGCAAACCAGTTTGACAACCTGGCAAATCGTCACGCCCACTACGCCACGACAGGCCCCGAAATTTGGGCACAAACGGATGGAAAGGTCGATGCCTGGGTAGCAGCAACGGGCACAGGCGGCACGTATGCTGGAGTTTCTCTTTTTCTAAAGGAGAAAGATCCTAGCATTCAATGTGTTCTTGCAGACCCAATGGGCAGCGGCCTCTATAGCTATGTCAAAACAGGTGAACCAAAGATGGAAGGCAATTCGATCACTGAAGGCATTGGTAACAGCCGTGTGACTGCCAATATGCAAGGGGCACCCGCAGATGATGCCATTCAAATTGATGATACTGAAGCTGTGCGCGTGGTGTATCAACTGCTAGAAAAGGACGGGCTGTTTATGGGTGGCTCTGTGGGTATTAACGTAGGAGCCGCGATCGCCTTGGCAAAGCACCTGGGGCCGGGACACACGATCGTGACGGTGCTTTGTGACAGTGGCAGTCGCTATCAATCCAAGCTCTTCAATCGGGAGTGGCTAGCGACAAAAGGACTGTTGCCAGCAGCATGAGGCAGGTGTGATGAACGATGCATACACCCTACGGGCCGCTCTTTCGCCAGATAGATTTATCGTGAAACAGTATAAAGTTTCGCTAAACTGCCGATTTCGTCAAATTCGGTAGCTTATAATACAGATATAAATCAAATCGTTCATCTAGCCGATACTCATCTAGTCAATCTTAGTTTCGGTAGACGGAAGTAGGGAGAAGTCCCGAAGGAACGCGCCTCAACTCACAACACGCATTAACCAAGAGGCGAAGACCATGCAACTGACTTACCGGGGCGTTAACTACGACTATCATCCTCGCAGCGCTGAAGCCGCCCGCGAAACAACCGTTTATCGCACGATTCGCCCCATTTATAACCTGCATTATCGTGGCGTTGTTTATGCAGTTGACCCGAACGCAGAGCCTGTTTTGCCCTCCGTTCGGTCATCGGCACAGCTAACCTATCGTGGCGTTGCTTACGCCTTGAATGGTGGTGAGCACCCTATTGCTGTACAAAACAGAGCGAGTGCTGTCTCCAGCAAGCCGCACTTTCAGAGGAAAGCCTCTAATAATGCAGAGTTTGTTACGACACATCGCAGTAATCTCCGCACCAATGTACAGCGTCGCCTGCAAATTGCACGCGAACAAGGTGATCAAAACCTGGTTTCGTTGCTTGAGCGTGAGCTACAGCAAATCGTTTAAGGCTGCTTGCAAACTCTGACTTGCTAAATGATTTAGGACTTACGCATTTGGCCTCCAAACCTCCAATTCTGGGGGCTTTAACTGGCTCAGTTCTCTCAAAAATGGGGGCTAGGGGGCGAAAGATGACTGCTCTTGCATAAATCCTAATGATTAATGAATCCTGGGCTACAGTATCTGTTGCTCAGGATTTTTTAGTAAGAGGGCGATCGTGCAGCCTAGCCTTCATATTCGCTATCAATCTCAATCTCTAGCGTTTCTTCGTCAATGCGCACATAGAGAATGTTCGGTCGGCAGCAAACCTGGCAATCTTCTACATACGACTGCTGACTACCGCCGCTAATATCGACAAACGTTGTATTTTCCTCGCCACAGTAGGCACAGTAGTATTCCGCTGTATTCTGCATCCCTCTCCCCCTCAACCCTGTCCCCTATACCCTACACCCAACCCTACGGTGAACCAGATAGCGCGGCCATTGGTTGCTGAAACGATGCCTCTGCGGTTGCCAAATGCTTCAGCAGCGTTGCTTGCGGTAGTGGCCCCTGCAAATGGCTCCAGGGAAGCACTTGCTCGTGGTTCCAGTTGGTGTGAACGTAGAAATCCAATCCAGGCAGTTTGCCGCGCAGTGCTTTAAACGCACGACGGTAGCTGCCGAGCGAATCGCCATAGTGACGGGTTAATTCGAGGAGGTGAGACAGGCGACGATCGCCCCTGGAAAGCAACGCCTGGATGATTGACCAGTTGTAGCTTTCAGGACGAAACTCAATGCCTTGCGATCGCAGTTGTTTCTGTAGCGATTGCAACCGCTTTTCGGCTTTTGTATTGACGCCAAACCACTGAAAGGGCGTGTGGGCTTTAGGGACAAAGGTGCTGCATCCAAAAGTTAGCCGCAAGCCGGGCACCGTTTTTTTGATGTCGCGCAGCATTGCCACCGTTTGATCCAGGTCTTCTGGTTCTTCATCTGGTATGCCAACCATGCCGTAGAGCTTGAGATTACTCAACCCACCTGCTTTGGCATTGATGGCTGCCTGAATAATCTCGTCATTGGTTAGCTTTTTATTGATAATCTGACGTAAGCGATCGCTTCCACTCTCCACCGCGATCGTAATCGAGCGGGTGTCATGTTTGGTCAGCGTTTCTGCCAGCTTAGGCGTGACAGTGTTTGTTCTCACTGAAGCAAGACTGAGCCGTACTTGATCGTATTCAGGACGATTGAGATAATCGAGCAGCGTTTCAAATTCGGGATGTTGAGTGACAGACGCGCCCAGCAAGCCAAGGCGATCGGTCACGGTCAACCCCTGCGCGATCGCGGGTATTAGCGACTCGTCTACGCTCGCTGTCCGAAACGGGAGCGTGAGATAGCTGGCAAGGCAGAAGCGACACATTTCTGGGCAGCTCCGCACCACTTCAATCATGTAGATGTTTTCCCACGCCGCTTTCTCCGTCACAACAGTGGAGGCTGAGAGTGTATTGCCTCGATAGGTTTGCTTTTCGATCCGCGCTGGAATGCTGGTATCAACGGGTGCGATCGACTCCAGCGCACCATCTAGACTGCGATACGTCATGGTGTAGAGACTGGGGACATAAATTCCTGGCACTTGCGCGAGATGGCGGAGTTGGGTCGCGCGATCGGCATGACGGATCGATCGATACGCTTCGATAAATTCACCCAGCAGCCGTTCGCCATCGCCCAGCAAAATCACGTCAAAAAAGTCTGCAAACGGTTCTGGATTTGCTGTTAGCACTGGGCCACCACCAAATACAAGCGGATGCTCATCTGAGCGCGCGATCGCCCGAATGGGAACCTCCAACTGTTCCAGCAAGCTCAGAATGTTTACATAGTCCAACTCCCAGGACAGAGAAAAGCCCAGTAACTCTGGTCTGGCGGGTAGCGGCTCCTGAGCATCAGTAAACAGGCGGCTCACCTGCACATCCGTCCGCGTTGCCAACGTTGCCCACACCACTTGATAACCCAGGCTTGTAATCCCCACGCTGTACTCATTGGGAAACGCAAAGATCGTCGGCACAGCATCAGACCCTGGCGTTGCTGGGGTAAATAGTAGACGTTCGGCTGCAAAAGGAGAAGTCATGAAAGCAACAAGAAGGGAACCACAGATCAGAGGTATTACAGCAGCAATGAAGCCCTTGCAACCCTCTCTTTGTTGTAGCCTTTCTTGCCCACATCAGTCCTAAATCATTTGTGAAAAGCATACTGGGTTTGGCTCAATTAGTAATCAGCGGTTAGTAATCAGCGGTCAGCCGTCAGTTTCCTTCTTGGTCGCCCCCTTTTCTTGTATGCCCAAAGGGCTTTAAGCTCCCAATTCTGGGGGACTTTGAGTTCTTGCTCCCCAAGTTGGGGGCTGAGGGGCTGGTTTTAGAGAATTTGCGTAAGTCCTGCTTCTAAAAACCAACCACTTTTCTGGTATGCCCAAAGGGCTTTACAACCAACAACTTCATTTAGCTCTCAGCGGTCAGCCTGAAATTTTAAGCTGGTAGCTGAATCAAAAGCAAAGCAGAGAAGCTTAACACAAAGGCGGAAACGCCTGAAGCAAGGCAAAAGGTTTTAATGTTAAGACAAAAAAATTCAGCATGAAGTCGAAGAAACTCACACGCTCTTTATAGAAATTACCCTGATTACTTTCTGATTGCTGGAATACAGGAGTCAGTTACCTCAGTAATTTACGCAGGGTTGGTATGAGCGCACCTTGATTGCGCCCCACATTAAGTCCTCGCTGGAAGCACTGAAGGGAATCGTTCTAAGACTCATTTACGGCAGACATCATGCCATCCGTGACCCACCGTTGGCTAGACTCCCCCTGTTGATGGCACTGATGCCTCAATCGATTTCGTTCTGCTAGCACTTATTTTCTGTTTGTTGCTAAGCCAACTGCTGCACACAGCCCACCTTCTCAGGCTTGTGACGGGTGCGATCGCCCGATCGTCCGTTGCAGCACTGAGCCGTATGGGATGGCCCTCCCCAACCAGGATGATGACTTTGAAGACATACCCGACCCAGCATCCGCCGAGGTTAACGCGACCAAAACGCATGCGGCTCCATCCCTTTTTACACCTTGGATTAACAATGGCTATCCTGCTGACGGCTGGAGCCGCAGAGACGCTCAGCCACTGTTCCACAGCCCTTGCAGAATCAACAGGCCTTGCAGAATCAGCGCCAGAAACGGATGATCGCCCAGTGCTGCCATCGGCTGTGGCGTTAACCCTTGCTTCGACGTCAAACTCGACAGCCAGCCAGACCTTTGCCTATAGTGCGCACACCACAATAATTGACGCACTGAAGGGTGAAATGGTGCCCCCGGCGCAACTAAATGGATCGCTCACTGCCGATCGTGACTTTGCTCTCTACGTAGACGCGTCTCAAACTCAGATTCAACAGTTAACGCCACACGTCAGGCGATCGTCTCTACTCTTAGCCGATTCAGGCGTGCCAGCTCCGTCAGATAAAGTGCTGAAGCAAGGCAGTTCAGTACTGGGTGTGCCGTCGATTCAATTACAGGGCGTATTTAAGCAGGAAGGCAGCGACACCTCGGCACGGGCACGAGTCACCACCTTCTACCCCGTCACTCCCAACGCAGGCTTTGGCGCAGAAGTGGATTTGACGACAGGTAGGGGGTTTGCTGATTCGCAAGAAACCGGGCTGAACTTGAACGAACTGTATTTTGCTGGATCGCTGCCGTCCCTGCCGACCTTGCGGTTTGTGGTGGGGTTGATGGATCTCACATCCTACTTTGATCGCAACAGCTTTGCCAAAGATGGCGCGACGCATTTCTTCAATTCGGTGTTTCAAACGAACCCAGCGCTGGCCGCCGCAGGTATTGCCTCCCGGCCGGGCTTGCTGGTGAACTGGAGCATAACGGACGATATTGACCTCAAAGCAACGACGTTTTCCTCAACACGCAACCTGGGTGACTTTCATCTGGATGGGTTTGCGGGTGAAGTGGGGGTACGCTTTGGCACTGCCATCATTCGTGGCACCTACGTGTCCTCTCGTGATGCCAGACAGCGCAGTGGCTTTCGAGAAATTTTTGATATTCCTCGATCAGGCCGATTAGGGCCTCAACCGGGCGATCGTGAAGAAGCCTATGGCATCAACGGTGAAGTCTACATTCCCAACCTCAAATTGGGACTCTTTGGGCGCTATGGACGCTACACCAATCTCGCTCTGGATGCCAGCGGCACAACCTACAGTGCCGGGTTGAACTTCTTAGATATCTTTTTGCCGAGCGATCGTCTGGGACTTGGCTACGGGCGGCAACTGTCGAATGATGACCTGCGGCGCGATCGGGGCGACAACAACCCCGATGTGCTGGAACTGTTCTACGACTTCCGCATCACACCCAATTTACGAGCAGCCGTGATGCTTCAAGAGCGCAATAGCTTCTCAGACACCGTTTTAGGTGTACGTGTCCGGACAGATTTTGACATTTCGTCAGTATTCAGGAGGTCGAGATGAAGCGTGAGCAGAAGGCAGAAGGTAGAGGGCAGAAGGCAGAAGGCAGAAGGCAGAAGGCAGAAGGCAGCATTCATTCAGAACGCAAAACTCAAAACTCAAAACTCAAAACTCTTACACCTCTCACCTCTCACCTCTCACCTTTCCTGAAACGCAAAACTCAAAACTTAGAACTCAAAACTCTCACCCCCCACTCCCTACTCCCCACTCCCCACTCCCCACTCCTGCTAGGTTTAGCCAGTAGCTTACTCATCGCGTTGTCTGGAATGCCGTCTCAAGCGCAGACCGCATCTGCTGGGCAGGGCTATACGCTGCTGAACCAGGGGTATGTGAATGATGCGATCGCCGCGTTTCAAAGGGCATTGCAGCAAAACCCCCAATCGCTAGAGGCCAAGCTTGGGCTGGCGATCGCCTATCAGAAAGCAGGACAGGATGCCAACGCCTGGAAAGCCTATCAGCAGGTGTTGGTGCAGGACTCGAAGAACCTGACGGCGCTGTCTGCGATCGGTGTGCTGGGTGGCTATCGACCGGAATGGCAGGCACGCGGCATTGAGGCGCTGACCACGTTGCTCACGCTGGCTCCAGAGCGAACGAGCGATCGCACGCAGCGGGCCGTGCTGTACGGCTACCAGGGACGTTTTGCTGAAGCTCTAACGGATTATCAGATTCTGCTGCAAAAGCCTACTCCAGCCGTGCTTTTAGGAGCGGCTCAGGCATATACCTACAGCGGCAACTACACAGAAGGCGTCACGTTATTTGAGCGCTACCGTGCAACGGGTAAAGCGTTACCAGCCGATGCCGTGATTGCCTACGCAACGGCCCTGCGAGAAACGGGCCAGCCTGATCAGGCTATTCCTTTGCTGGAGGAGCAACTGGGGCAGTTAAAACCAGCGGATCGACGATCGATTGAAGTGCGATCGTCCCTGGCAGCCGCTTATGAGGCCAATCAGCAGTCTGATCGGGCGATCGCTGTCCTCCAACCGTTACGCAATCAGCCAGGAGCCACACTGCCTTTAGCACGGGCACTCAGCCAGGTCGGTCGGCAAGCGGGCGATACCACGCTGTATGCCGAAGCGATCGAGCAGTATCGACAGGCCTTGCGTCAGACGGCGAACCCATCACCGGGATTGGTGGCAGAAGCGGCGGATGTGTTGAGCGAATTTCCACCCGCACGGCAAGAAGCGCTGTCGCTGTATGAGCAGTTGCTTACCCAAAAGTCAGAGCCAGGATTGGTGGTGAAGCGGCTGATCATCGCCCGTCAGCTTGGGCGAGTCACCGCGACTGAACTACGCCAACAGCTTCAGACCGTTTTACAACCGCTGCCTGCTAGAGCGGTAGAACGTCAGGCGATCGCGCTGGCATTGGTTCGCCTTGATCCTCCTGATCCAGCGCTGCTTCCCCAGTACCAGGAACTTTTGCAAAGTGGAGTCGATGCACCGTTCTTGCGCTTCCGCGTCGCCCAAATTTGGGTAGACAAAGGGGATTTTGAACAAGCACGGCAAGCAATTCAAACATACAGTGCGACCTCGGCAGGTGCCCGCGATCGTGCACCTCAACTACTGCTAGCCGAGATTGAGCGACGCGAAGGCAAACTGGATGCCAGCGCTCAACGATACGAAGCCGTAATTGCCAGTAACCCACCTGCCCCCGTCTTGTCAAACGCCCTGCTGGGTTTGGCAGATGTGCGACAGGCGCAGGGGCGATCGGACGAAGCCTTGCGCGTATACGACCAGGTTCTGGCAAGCAGGCCGCAGGATCTACGCACCCAGCTTGGTCGCGCCAGCGCTGCCTACCGTGCCGATCGCATCACCCTGGCTGAAGCCGAGACGGTGCTTGCGGCATGGCTCCAGTCACCGTCTGCTACAGAAACACCACCAGAGTTGTTTAGCCTCGTCGAGACCCTGCCAGCCGACCCCAAGCGAGAAGCCCTTTACAACACGCTGCTGGCTGTGCAGCCCGATAATCTTCCCATGCAGCGGCGTGCCCTGCAAGTGCTAGCAGTTCGTGACCCGGCTGGAGCACGATCGCAAGTCGAACAATTTGCAACGCGCAACAAGGGCAATCTCAACGCCTACTTTGTGCAAGGTGATCTGGCGCAAACGCTGGGCGATTTGCCGCTGGCAGACCAGGCATACAGCGCTATTTTGCAGCAGCAGCCCAATAATGTGGACGCGATCGCCGCTCTGGCAGGAGTGCGCTTTCAACAGCAGCGCTATGCCGAAGCCCAAACGCTTTACCACCGCGTGCTGGCATTACGCCCCAATGACCTCGATACCCGTCGCATTCTCGGTGAACTCAGCCTTGCCCAAGACCATCCAGGTGTTGCATTACAGCAGTTCAAAGCGTTACGAGCGCAAAGTAGCAATGCTCCCACTGCAACAGCGACCCAGAGCAACGCAACCGATCGCAAAATCGAAAAAATTCAGGTCGATCTTCTAAGACGACGCGGCTTTCAACCCTCATGGGAGCGGTACTAGAGGGTTTTTAGTTCTGAGTTTTGAGTTTTGAGTTAGAGAGCGGTCAGCGGTCAGCGGTCAGCTTGCTTCCAACAACTAACAACTCCTCTTCTACCTTCTACCTTTTGCCTTCTACCTTCTGCCCTCATCCCTCATTCCCCGTCCCTCTGCTCCCCCTTCTGCCTTTTACCTTTTGCTTTCTACCTTCTACCCATGCACCCTACCCGCTTTTCCCCGCCCCGCCTTTTGCTATCGATCGCCCTCTTCCTCTTAACCCTCGCCTTGAGCCTGGGTTTGGGGTGGCAGACTGTCACCATTGCTCAGTCCAATCCGCCTGCTGAAGCGCCTGCGACATCGGGTATTGATAAAGTGCCAGCGCCACCGCAAGTCTCTGGTGAAGCAGCCGCGAAAGATCCGGATGTTTCGGATGCGGCGAAAAAAGGGACGATCGTGTCGCCATTGGCAGCGGGTCAGTATGTGCTGGAGTTTAACCGCAGCCCAGTGGTGGGCAATCGGTTGCGGCTGCGGAGCATTTATGACGAAACGCGGCTGCGCTTTACGCGTCCTCGTGCCTGGAAGCCCAAAACAGCGAAGCTCCAGGTTCGGTTTCGGCACTCGCCTGCGCTGTACGCCACTCGATCGAACCTGACCGCTTATATCAACGGTGCTAGCGTAGGCAGCCTGCCGCTAAACAAAAAGCAGGCGGAAATCGGTAGCGCCGTGTTTGACATTCCGCCAGACATTATTCAGGACTACAACGAAGTCGTCTTGGCCGCGCTGCAAAACAACTCGCCTACCTGCACGCAAGACCCGTTTGACCCATCGCTGTGGACGGAGATTTTACCCGATTCCAAGCTGGTATTTGACTTTCAGCCCCAACCGATCGCGCTCAACTTCAGCCGCTATCCCTATCCCATCTTTGATGATCTCAGCCTGGAACCCAACCAGCTTGCCTACCTGCTGCCCAACACGGTGGAAGAACCCTGGCTCACAGCGACCACTCGCTTTCAAGCAAATATGGGGCGGTTTGCGCAATACCGTCCGCTCAATACGCGCCTGCTCACGACGATCGACCAGATGCAGCCCAATGAGCGGCTGGTTATCATTGGCACTCCCAAAATGCAGCCTGCGCTGGCGCAACTCTCCCTACCGCTGTCCGTAAAAGACGGGAAGGTACGGGACAAGGAAAAGAAGGTTTTGCCGAACGATGTGGGTGTGGTCATGCTCACAACAACGCCCGATAAGCTCCACCCCGTTCTGGTGATCACAGGCAACGCAGCCGAAGGCGTGGCAAAAGCGGCACAGTTTCTCATGCAGCCGCGCGATCGCCAGTTGGGTACCGGACAGGCGGTCGTGGTGCGGCAAGTCACCGATGTCCCGACACCATCGTCGCGCGAGTGGGCAGGCTATCTCCCCACTGGCAACCGCTTTCAGCTCAAAGATTTAACCACCTTTGACAGCAAGCCCTACGAAGATATGACCGTTCGGGGTGCCGATGCCCCGGTGATGGAGTTTGACTTCCGCGCTCTGCCCGACGACCAGTTTGCGACGGGCAACTTCATCAACCTCAACTACAGCTACAGTCCCCAGGTCAACCCACTTACCTCTCTGGTAGAAGTGCAGCTAGACGGGTTGGCACTTGTCGGTAAAAAGCTCGATTCGGTCACGGGCGGATCACACGAAACGCTGAGAGTCGCCTTACCCGAAGACCGCATCAAGCCCAACTCCAAAATTCGCATTCGCTTTCAGCTTGACCCTCGTGAACGTCGTTCCTGCAACCGGGCGCTAGACCAACAGCTTTGGGGTACCGTGCATGCTGACACCAGCTTTGAGCTAAACCGTACCAACGTCGCGCAGGTACCCGACTTGAAACTGCTGCAATTTGGCTATCCCTTTGCGGCTCCCCAGGATCTGTCCAAAACCACGATCGTCCTCCCAGAGACACCCACTCAAACCGATCTGGCACTGCTCCTCGAAATCAGTGCCCGCTTAGGACGACTCAGCAAAGCAGAAGCTGTCAAGCTAGAGGTGTTCCGTGCTGGGAAGTTGCCCACGACCGAACGGAGCGATCGCCATTTGATTGCCATTGGCACCCGTGAGCAATTTCCCCTTCCCGATGCTCTCCAGTCCGAAGGGTTCACCCTCCAGGAAGCCTTTCGCCGTCAACGCGGGCAAAGCCAGATCCAGACGCTCCCGGATGCCGAAGGCATGGTCAAAGAAATTGTGTCGCCCTGGAACCGCGATCGCGTCCTCCTCCTACTCAGCGGACAGACCCGCACCGGGTTAGATCAAGTGCGCGACCTGCTGAACCGCGATTTCCTCTTCTTCCAACTGCGCGAAGATACCGTGCTCATTGGCGCTGGTGAACCAGACCCCAACCCGTACAACCCCAACGCCTACACGCTGGAGTTTTTGCAACAGGCAAAGCAGAAACAGCAATTGAGCGAAACCAACCTCCTCGATCGCTTCCTGCAAACCCTCCGCGTGAGTTGGTTTATTCTCGCCCCCGGTTTTGTAGTCGCGGCACTGCTGCTGTATGCGATCGCCCAGTCGTATTTGGGGCGGTTGGGGAAGAAGAGGTGAGAGGAGAGGGGGCAGGGGGCAGAGGGGATCGGGAGATGGGAGAAGGTAACAGGTAAAAAATCAGGACTTATGTACTTTGACCAAAACCTCTGAGGTTTGCGTAAACCCTAAGAATAAAGCTCGACTGATTAAGTTCTAAGCTCAACCGATCGCATTACAAGCTCGACTCAGCAAATTACAAGCTCAGCCTATCTAATCACAAGCTCAACCTATCTAATTACCAGCTCAACCTATTCAATTACAGGCTCGACTCAGCAAATCACAAGCTTGACCAATTCGATTTCAAGCTCAGCCTATCAAGTTACAAGCTCAGCCTATCAAGTTACAAGCTCAGCCTATCCAATTTCAAGCTCGACTCAGCAAATTACAAGCTCGACCTATCCAATCACAAGCTCAACCTACTCCACTCCACGCTCGGCCTATCACTAAGCTCGACTTACCCAATTTCAAACTCAAAACGCCCCTGCCTCCCCTGCCTCCCCTGCCTTCCCTGCCTCCCCTGTCTCCCCCCTTCCCCCTTTCCTCCCATGCTCAAACTCCCCCTCCGGGTACATCAGCAACCAACCGAAGCCTCACCAGTCTGGCAGCAATGGCTTGCAACGTGGTTGGTCGATCGCGTGCCTGCCTGGTCTGAGCGCACGTTGCAGTGGCTGACTCGCTACCAACTCTTGCTCCTGTCAGGTGCATCTTTGTGGTTGTTTGTTCCCCTAGTGACAGAACGCCCCCCTACCTGGCAGCAGGCAGTTCTTGCCGCAGTCTTGGTGGCGATCGGCTACACCATTGTGAGTCTGGAAGAGCAGCAGGATGAGACAGAGCGGAGTGAAAAGCTGCACCTCTTTCTCATTGCGTTGAGTGTGCTGACGACCCTGCGGTATCTCTACTACCGCACGGCGTACACCATGAACCTGGATAACTGGCTCAATGGGTTTTTCTGCCTGTTGCTGTATGTGGCAGAACTGTACGCGATCGGCACGTTGATGCTGGCTTATTTTCAAACGTTGAAGGTGCGCGATCGAACCCCTATTGACCTCGCTACCATTCCGCAAGACGACTGGCCTACGGTCGATATCTACATCCCCACTTACAACGAAGATGTGGAAATTGTCCGCAAAACGACCCTGGCTGCACTGGCAACAGATTATCCTGCTGACAAAAAGCAGGTGTATGTGCTGGATGATGGTCGAGCCGAAAAGTACAAAGAGCGTCGGGAAGCCCTGCGTCAGATGTGCGAAGAACTCGGCTGCATCATGCTCACACGCGACAACAACGACCACGCCAAAGCGGGCAATATCAACACGGCCCTGACCAAAACGACGGGTGACTTGGTGATGATCCTCGATTGCGACCACATTCCAGTGCGCCACTTTCTGCAACACACCGTCGGCTTCTTTCAAAACCCTAAAGTAGCCCTGGTTCAAACCCCACACTGGTTCTATAACCCCGACCCCTTCGAGCGCAACTTGCTCACTGGGGGACAGGTACCTGTGGGCAACGAGCTGTTTTACAAAGTGCTGCAAAAGGGTAACGACTTCTGGAATGCGGCCTTTTTCTGCGGCTCGGCGGCTGTCATTCGCCGGAGCTACATTCTCGAAATTGGTGGCATCGCAACGGAAACCGTGACGGAAGACTGCCACACCTCGCTGCGGCTCCATTCCCTCGGTTACGAAACGGTCTACTACGACAAAATTATGGTGGCGGGGCTGGCACCCGAAAAGTTTTCGGCCTACGTGGGTCAGCAGGTGCGCTGGGCACGAGGCATGGCGCAAATTCTGCGGCTCGAAAACCCCCTCTTTAACCGCAAGCTCAAGCTGCGACTGGCGCAACGGCTCTGCTATTTCAGCGCGACCTCCCACTTTTTCTTTGGCTTTCCCCGGTTGATGTATGTGATTGCCCCAGTGCTATATCTCTTGCTGGGCATCAATTCGGTGAAGGGGTTGGGCTTCGAGACGCTGTGCTACGCGCTGCCGCACATTCTGCTGTCGATGCAGACCAATCACATTCCTTACAAACACGTCCGGTTTTCGTTTTGGAATGAGATTTACGAATTTGCCTTGTCCTTTCAGGCGGGCATCGTCACCATGCTGGCGTTGGTGAATCCCAAATTGGGGACGTTTAACGTCACGGATAAAGGGCTGACGGTCACGAAGCGCAGCTTTGATTTAGAGAGCGTGCGCTACCTGGTGTTTTTAGGTGCCATTACAGGGGCATCGCTCATTGCCGTGCCCTTCTGGTTTGTGGTCAGTCCAGAAGATGGTCAAGCGGTGATCATCAATGCGCTCTGGTGTGTCTTTGATCTGATCCTGGTGCTGGCGGCCTGTTTGGTGGCGTTTGAGCAGCCTCAACTGCGGCAAGCGCATCGACTACCGCGTCAACTGCCCGTCGTCATTCACAGCGATCGCCAAACGTGGACAGGTACTACCACCAACGTGAGCGAAACAGGCGCACGGATTTCACTGGATGTGTGGCCTAACATTCCAGATATCGTGCGGATTGAAGTCATTGGTGATTACGGGGCACGGGTATTAGTTGATGCCCATGTGATTCGCGCGATCGCCACTGACAAATTGCAAACCGTCCTCTCCGTACAGTTCATCAACCTGAGCCGCATCCAGCAAGATGACCTGAGCGTGGTGATTTATTCTGATGTCAAAGAGTGGTATTCGCAAAAGCGCGCCACAGCGGATAATCCGCTAACGTCGCTTCAGTTTATTATGAGCAGCTTTGGGCGAGTGTTTCGTGAATTTCAACCCGAAACGGGCATTAAAATTCGTAAGCAAGTATGTGCGGTTGCTCAACTGTACTGGGACGGTTGGGAAGGGCAATCTTACTCAGCTACCGTAACTGAAATTGGCATTCGGGATCTTCGCTTAGAGCTGCATGAAGAAGCCGTGCCAAAGTTAGCGCAGCTTCAACAAGCAAAACCGCAAATTGGGCTGCTTATTGCGCGTGATTCTGATAGCTCCTTTGCACAAAGCCTGGTGGCTGAAGTGCAAAGCGTCGAAGGTTTCCTGCCTGCTTTAGATGCATCATCTCTGGTAGAAGATCATCTGACAACACCCGATCGCACGGTCATGGAGTTACGTTTTCCCACATCGCTAGATCGTCAACAACAAAGCAAAATTAAGCAGCTATTGCGATCGCTAGATTAGCTCGATCGATTCTGAACAATAGCAGGTAACAATGATTAGTCTCCAGGCTACCTCGGTTTCATGATATCTACTGAATCGTGTCACAAAATCAAACACTAAAAAAACAACCCGCGAAGCATCAAAGGCTGAAATTAACTATTGCTCAGAGGATGGAAAATGTGCCTTAGAAATTTTACTGTCCGTAAGTTTAAACTACTTTCAAAATTATTTATGCTTCATAGACTTCAGTCTGAGTTAAATGCTTCTTCATCATTTCTTTATAAGTTTTTCTTCTTTTTGGGATATGCTCATTAATAACTAGGAAACATCTAACTTTAAGTTGATTTCAATCAAGCATTACCAGTTTCAAGAGGCTGCATTTCTACCGCTTCACTGAGCTCAATTGCATTTACCTCTCAAACTGACCTCTGCTACCATCAATTTGATGACCGAACCTTTTCTAATTGAACAATAAGACTGCAACCACGATCAAGTAATCAGTTTGATTGACCCTCAGCATCCATCTCTATAGGGTTGTAACCACTGATGTGAATTATAAAGGTTGCTGTCCCTATGTGAATGAATGGTTGCTCCTTTTGCGGTGCTTTTCGATAGGGGTTAACAGCTAAAAGTACTGAAGCAACGAGGCTTGTAGTTCTCAAAGTCTTCCTGCACAGCCGATTGACTTCTGTTCAGCCGCATTACTTGAAGCAGAAAGTTTATTTTTTCCATCTTTGCACTGAGTATGCATCTAGTCTGCAGATATTTTAGTTGAAAACATTTAGCAAACGTATTTGCCCTTTTAAGCGCTTAATTGCCATTGATTGTCCTGAAGCCGTCTATCAGGCTGTGCTGTATTAACGATGAAATTTTATTCTTCCACTGATCTTTTTGAACGCATCAGAGCCGATTATCATGAACACCATGTCTATGGTTGACCATAAACCTTCTCAACGATTGCATCCTTTAAGCCTTTTAGCGCAAGCTAAAAGCCGTCAGGTTAGTGGCTGTTTGCGAGTTTCTAGCAATGCAGCACTATGGTCGATTTATCTTGATCAAGGCGAACTAATTTATGCATCCTATTCCGTCGATCGCTTTGAACGGTTGGATCGCCACCTGCGCCAAATCAGCCGACAAGCGCCAAGCCTGGTGAGCGCTGTGCGGGTACAGGTGCGCCTCTTGTTTGAAAGTGCTCCAGAGATGCGATCGAAAATCTGTACGGATTATCGTGCTCTTTGCTGGTTAGTAGAACAGCAGCATCTGACCTCTGAGCAGATGGCGAGTCTCATTGAAGAGTTGGCTAAGGAAGTCATCGAATCGTTTCTTTCGGTGCAGGAGGGCAGTTATGAATTGATTGAGAAAGAGAAGTTCGATGAGTTTCCCATCTTTTATCGGCTTGACTTGCGCCCTCTAGTTGAGTTTTGTCAGGAGCGGGTACGACAACAGCGATCGGTGAAGCCATCGCTGCCATCACCCAATCAGCGTCCTAATTTTGTATCACAAACAAAAGTGCTTCAGCCCCCTGTAGCACCCGGCAATTTGACAGATCAAGCGCCTGTTTCTACTACGGCAGAAAGCTCTAGAAATGGTGTTAAATCGCCTGAAAAGGAATCGCTTACCGCTCAGTATACGATCGTGTGTGTTGACGATAGCCCCACCGTTTTGCAAGCAATTAATAGCTTTCTGGATGATACAAGCTTTGCCATTGTCATGGTGAATGATCCAGTACGAGCACTGATGCAAGTTGTTCGTAGTAAACCGGATTTGGTACTGATGGATGTGGAGATGCCAAATCTGGATGGGTATGAACTATGTTCCCTCTTACGGCGACATCCAACCTTTAGAAATACCCCCATCATTATGGTGACTGGTAACACGGGCTTTATCGATCGAGCCAAGGCGAAACTTGTTGGTGCATCGGGCTACCTCACAAAACCATTTACACAATCAGAACTGCTCAAAATTGTATTCAAACACCTTAGTTGTTAGTACCCGTTTTTAATTGTTAGTTTTTGGTGCTTAGAAGAGAAAGGACGCTGCATCATTCCAGGTCGCTAACGACTGGCTTACTAAAAACTAACAACTAACACCTACATCGTTCGCAGATTACGAAGAGGAATTGTATGAGTTTAACGCTGATGATCACGATTTTGGTGGTTGAAGACACCCCGTCGGAACGAGAGCTGATGAGCCACTACTTACGCGAAAGTGGCTATACCGTGATCAATGCTGTGAGCGCCCAAGAAGCGTTGAATAAAGCCGTTGAGCAAAAGCCCGATGTCATTATCACGGATGTTGTCATGCCCGGTATGAGTGGGTTTGAACTGTGCCGCAGTTTGAAGAAACATCCGGTGACTGAAAACGTTCCCATCATTATTTGCACCTCTAAAAATCAAGAAATCGATCGCCTGTGGGGGATGAAGCAAGGAGCTGATGCCTATGTCACAAAGCCTTTCACCCGTGAACAACTGGTGCGAGCTGTAAAAGCGATCGTGGGTTGAGCCAATGACAGTATCAGCATTGACCCTGCCTAAAAACCGCCAGCCTCATGCATTGGGAGAGGCGTACCTCAAGTTTTTGCTCGACCCTCAAACGCCGATCGTGCTGCCCATGAAGCAGGTACAGGAGGTGTTGGTGCTGTCGGCCAATCGCCTCACGCCCATGCCAAACATGCCTGCCTGCATTATTGGGTTGATGAACCGCCGCAGCCGTGTGCTTTGGGTCGTCGATTTGACGCGAATGTTGGGCACCCCAGCGCTCGACTTGAATACCCAGCAGCACTCTCTGGTCATCATTCGTCCGGGCAATCTGTCGCTGGGCGTTGTGGTGCAGCAGGTAGAAGGCATGGTGTGGATGACACCTGACCAGATTCAGCCGCCACCCAGCCATGTGCCATCCAGCGTGCTGACGTATCTGCGGGGATGTGTCTTGCAAGAGCAAGAGATCTGGTTTGTGCTGGATGCTCCGAGCGTTTTTCAATCACCCGTTTTTCATAATTCGTCCGATCTACCGTAAGTGTTGCTCAAAATCTTACTCAGCAGTTTGCGATCCTTCTCCCCTTAGTACTTTGAGATGCCTGCCCTATGGTTAACCGAATTGATGCTGCGAACCACTTAACAGATCGAAACTCGCACCCAAATGGCACAAATCAACTGAATGGCGATTCTCGCGGCGAGATGCTGCGCGATCGTGGTAGCCTGTCAGCGGATCAGCCTGAGGCACTGGAGGCTGATTTCCTGCCAACGCCAACGCTGGTTAAACGCCGACCCTTCTTGATCCAATTGTTCTGCAATTTGCCGATCGGTCGCAAGCAGGCCCTAGCGCTCATTGTCTGTGAACTGGTTCCCATTTTGGGTCTGGGTCTTGGGTCTATCTTTGTACTGACCAGCAGTTTGCGGACACAGCTACTAGAGCAGGCCAAGTCAGAAGTTTCCGTTGCGGAAACTAGCTACAACAGCAAGCTTGACCAGATAGGCTATGGCTCACGGGGGCAAGCTGACAACACCACGCTGATTAATGCTGCACGCACTCAGTCTCAGAGCGGTAAGTTGAATGCGGATCTGTCAGCCCAGGCACGGCAGCTTTTGCGAAACGAAGTCAAAGCCCGCAAAATGGAGTACGCCACGCTGGTGGATAAAGATTTGCGGATTGTGGCAAATGCCAATGCCGATCGCCAGGGCGAAACGTTTGACCCCAATGGGTTAGTCAGCAAAGTGCTGAAAACGCCTGCTCAGATCAAGGCAAGCGCCATTGTACCCTGGTCTGAACTGGCGAAAGAGGCACCTTCGCTACCCAGTGGTCTGGAGAAACAGGATGTGCTGGTACGGTACGTGGTGACACCCGTCAAAGACCCGGACACCAAAGCCATCGTTGGAGCACTGGTGTTTGGTGACATGGTAAATGCTAAACTCTCGACCGTGGAAGACATTAGCAGCGGCTACAACGCTGTGTATGCCCGTCAGCCTGATGGGTCGTTTACAGTGGCAACTGCCCTTAACAAGGTGCCGTCTGATACTAAGGCCAATACTCCCACTAAACTGACGCTCCCTAAGACAGACCTGCTGGCACAGGCCGCCGCCGCCAGAGGGGGTACGGTTACACAGCGGCTGAACATTGGGGATCATGCCTACACGATCGCCGCTAAGGCTATTCCTGAGCAAACCGTAGAAACGCCTGATGGTGCAGCATCTACCTTTGGCGACAAGCCCACTGTAATTCTGGTCAGAGGCGCGCTAGAAGACGGACTCAATGGACTGATCTCCAACAGCTTGCGGCAAGAAGCGGTGGTGCTGGTGCTGACGCTGGTAGTCGTTGCGCTCTGGTCAGCCGCCTTCCGACGATTGGTGCTGCGGCCTCTAGAGAACCTGGAACGAGCTACCCAGGCGTTTGCTGATGGCGATCGTACCCAGCGTGCTCAAGTCTCCTCGTTAGATGAAGTGGGGCAACTAACCATTGCGTTCAATGCAATGGCAGACAGTATTGTGCGCTCTGAAGCCGCCCTATCTAACCAGGGACGGCAGCGCGACCTGCAAGCACAACAGTCAGAGTTGCTGAGTAACGTGGTGGTCAAAATTCGTCAGACGCTCAATTTTGATGACATTGTGCAAACCGGGGTGGATGAAATCCGCGAGTTTTTAGAGGTCGATCGTGTCCTGATCTACCGCTTTAACGATGACTATAAGAGCGGTATCATTACGGCTGAATCGGTTGGTAGTGGCTGGATACGTGCTCTGGGGCAAACCATTGAAGATCCACTAGTGGACGGGGCGATCGAACGCTACAAGAGTGGACGCGTCTGGCACACTACCGATATTGCTTACAGTAATTTGAGCCACTGCCACTGCGAAATTTTGGAGCGTCTTCAGGTAAAAGCGAATGTGGTAGCACCCATCAAGGTGAATGGCAGACTGATGGGTCTGGTCTGCGCTCACCAATGCTCAGGCCCCCGCAACTGGCAACCGTCTGACATCGACTTCTTTAGCCAACTGGCTGCCCAGATCGGTTATGCCCTGGATCAGGCTGATTTGCTCAAGCAGCAAGAAATTGCGGCCAGACAAGCGCGTCAACTCAACGAAATCACCTCTCGGATGCGCGAAACGCTTGATCCGCAGCAGATTTATAACGCCACCCTCAAAGGGACGCGGGATGCACTGGGAGTCGATCGCACGCTCATCTACTTATTTGATGAAAACTGGCAGGGAACGATCGTGGCTGAATCCATAGCGCCAGGGTTTCCAGTGGCCCTGGGTGCCCAGATTGCTGACCCCTGCTTTGCCCAAAGCTATGTCGAGAAGTATCGCAAAGGACGCGTGCAGGCAACGGCAAATATCCACGACGCTGGCCTGACCGACTGCCACCTCAGTCAACTTGCCCCCTTCCAGGTCAAGGCAAATCTGGTTGTGCCCATTCTGGTCGAAGACTCGCTGCTGGGTCTGCTGATTGCCCATCAATGCGCTGAACCCCGTCAGTGGCAGGAAGGCGAAATCAACTTCTTTCAGCAGGTGGCGATTCAGCTTAGCTTTGCGATCGAGCAAGCAAAACTACTGCAACAACGCGAAGAAGAAGCCAGACTCGATCGTCAGCTCAACGAAATCACCTCACGGATGCGCGAAACCCTTGATCCACAGCAGATTTACAACGCCACCCTCAAAGGGACGCGGGATGCACTGGGAGTCGATCGCACGCTCATCTACTTATTTGATGAAAACTGGCAGGGAACGATCGTGGCTGAATCCATAGCGCCAGGGTTTCCAGTGGCCCTGGGTGCCCAGATTGCTGACCCCTGCTTTGCCCAAAGCTATGTCGAGAAGTATCGCAAAGGACGCGTGCAGGCAACGGCAAACATCTATACGGCGGGGTTGACTAACTGCCATCTCGATCAACTTGCCCCCTTCCAGGTCAAGGCAAATCTGGTTGCGCCGATTTTGGTGGAAGGCACACTGCTGGGTCTGCTGGTGGCCCATCAATGCGCTGAACCCCGTCAGTGGCAGGAAGGCGAACTCAACTTCTTCAAACAGGTGGCGATTCAGCTTGGGTTTGCGATCGAGCAAGCCAGAGTGTTTGAAGAGAAAGAGTGGGCACAAGTGAGTGCAGAAACGCTGTCTGAAGAACGACGACTGCAAACCGAAGCCCTTCAGATGCAGCTAGTGCAGTTGCTTGGCGACATTGAAGGAGCAGCCAGCGGCGATTTGACGGTGCGTGCCGAAGTCACAGCGGGCGAAATCGGTACAGTGGCAGATTTCTTCAACTCGATCGTGGAAAGTTTGCGGCAGATTGTCACCCAGGTAAAAACTTCTGCGCTGGAGGTTAACGCCTCGCTGGGTCAAAATGAATACGCCATTCAACAACTGGCGGAAGAAGCCTCCAAGCAGGCCGCTGAAACCACCCGCACGCTGGATTCAGTCGAACAAATGGTCAACTCGATTCAGACAGTTGCTACAAGTGCACGTCAGGCGGCGGCTGTGACCCGATCGGCGGCCACAACGGCTGAAGCTGGAGAAGATGCAATGGATTTGACCGTGCAGAACATTCTGGCGCTACGAGACACGATCGGCGAAACGGCAAAGAAGGTGAAACGCTTGGGTGAATCTTCGCAACAAATTTCCAAAGTGGTGTCGCTGATTAACCAGATTGCCCTGCAAACCAACCTGCTGGCAATCAACGCAGGCATTGAAGCGGCCCGTGCTGGAGAGCAAGGTCAGGGCTTTGCAGTGGTAGCTGAAGAAGTGGGTGAACTGGCGGCTCGCTCTGCGATCGCCACCCAAGAAATTGAGCAGATTGTAGACAACATTCAGCGCGAAACCAGTGAAGTCGTGGAAGCCATGTCGCTTGGCACCACGCAGGTTGTCGAAGGAACACGGCTCGTCGGCGATGCCAAACAAAGCCTGGGACAACTGCTGGACGTTTCACGCCAAATCGATACCCTGGTGCAGTCGATCTTTAACGCGACGGTTTCTCAAACGCAAACCTCAGATGCGATCGCGGCCCTCATGCGCGATGTCGTGCAGGTCTCTGAACGCACCTTCGACTCGTCTCAAAAGGTATCCAGCGCACTCCGTCAAACGGTCGAAGTCGCCCAAGAGCTACAGGAATCAGTCGGCACGTTCAAAGTGGGATGAGGGATTGGAGAGTTTTGAGTTTTGAGTTTTAAGTTTCGAGTTGCAAGCTGTTTCCGCACAACTCAAAACTCAGCACTCAAAACTCAAAACTGCTTGATGTCTAACAACGAACAGCTAACAACTAACAACTACCTAGCGTCATGCAGGACAAAGAACTCGAAATCCGGCGGCAGTTTCTCGATGAGGCGCAAGAGTATCTAGACCTTCTAGAATCATCCGTTCTGGGACTGTCAAGCAGTCGCATTGATATACAGCAGATTAATGCAGCACTGCGGGCCGCTCACTCGATTAAGGGTGGGGCTGGCATGATGGGCTTTTTGGCGCTGAGCGATCTGTCGCACCGCCTGGAAGATTCGTTCAAAGTCCTGAAGATTCAGAAGTCCATCGAAGTGGATCTGGATCTGGAACGGCTTTTGCTGGCAGCGATCGACTGCTTGCGGCACCTGGTCACCTGCGATCGACAGCATGTTCCGCTTGAAGCAGACTGGCTCACCGCCCATGCAACCCCTATTTTCGATCAACTGTACGATCGTCTGGGTGAACCACAGGCAGAAGATGCTGCCTCGATTCTCTCGCCTGACAGTGATGGGCAGGCGGTAATTGCGCTGTTGTTTGAAACGGAAGTTGAAGGGTGCCTTCAGCGCTTGGAAGCGGTACTATCCAACCCCGCTCAGCCCTGCCTGCGCGAAGAGTTGACCATTTTGGCGCAAGAATTGGGCGGACTGGGCGAAATGCTTCAGCTTGAAGCCTTCATTAGCCTGTGTCGATCGGTCACTGAGGCCCTTGATGTAGCGCCCGATCGCACAGAGACAATCGCCCAGTCAACGCTGCAGGCCTGGCGATACTCACAAACCCTCGTACTGGCAGATGCGTGCGATCGCCTACCCACCGCGATCGATTTGCAAGCGCTCAACCTGGCACCTGACGAGACGGAAAACCTTACAGACGCAGGCACCTGGCACGAAGACGCAGAGGCAATTGATTCACCTGATGCCTTTGACACCTGGCACGAAGACGCAAACAGCTTTGATTTCTTCCCCTCTGAGGAGCCGCTAGCCGATGTGCCACTGGCCGATGTGCCGCTGACCGAGGTGCAGTTAGGTCAGGAATCTGGCGCAGACGAGACGGTGCATGCCACGCCAGAGCCAGTCCAATCGTTGGCACGGCAGCAGCCAGTGAACACCGAATCGCAAGCCACCGACTTTCGGGTGTTGGACACAAACACAGACGTGAATGCCCCACCAGAGGAAGACTCGAATGCGACAGTGCGAGTGCCCGTCAAACAACTCAATCAACTGAACGACTTGCTGGGTGAACTGGCAATCCAGCGCAATGGGATGGATATGTATATCCAGCGGATGCGCTCAATGACCCATACCCTGACGCGTCGGGTTCGCTCTCTGGAGCAATCCAATGCCCGCCTGCGATCGTTCTACGATCAGGCAACTCCGCGCGCAAGCAGCGACTTTAAGCTACTCGCTCTCCGCCCTGCCTTACCAGAATCCAGGCAAAGCACGTCCCCACTCCCCACTCCCCACTCCGACACCCGCTTTGACAGTCTGGAAATGGATCGCTACGGCAAACATCATCTGCTGTCGCAGGAAATGATGGAAACCATCGTTCAAATTCAGGAAGTCACCAGCGACATTGAGCTAAACCTAGACGACACAGAGCAAACCGCGCGCGAACTGAACAAAACGGCAAAGCACCTGCAAGCCGGACTCACGCAGGTGCGCATGCGCCCACTGTCAGATGTGGTCGATCGCTTTCCTCGTGCCATCCGTGACCTGGCGTTGCAGTACGGCAGGCCAGCCAAGCTCAAGCTCAACGGCAGCAATACCCTGATCGATCGCAATATCCTAGAGGCGCTTAATGATCCGCTGATGCACCTGATCCGTAACGCTTTCGACCACGGCATTGAAGATCCTGAAATGCGCCGTGCTCGCAATAAGCCTGAAGAAGGAACGATCGAAATTCAAGCGAACCATCGCGGTAACCGCACCTTTATTACGGTACGGGATGATGGCGGTGGCATTCCCATTCATAAAGTGCGCGCTAAGGCCGAGCAGATGGGGCTAGATCCGTCCTTACTAGCGGCTGCTAGTGACCAAGAACTGCTCTCCCTCATTTTTGAACCGGGCTTTAGCACCAGCGATCAGGTGACCTCACTGTCTGGTCGCGGTGTCGGGATGGATGTGGTACGTGACAACCTCAAGCAAGTGCGGGGCGAAATTGCGGTCGATACGAAAGCGGGGCTTGGTACCACATTCACCCTTTCGCTGCCCTTTACGCTTTCAGTGGTGCGCGTCTTGTTAGTTGAGAGCAACGGCATGTTGCTAGCACTGCCTGCCGATGCGATCGGCGAACTGATCTTGCTTCAGACAGAGCAGGTCATTAACACGGCTGGCAGCGAGGTCCTCAACTGGGGCGGCACGCTGGTACAGTTGATTCGGTTAGCTCGCTGGCTGGTCTTCAATTGCCCACGGCAGCCCTATGCGCTGGAATCGCCACCCAGCATTAACGAAGCCACCGTTTTAATGGTGAGCCAGGGCACACAATTGTTTGGGCTACAGGTCGATCGCTGCTGGGGTGAGCAAGAAGTTGCCATTCGCCGCATCGAAGGCACACTGTCTCTACCAGCAGGCTTTGCCAACTGCACCATTATGGGAGATGGTCGCGTCGTCCCTCTGGTCAACGTCCCCGAACTGCTCCACTGGATCACAAGCTGCGAACGCTCCGGTTTAGCAACTCCGCCCAGTCCGCCTGCCATGCCTGCTATTGCGGGCGATCGTGCCTCCCGCCCCCCCTTACCTTCTAAAACCGCCGCCAAAATCCTCGTCATTGATGACTCCATCAACGTGCGCCGCTTCCTCGCCTTGACGCTAGAGAAAGCAGGCTACCGGGTCGAACAGGCAAAAGATGGTCAGGATGCGCTCGAAAAGCTTCAGGCCGGACTATCCGTGCAGGCCGTCATTTGTGACATCGAAATGCCCCGTCTGGATGGCTATGGCTTTCTCACTAAAGTCAAATCAAACCCTGCACTGGTACATCTTCCCGTCACGATGCTGACCTCCCGCAGTGGCGACAAGCACCGTCAACTGGCAATGAACCTGGGTGCAACTGCATACTTCTCCAAACCGTATAACGAACATGATTTGCTGCAAACGCTAGAACGCGTGATTAAAGGCGAGGTGAAGGTGTAGGAAGGGGGATGGGGAAGAGGGGGATGAGGGATGAAGGGTAAAAGAGGAATGGTACTAACTCAAGGAGGGTCGGCAGTGCTCACTCTACAAAATACTATAGGACTTACGCATTTGCCCCCAACCCCCCAATGCTGGGGGCTTTAATTGGCTCGGTTCCCCCAGCATTGGGGGCTAGGGGGCGAAAGATGATCGCTTTTGCGTAAGTCCTATACTAATGTTTTCGATCGGTGGTAGCAGCTTGTTTCAGTGACATTCGATTAAACAGGTCTTCGGAGTGCAGCGTGTGACGCGATCGTCTTCTTTGAACCTTAGAACATCACCGACGAAGCTCGAACCATCACCGATGAACCTCAGACCATTACCGACGAAGCTTAGAGCATAAAACACGAAGCCTTCATACCCAAGCACCAAAATTAATCCCTCATCCTTCATCCTTTAGCCCTCATCCTTCATCCTTTAGCCTTCACCCCTCACCCCTCACTCCCCTCCCCCATGTCCCTCCAACTTTCCCCCAAATCACAACGACTCCGAGCGCGCAAAGCCGAAGTGACTCACCAACTCATCGTCTTTCGCCTGCGTCAAGAGTGGTTTGCCTTACCCATTCACGTCGCCCAAAAAGTCATTCCGCTAGGCAAGCTCTACGGTGCTGGTAACGGCACAGATGTCAGTCTGGCACTGTACCAAGACCGAGAAATTCCTGTCCTCGACATCCAACGGCGCATCTTTGGTACTGGCAGTCAACCATTGCTACCGGGTAAGGCTGCATCCTCGCACCCTACTAACCATGCTGAACTTTCACCGGCGACGCCACTACTTTTACTGGTGCAAACTAGCGCTGAAACAACGATCGGCTTCCCGCTTGATACCCAACCCAGCCTACGCCGCGTCCCAGAATCCGCCTTTGTGCCACTCTCCCCTACTTACCTCGCTGGAGGACAGGTGCGCTGCGCTAAATGCCTGATCGTTCTCGACTCAGAGCAACCACCCATTTTCCTGCTGAACCTCGATCAGCTCCTGCAACTGCAACCAACTCTGCCGCCGCAAGAAAACATAGCGCTTCCAGGGTGAGAAGGCAGGGATGTTTTGAGTTTTGAGTTAAACAGCGGTCAGCGATCAGCCGTCAGCCGTCAGACATCAGCAGACAACTGTCCAGTTCCTTGTCTAATACCATTTCTATTTAATTAGGCTGCAGATCAAGAACCTCAAAGAGTGATGAAACAAAGCTTCTGTAACTCAAAACTCAAAACTCAAAACTGGTTTAAAGTCCAACAGCTAATAACTCCGCTATGAATGCTGCAACCCTGTTAGAACACTACGCGATCGGCGAACGAGATTTTAGTGGCATCGATTTAAGCTGGGCTGATTTCAGACAGGTCGATTTGTCAGCCGCTGATTTTTGGGAAGCCGACCTCAGTGACGCTGACTTCAGTGAAGCGAATTTGGCTGGCACCAGTTTCAAAGCGGCCAAGTTGACCAGAGCCAATTTGGTAGAGACAACGTTGACAGCCGCCGATTTGCGATCGACCGATTTAAGCGACGCTACCCTGCACGCTGTGAACTTGCAACAAGCGCTCTACGATCGGATGACTCGCTTTCCTGAAGGCTTCGACCCTGCGATCGCCAACGCCTACCTGATTGCACCCAAAAGTGTGTTGCAGAACGCTATCCTCACCCACACCGATCTCAGCGGCGCTGACCTGAGTGATGCCGATCTCAGACACGCCAATTTACAACAGGCTGCTTTGTTCGGAGTGAGTTTACGTCAGGCTAATCTCAGTGCAGCCGTCTTGCAACAGGCCAACTTACAGGAAGCTGACCTGCAACAGGCCAACCTTAGTGGAGCCAACCTGACCGAGGTAAATCTGACTGAGGCAAACCTGCAACGCGCCGACTTAAGCGGCACTACGCTGACAGATGCTGACTTAACAGGCGCAAATTTGCGGAAAGCCAACCTCTTTGGTGCCGACCTCAGCGCTGCCACCTTGCAGTCCGCGACGCTACAAGGAGCCGTTTACGACAGCCGCACTCAATTCCCCCTTGATTACCGTCCTGAACAGCACGGCGCATACCTCATTGCACCCCACGCGGTGCTGCACTATGCCGATTTGCGTCACGTATCACTCTCAGGAGCCGACCTGACCGAAGCCGACTTGACTGGGGCAAATCTCTCTGCTGCCGATCTCTGGGGCGCAAACCTCACGCAAGCCAACCTGACCGACGCAAACCTGACCGATGCAAATGTGTGGGGCGCAGATTTAACCGAAACCAACCTGTGCGGTGCCACCCTGACTGGCACAGACCTACAAGTCACTGCGTTGCCTGATGCGCTTTTAGATACGCCGGGACTGTAAGAAGGCAGAGGGTAGAAGGAAGGCTAAAGGATGAAAAAGTTACCAGAAGGCAGAACAGAATGACTAGAGGCTGAATTAACTCAAACTGCTCCTGACTTCTGACTCCTGACTCCTGACTCCTACCTTCTGCTTTTACCTTCTACCTTCTGCCCCCTGCCCCTCTCTCCTCCCTGAGGTTAGAACCGCTGACCAAAGCCAAACTGCAAGCGTGTGTCGCCTTGATTGGTGATGCCAAAATCGGCGCGAATGATGCCAAAGGGTGAATTTACCCGCACGCCCACGCCAAAACCCGCACCTGTTCCAGGCTTACGGCGCTGAACTCCTGGTTCGCCTAACACCTCATCGCTAGTGCCTAAATCAGAGGCAAAATCGGTAAACACAACGCCACCAATAAAGCGGTAGATGGGAAAGCGATACTCCGCCGATGCGAGAAAATAGCTGCGGCTGGTCGCCACATCTCCCACGCCATACCCACGGACTGAATTAGGGCCGCCCAGTACGTAAGCGTTGTAAGGTGCTAAGTCACCGATCGTGGTGCCACCCTGAAGATTGAAGGCAAAGACTTGGGGCAGTTGCGCGTCTGCTCCTGCTTTGATGAGATTGACTGGGATGAAGGAGGCGTAATTGGCCTGTAATCGATTACCCAGTGCTTCACCACGCCCGATCGGGAGTGACTGTTCTGTGCTGAGCGTTAAAACCGAGCCACGACTGGGGTTAACCACACTGTCGCGCAAATCTTGAAACGCTGTAAACGAGAGGGTTGTCAAGTCATCAATGCCCGTACCGCTGAGTGAAAGGGGATTGCCTCTGCCATCTCTGGCGAAGACATTGCCATCGCGATCACGCAAACTCACGTTTGTATAATTCAGTCCCACCGTCCCTTTCCAGGTTGGGCCTAACGGCTTGGTCGCATTAATGCCGCCACCAATCTTGCGTTCTCGGACACGGCTGCCATTGGACAGCTTAATGTCATCATCAAAGACCTGAGAAAGACCCTGCCGTCGAAAAAAGTTCGCACCATAGCCTGGTGTACTTGGGTCTGTGTCACGATACGGACTATCGAAGCGGGCATCGAACTGCGTATCAAGTGTTCCAGGCTGAACATTGGCACTAAACCGTTGCCCTAAGCCCGCAAAGTTGTTGTCCTGAAAATTAATAGAGGCGAATAAGCCCTGCTCGTCGTTATACCCGCCGCTAAAGTTGACCCGCCGTGCGGACGCTTCCAGCACGTTGTAAATCACTGCGACCCGCCGTGCATCCCCTTCAAAGGAAACGGTGGCCCCATCAAAAATGCCCAATTCGCTAAGTCGTCGCAAATCAGCACGGGCCACATCGTTACGGAATACCTGCCCTGGTTGCAGCTTAATCTGACGACGCAAGAAGTCTGGTTGGGTACGTCCTTTGATGGGCTGCCCCTTGTCATCAACAGGCTTACCCTCTTTATTTACAAAGCGCACCTGCACATCGCCAATGTAGCCCTCAGCGACCTCGACGGTGACAACGCCTTCTCGTGTGGGTTGTAGAGTCAACACGCGGGCCAGGGTGTAGCCATTTTGGGCATACCACTCGTTGATCCGCCTGACGCTTTCATTCAGCAGAGAAGGCTTAACCGCCGCACCCAGTTGTTCGCCAAATAACTGATTGGCAACCTCCAGCGTCAAGGCTTGTGCACCAGCGAGTTGGAGCGATCGCACCACGATCGGTTCAACCTGAAACACCACACTCAGCCCTTGAGGATTGGTACGACTGCTGACGCTGGCATTCGCAAACAGCCCGGTACCCAAAATATCGGCAACATCTTGTTTTAGCTGACTACCGCTCGTCCCACCACCAGGTTTGGTTTTAATTGTGTTGCGAACGACTTGCTGTAGCTCTGCCTCCACTCCCACAACCTGCACATCGGTAGCGGTTACCACCAGATCAGGCACTCCCCGATTAGGCGGAACGATCGTGCCTGTAGGAGCACGTTGGGTAGGCACAGGTGTCGTATTGGGGATTGTGGGGATCGCGGTTGGCGTGGTAGACGGCAGCGGCGGCACTGTTACCTTATCTGGTAAGGTCTCTGGTGCGGTTTCAGGCAAGGATGTACTGTCAGGGGTCGTCGCTTGCTGGGTCGGGACAACCCAAACTGGGGTATTGATCGAGGTTGAGGACGGTGTGGACGTGGATGACGACGCTGGTACTGCTGGTGCAGCAGGCGATAGAGGCGCACCAAAGGTGATGGCGGGTTGATCAGACCCAACAGGCAGTGCAGGGTTGGGGGGCGAGATCGAGGGTTCAGAGGACGGAGTCGCCTGCGGTACTGGGGCGATCGGCTCATAGTCCTGATAGTACTGGGTGCTGGCTGTTGTCGTCTGAGCCTCAGCAGTCGTCTCACTCGGTACGTTGGCAGGAGCCGTGCTTGCCTGAGCGATGGTGTTGCGCATTGGCTGGCTGCGGCTGGCTGATGAAGGCGGAGCGCTGGCGCTGGCGCTGGTTGTATGCACCCCTTCGCAAGTGGCGATCGCCGCTAGCGTACAGGCTGTCAGTATCTGTAGGTGCGTTAACGTCACGTTGCGGATAACCGATAGAGCATTCAAACCAAGTCAGAGGCGATCGCCCTAGCTGCTTTGATAGCGATGCTATAGGGAAAATGGACGCCCTGCCAAGTTAGCTCTTAACATTTTGCACGCTTACCCCGTAATTACGACGTTCTTTACAAAAAAATGTAGAACAACACTACATATAGTAGGGAGCTCAGAGCAAAGCTATGGGGTAGGGAGATTACGCGTAGGTAGAGCGGCTATAAGTCGATGAAGGTGGCTGCACAAACTGGAACTGAGCTTCGGCAAACGCAAGATTGCAAGAAAAAGACGTGTAGCCGTTCAGTCGCTTCAGCGAAATCACATTTCCGCTGCACTCTATGACGCGATAGAACGTTCCATTCTCAGCCGTCAGAATATCTCCAAGCTGAATTTTCATAGCGTCAACTTATCGGTATGAGAGAATTTATACTCCCAGTATTGCCGTATAGCGAATCGCTTTACGCTTGGCTCTGTGAAGAGTTAAACACGGTTCATAAACGCGCTGTGATCCTTTGCAGCGGCGAAAATATGTCTGTTCAAACTTAAACGTCTTCAACCATAGAGTTAAGCTACGTCTGTCCTTGATTGAGGCGACGCTGCCACTCGGCATCAATTTTGTCAGTCTGTTCCACATCCTGCTCCAACAGATCGCGCTCAGTTGTGTACGCCAGGTCGTCAGTGCCAATCACCATCTCAGTGGCAAATTGTTGAGCATACGCCATTTTTCCCTGGAGCTTGGCATTCGCTCGATTCAACTGCACCGCATACTCCTGACGTGCTTCATTACGTGCAGCAATTTTGCTGTTGCGCCATTGAATCCAAAAATAGCGTACCAATGGCACCGCTAAGAATGCAGAACCATAGCCCAGCAGCAGCCAGTAGATGGATTGTACAAACGCCACCAAGCCACCCAACGCAGCCGCTGCCGCACCACCCGCCAACAGTTTGCCCAAGGCTAATGCGCCCACCAAATTGACACCACCCAACCCGATCGCCAGCATCACTTGCCCTGAACTCGCCTGACTAAAGCGCCACGGAAATTCTTGAAAATAGGCTGAAACAGGCTTGGGATGAGTTTGGGTGGCTGTTGCTTGAAGTTCCGGAAAATGATAGACCATATCACCTTCAGGGCTAACTTCCGGTTGCCCATTAAAGCGAGTTAACACAGGCAGCATGTACTCCTCGTATTCCCGACTGTAGCCTTGACCAATGTTGTCGAGATAAGGTGCAATTTGCTCCGCAACAACGGCTCCACGCTCGTTTCGGATAACGGTGCCGATCGCCTGCCAGCGTCGTTCTTCTAAATCGGTATTAGGGTTGCCATCTCCAAACAAGAAGGAAAAGATGGCCTCTAAAAAGTTCAACTGGGGCTTTTCGTCATAGCGTGAACGCCGAAGGGTGGCGCGCTGCGGCTGATCATAATAGTTCGGGGAGAAGAACCAAAAGAAATCTGGCCCAAACCATAGATTTGGCATCCAGATGTCACCACCAGAATTTTGGCGATCGTCCCCATCACGACCTGCACTGGCGGCGGCCACAATGAACGCAATCGTCAGCAAAATCAGCGCGATGGAAACCATCAGCACAACGCCAAAGGAAAGCCGAATTAAGTAGAACAGCACTTTCCAAACTTTGTTCCACCATTCTTGAAGCTGCAACCGCAAATATTTTTGACGCAGCACCGCACGGAAATTTTGCGGAAACAAGTAAACGACCTCACCGGATTCTGCGACCTGGAGGTGCCCACCTGCTTCGGAGGCCAGCGCTAACAAACCCTGCTGCGCCACGTTTACGTTTAACCCTGCCTGACTGGCAACATCGCCAACGGTGACCCGGTAATCAAGCCGTTCCACCGCCTGCATAATGGTGGGATTCGGAGCCATCTTTGTGCCTCTGAAAAACCGATTCTCTCTCCAGTATAGAAGCTACATTTTTCCATCTGGGAGGAATCACGGCTAGGACAGTCACCACACGTTGGTTGCTTTGCGTCTAACCGTTGCCCTGCTCTCCGGTGTCTTCGCTTGCCCCTGTATCGCTCTGTCCCGTAGACCGAGATTTAAGGTTTGCGACTTGTGACCCTAAGATCGCTTCAGCAACAACACTCCAATAGCCCCCCGATGAACGCGACTCTGTTTCGTGCTACCCAAGATCATTGAGTGACCGCTTGCTTTTCTGATGCGGATGAAAGGACTTGAACCTTCACTTCTTACGAAACTAGAACCTAAATCTAGCGCGTCTACCAATTCCGCCACATCCGCTTATCTGGCTTAACTACTATAGCAAAAGCATGCTTTGCGATCGCGCGTCGTTTTCGACATGAGGACGGTTCAGGCTTATTAAAGCAATTGCTGCGTTTTGTAGTACGGCTCAGGTAATCTTTCCTTAACCATCGCCCGTCACAATGCCAGAGCTATCTGGTCGCAAGCCAACTCAAGCTCATTGTCCAGCCGTTTTGCGTCCAAGGAGACGTTCTAGCGGCTGCCATTTCCTGCTTTTGCTGGCACGTTTGATGAATTCCGAATCATCGCTTAAGGTTGTAGTGGTCCTCTTTACACTCTTGAAAGAATTCAAGATGTGCACCCATGCAGGGCTTAAACTGATGCGATTCGCTGTTGTAAATGGCTACCGTTAACGGGCGATTGCTCTGGCTGAAATGCTAGTCTTCGAGTAATCTAGCCTGCTTTATTCAATTTCAAGGAATTTATTTATGACTGCTACTCCTGTTCGCCCGACAGAACAAAAATACGAAGTCAAAGACCTGTCTCTCGCGCCTTTGGGACGGCAACGGATTGAATGGGCAGGACGAGAGATGCCAGTTTTGCGGCAAATTCAGGAGCGCTTTGCAAAAGAAAAGCCCCTTAGCGGTATTCGTCTGGTTGCGTGCTGCCATATCACAACGGAAACAGCACATTTGGCGATCGCGCTCAAAAACGGTGGTGCAGATGCTGTGCTCATTGCCAGCAACCCGCTTTCTACCCAGGATGATGTGGCAGCCAGCCTGGTAGCCGACTATGGTATTCCGGTCTTTGCTCAGCGCGGTGAGGACAGCGAAACTTACCTTCGTCATGTGCAAATTGCCCTGGATCACCGCCCCAACATTATTGTGGATGATGGGTGTGATGTCGTGGCAACGCTGGTGCAAGAGCGTCAGCAGCAGCTTCCTGAACTGATTGGCACCACCGAAGAAACCACTACCGGGATCGTGCGCCTACGCGCCATGTTCAAAGCGGGTGTGTTGACCTTCCCGGCTGTAAATGTGAACGATGCTGACACCAAGCACTTCTTTGATAACCGCTATGGCACCGGACAATCGACCTTAGATGGTATTATTCGTGCGACGAATATTCTGCTGGCAGGCAAGACGATCGTCGTAGCAGGCTATGGCTGGTGCGGTAAGGGTACTGCCCTCCGTGCGCGTGGCATGGGTGGCAACGTCATCGTCACTGAGATTGACCCGGTACGGGCGATCGAAGCCGTGATGGACGGGTTCCGCGTGGTGCCCATGTCAGAGGCGGCAAAACATGGCGATATCTTCATCACCGTGACAGGTAACAAGCATGTGATTCGCGGTGAGCACTTTGAAGCTATGAAAGACGGCGCGATCGTCTGCAACTCTGGTCACTTCGACATTGAAATTGATCTCAAAGCACTCGGCGCACAGACTACCGAAGTGAAAGACGTGCGGAACTTCACGCAAGAATATCGCCTGAAGAGTGGCAAGTCGATCGTCGTGTTGGGCGAAGGCCGCTTGATTAACCTGGCTGCGGCTGAAGGACACCCCAGCGCTGTGATGGACATGAGCTTTGCGAACCAGGCACTTGCGTGTGAATACCTCGTTACCAACAAAGGCAAGCTAGAACCCGGCATCCACTCAATTCCAGTGGAAGCTGACAAGGAAATTGCACGCCTTAAGCTTCAGGCAATGGGTATCGCGATCGACTCTCTCACTCCAGAGCAGATTGAGTACACCAACTCCTGGACATCGGGAACTTGATTGCGCCAAGCACCTGCACAAAGGTTGACTGCTAGCCTGACTAGCGTGAATTTACTATCCTGCTCTGGCAACGTCTGGGGCAGGATTTTTTAGGGAGGTGGGGAGTGGAGAGTGGGTGGTAGGGCGTTTTGAGTTAAGAGTTTTGAGTTAAAGAGCTATCAGCCGTCAACTGTTTAACTTCCTTCTAAAAACCAACAACTAACAACTTCTTCTACCTTCTACCTTTTTAGCTACTTCCGCGTTTTAAACAGCACCTCTGGGTCTTCAAGTTCGGCGTAATCAATGAACGTCGCAGAGCGGGGTTCGGTTGTATTAAAGCGAGCAAGCACTTCAGGGTGAATGGCATCAAGGGCGCGCGATCGGTGGCTGACGTAGAACGTAAAGTTGATGCTACCAACTCGAATGCGATCGCCATCTTTGAGAATACGACGTTGCCGAATCCGCTCACCGTTGACAAAGGAGCCATTCATGCTGTTCAGGTCAATCAACTGAAAGCCTACATTTTGCATGTACAGAAGCACCGCATGGCGACGGGACATGGCCCGGTCTTTCAACGGAATAGCGGCTTCTCGGTTACGCCCGATCGTCCAGACCATCTGAGGTTGGGCCAATGTCTGAGACTCATCTGGCAGATTGGTGATGATAAACGCTTGCTTCCCCTGTACCACACCCTGAATATACTTCAGCGGCTCGGAAGCTGTCTCCACCGCTTCGACTTTTGGTTGGCCTGCGGGCAAGTCCATCATTAACGTTGCCGCTTTGGCTAACGAAGCATCATCTCCGTCGGCAAACAGATCGAACGGTGCTGACGGTGCTACGGATGTGGCTACCAAGGGTGAGTCTACTAAAGGCTGCGGTGCTGCTGGCTGCCGTTGATTTTCAAATGAGCTAAGGTTTGAGTTCATTTGCGCTTCTAAACAATGGGTGTGTAACGACCGTTTCGGTTTAGGTTAGAGTGCCCTGGCAGCCATCGTAGTCTAACGGCAACTTGCCCCGCAGTGGACAGAAGCTGAACTGTCACGAGTATCGAACAAGTGACAGGGTTTGGAGAATGTCTGATTCAATTGTCGATTAACGAGGCGAGTGCTTTGAGGTGCAAGTGATCGATCGCAGAGGCAATTAACTCGATCGCAGAAGCAAGTAATAGAGGTACCCTGTATCGTTGATGAGTCCTGCTCGATCGCCTGCTTGTTTCCCGGTGCCCATAAACACATCAACGCGACCTGCCCCTTTGATTGCGCCGCCTGTATCTTGATCGAGCACGTAGCGGCTGACTGCGCGTTTGGCAAGTTGACCCATTGGATTAGCATTGGGAATCTGTGTTTGAATCAACGCTAGAGCACCGGGTGGAAATTGGGTTTTGTCCGTGGCGATCGACCGTTCTGCTGTGACGGGTACGCCCAAACTGCCAATGGCAGCGGCACCACCCGTTTCCTTAAAGAAAACAAAGCGGTTATTGCGAGGAAGGTAGATGTCGCGATCGGCTGGATGATCCGTCAGGTATTGAATCAGCAGAGGCAGCGTCAGGCCTTCGAGCTTAAATTTGCCCGCTTTGACGAGTTCTCGACCGATGCCCGTATAGGGATAGTCCGTTGTGCCAGCATGACCAACCGTCATGACACTGCCATCGGTGAGTTGCAGGCGTGCGGAGCCTTGCACCTGAATCAGAAATGCTTCCAGGCGATCGTGCAGCCATACCAATTCCAAGCCCTTCAGCCACCGATTTTGAAACTGTAATCCATTGGCTCCTTCTAGCTGGAGGCGGGTAGGGTGAGGCTTTGACCAGCTTGACAAAGCAGGCGGCTGGCGAAACAGTGGATAGCGAAAGTCCGCGGTTGGACGGCGACTGGCGACATAAACAGGTTCAAAATAGCCTGTAAACGCAACAGTGCCCTGACCATCCTTACCCGCAGCCCGGTAAAACACAAATTCGCGCTCGATCGCAGCTTGCAACGCCGTTTTAGATGCTGTGGTGAGCAGCAACTGTCGGAACCGCTTGAGACTACGAACAACTCGCTCACGGGTAATGCCAGGTGTTCGAGATAAACGATAGGCCGCGATCCCTTGCTCGGTTTGTAGGTAGCGCAGGCTGTAGTCGATGGCTTTTAGCAGCGATCGACGCTCCTCTGGTGTCTTGAGATCACCCTCAAATGGAATGCTTCCCGACTGGCGAAACGGTGCGATCGGTAAAGGCATCAGGGGAGGGATGGCTTTCGCTGGAGTAGAGGGCGATGGTTGTGCTGAGCGATTAGGCGTGGCTTGGTTCTGCGATCCTGCTGGCGTAACGCCAGCAGCCCAAAACGTACCCGCGCAGACAATGCTGATCCAGCGGCTTGCAGTTGTTCCCCTTACCCTCATCATGCTGGTACTAAAACCGCTCTACGCTGGAGCTAAAGACGGGTTCAACGCGAATGCCCAAGACTCGTGCGGGACGCAGCACCATATACTCGCCCTGCACATTCTTAATGGGCACAGTAATGAAGTCATTTGAGGCCGCTTTTGGCACCAGTTCACTGCTGTACCACTTCTGAAATTCTTGAATCGTGGCAAACCGTACTTCTTCGCGGTGTCCGCCATCAATCAAGATGTGCACCGCGTATTCGGTGGGTGTGCGAGCATACTTGCTGCGTCGTTGTTCACCCGCAGCCGCTCCCTGATTGGGCGTTCCCCCAGCGACAGCATCGCCTGGTTGTGGTTGGTTGAAATTGTTTGTCATAAGTTCGTTCCCTTAAGCGCGTGAGAACCTTCCCAATTATCAATGCAGTTGGGCTGATTACATAACATTGCCCAGAAATCGGTTTTAGCTATCAGCGGTCAGGTATCAGCTCTACCCTTCGGGAAGGCAAAGCCTATAGAGGACTTCCTGCTGTCAGCCCGCACTTTGAGTGCAGAGCGGGACAGGCGATCACGGAAAGTTTTATCAGCGGCGGTATGAGTTACCGGACACGATTGAACTGAATGTACTAGATTGGCTCAAAGCTGACCGCTGACCGCTGACGGCTTTAACTCAAAAGAGATTGAACCGTTGAAGCTGCGTTTGCACTAGCGGCGGTAGGCTTTTGTGGAGTTGCGCTTTGTCTTTGAAAACTAATCGATGTTGGCTGGGGAGATCAAAGGGAAACTGTCCGGGCTGGTCAGATCGCTCCATTTGCGTGAGGATAATCTGGTCAGCGCGTTTGCACTGTAAGGCATAACCCATCTCGACACATACTTTGGGGCTGGGGATCAGTTGAGGCGGGGTGCTGTCGATGTAAGCGATCGACGTACCATCAGCAATAAACAGTAGGCTCTGGCGGATCGATCGCATCATCTTGCTGCTCAAGCGTGTGGGGCCATCTGTAAGGCGATGGGATTCGACCAGTGTTAAGGTTAAGCGCGATCGGGGGTTGAGTTTTTCCACTAAAGCTTGCAGTTCATCGCGGAGTAACTCGCTGGATTCGGCATATTCCGTTTGGTAGCAGAGAAAGATCGTGGGTTCTAAATGCGTCAGGGCATCTTGTTTGGAGAAGTAGATTTCATGACTTTGCAGATCAATATTGGCGATCGCATAGCTGCCGCTTCCTTCAATGTAGAACTCGACAGCTTCCCCTTCGAGGTAGCGCTGAAACCAAAGTGCTTGCTTGACTTCTATGCTATCTTCCAAAAAATCTGCCCGCAGCCCTGATTTCAAGAGGCTATTTTTGCTCAAGCGCAGATCATGGGGACGCTTCTCTAGTTCTTTAATCGGCTCGTATTCCTGGAGATACCAAGCTTTGAGGGCAATAATAGCCATTCTGCGTTCCGCCTTATGGAGTTTAAAACAAGAGTGGCATTACAGCCCTTATGGTCTGAGCAATCGTTCGTGTGGGCACAACCATGCGTGTGGGCACATTGTATCTAGAGATGAACCGCTTGCACTAACCAATCTGGTTCCTTTGTTAAATTAATACAATTGTACTAAAAATTAGACAATCAATCCAAAGACAGACCTGCTCTCTATAAATTTTTGTTAAGCTTGCTGCCGATATGGATTGGTCGCAATGCTGCATGGCGGTGCTTTACCGTAAAGCAGCATTGCCTTGTCTAAGCTGAGTGGAGCCTGCTGTGATGAACAGAGTTATAGGTTGGAGGCAGATCGCTCGTCTGGTTTCACTGCCGATCGCAATCGCCATTGGGCTGGCTGCTTGCCAAGCACCATCAAGCCAGCGTGCATCATCCCCGCAATCAGATGCGGCTTCTGCGGCTCAACCATTGAAACTAGGAGACGCAACTGGCGAACTGGTTTATCAGGGGCAGCGACGGACGTATCACCTCTACACGCCAAAGTCGTACCGCCCCGATCGCCCCCTTCCCCTCGTGCTGGCTTTTCATGGCTACGGATCGCAAGGTAAAGACTTGGCAAATGGCTCTGGCTTTAACGACACCGCAGAGCAGAAAGGGTTTGTAGTGGTTTACCCCGATGGCATCGATCGCCGTTGGAATCCACTAAACAAGTTTTTGACGGGCGTTGATGATGTGGGCTTTGTGCCTGCATTGATCGACCATATCAAGCGCATTCGAGCGATCGACTCGCGCCGGGTGTATGCAGCGGGGGTGTCGAATGGTGGCTTTCTGGTGCAGCGGCTTGCGTGTGAATCGTCCTTTCAAATCGCGGCCTTTGCGTCTGTGGTTGCTACTCTTCCCAGTCAGTTGCAAGGCTCCTGCAACCCTCAAGTGCCCACCCCAATTTTGATGATCAACGGCACGGACGATCGCAAAGTGCCCTGGCAGGGTGGCAATTTGAGCTATGGCTCTATTTTGTCTGTCCCTGGGACGATCGAGTTTTGGCAGCGTCACAATAGCTGTCCCTCATCGGCACAGGTGAAGCAGCTAACGGGCGGGCGAGTCGAAGTGGCTCGCTATGCAAACTGCCAGGGTGGCTCAGAAGTCGAGCTTGTGACCTTGAAGGGGGTTGGTCATGTATGGCCCAGAGGTGGTTCGGGGCCATCGCAACTGCTCAATGGTAGTGAGGAAATTTGGAGTTTCTTTCAGCGCCACCGCTTAGGGCAGGGATGAAAGGGAGAAATCAGGAGCAGATCTGGCAGGGGCGATCGAGTTGGTTATGGAACCATAACACTGCAAATTTGCCCTGATTAAGTGCCTGGATGAAATACACAAGAACGGCCAATTGGAATTACTACAACGTTGAATGTCTAAGCATTAGCGCTATTTTTCGTCAATCTTCTTCAATGCTTCGGCTTTGTGGATGGCTTCCTTGCCGCTCTTCTCACTTTCAACCCGATACTCAGGCTGCTGTTTGGATGCGTCAAAATGGTGATTTTTGAAGTCCGTCGGTTCCGTAATGACCTCTTTAATCACCCCGCGCGACGTGCCGCCAGAAGAATGCCACTCCACACGATCGCCCTTCTTAAACTGCTTTGACATGATCGGTACTCCTTTAATGAAAGAATGCCAGCGTCCTGTACACTCTCAAACGCTTGTATGGCTGCTATTTCAGCTTTTCTGATAGTAAAAAAGCGATTGAGTAGATACGTCTTTCTGATGACAGATTCCGCTGTGGCCCTAAAGTGATGCTGTTAGGCCAAGCGAATTGATCTAAAGACGATGCTGACAGGCAAAACGAGGCGCTTTTCTATCATCCTCACTGTAAAAATTCTGGTCGTGCCTGTTGAGTCTGCTTCAGCAACGCTTCCAGCGATCGCCAGTCAGATTGCTCAATGTGGGCAATCATTTGGTTGAGCGTATCGCGGTAGGCATGGAGCGATCGGATGAGGGCAACCTGGTTGTATTGTGCCATCATGAGGCCGAGTTCGGGATTGCCGCCGCCAACGCGACTGGTATCTCGAAAGCCAGAACTGGCAAGACCACAGGCCAACTCTAAAACGGCTGGATCTGCTTCACCGATACAAGCAGCGATCAAGCTGGCACTGGTCATGACGGGCAGATGTGATATCCAGGCAACGGCGCGATCGTGATCATCAGGACGGCAGCGATAGATCCGGGTTTGCAAGGGTCGCACCAAAGCTTCGACAAGCTGAACTGCTCCTGCGGGTGTCGTTTCAGTCGGCGTTAACACGTAAGGCGCATTGCTAAATAAATCTGGTAAGGCTGCCTCAATGCCACTTTCAGCCGTGCCTGCCATTGGATGCCCGCCCACAAAGTTAGACCAGAGAGGCGCGATCGTCTTTACGACCCAGCCCTTCACCGATCCCACATCGGTTAACACGGTATCAGCAGTTAAGTGTGGCACTAGCTCAACAACAGTTGCTTGCATCGCTGCTAACGGCGTACAGAGAAACACCACTTCAGCAGATTGCATCAAATTAAGACTGAGGCCAGCATCATCAACGGCTCCGCGTGCGATCGCGCGTTGACAGGTGTGGGACTGACGGCTTACGCCTAAAACTGTGTGACCGTGCGATCGCAACGCCAGCCCTAGCGAACCTCCAATCAGCCCCAGCCCAACAATGCCAATGTTCATCTAGCAGTCCCAAATCCTTTGTAAAAGTGAAGGGGCCGTGAGTCAGGCTTGCATCAGAATCCACACTCTCAATCCAAGCAGATTGCGGTACGACGATGCCGCCCCATTTAACCTCAAAGCTTGTAGCCTATCGTAAGCTGCCGCAGGTAGTCGATCGCCACAGAGAGGCTTACCCTGATCACCAATTGATCACGCAGGCTCATTCACGCCTGGATCAGGAGCGCCATCACGCTAATTTGAGAACCACATACGGGCAATCTAGAGGGTGGACTGTAAACGCCCCGCTCGTGCTGATCACTTTATCGCTACACTAAAATACTTTAATGCATGATCTAATGGCTTTAGAGCAGCCTGAGCGCGTTGTAAAGGTAACCTGGATGAAACCTGAGGATGTTCTAAAACGCTATGCCGATGGCGATCGCGCCTTTGCAGGCATCAACTTGAATGAAGCCAATCTGAGCGGGGTGGATCTGAGTCATGCAGATCTGAGTGGAGCTGACTTAAGCGTGGCAAATTTAAGCGGAGCCAACTTGAGTGAGACGAACCTGCACCGCGCCAAACTCAATGTGGCGAAACTCAGCGGCGCTAACCTGACGAGCGCTAACTTGAGTGAAGCCATTCTCAACGTTGCCAATCTGACGCTGGCTGATTTGACTCGCGCTGAGCTAGGCCAAGCCTCTCTCGTCCGCGCCGAAATGTCCAGAGCAGATCTGAGCAGTGCCAACCTGAGCAATGCCAATTTGAGCGGTGCCGATCTTAAAGATGCCAAACTTCGCAATGCCAACCTATCAAATGCCAATCTCAGCCGCGCCGATTTGAAATGGACGGTGTTTACCGGGGCAAATCTGGCGGAAGCCAACCTTCATGGGACTGATCTCAGCAGCGCCGATTGCAGCGGAGCTGACCTCAGCAGTACAGAATTGCGGCAGTCTAATCTCAGCCGTACAAATCTCCGAGGGGTCAACCTGAGTGGCGCAAACTTGCGGTGGGCCGACCTGAGCGGTGCCGATCTGAGTGGCGCTGATCTCAGCGGTGCTAAGCTCAGCGGGGCGAATATGACAGGCGCGAACCTGAGCAACGCTAACCTGATTGGCACTACCTTAGTGCATGTCGATCTCACGCGGGCGAACCTGATTGGTGCCGATTGGGTAGGCGCAGACTTAAGTGGCGCGACGCTAACTGGCGCAAAACTCTACGACGTGCCTCGCTTTGGCATTAAAACGGACGGCATTATCTGCGATTGGGTTGATCTCAGCCCGATCGGTGACCAGAGCAAGATTTATCGGTTCTCTGATGATGCGGCGTTTTTTCATGCGGCACCGCCAACTGTGCGTCTGATGATTGATGAGGTGTTAAATCAAGATGCGCACTACGCCCTAGCCGTGACCTATCGCCAGACGGGGCAACACTATCATTTGGATGTAAATCCCCCCAATATTCAGGTGGGTCGTCGTCGCACCACGCTAGCGTTTGAGCTGAGCCGCGATGAGCAACTGTTTGCAATGTGTTGCATTGCCCTGTTTCCGTTTAAAGATGCAACTGAGGTAAACCAACGAACGATCGCTCTCGTCAAGTTGCTGCTGTCACCAGAGATGGAACAGCGATTTGGTACCGCAGAATGGTTCCCACCACTCAAAACAGCCCTTTCAATGACGATCGCGCAAGTCAACGAGTTCAAACTTTCAGACACATCTTTGCAAACCCTTGCCAAGATTCCCTTTTTTCAAGCGCCGACCAAAACGGTATTGGTGAACTCCAGCAATCAAACGTTGCCGCTGTACAGCCATCCTTTGTTTGGGAAACGCGTGATGGCAAATCTCGATCCAACTGTGGCCCCGATCGTGCCTCCTCCCTCGGCAACCCACCTGCCACCGTTAATCAGCCTGGTTAACTTCATTCAGGGCTTTCATGGCGGGAGTTAGGGGCAGGGGAAGCAGGGGGAGAGACGGCAGAAGGCAAAGGGCAGAACGTAAGAACTGACCGCTGAAGGCTCAGGGCATTTAAGCTCAAAACGCTCTTTTCTCACCTTTGCCAGGCACCAAGGGCACACAAAAAGACTGTCAGCCAGAGCAAAACGCTCCAGTGGGTGAGTTGAAGGGCGCGATCAATGATATTCGCAGTGATGGGCTGTACTGCATCGCCCAGTAGCGGTTTAGGTTTCGCAACGCCTCGATACCAGTTAATACCACCAACTTGCACGTCTAGCGCCGCCGCATACGCACATTCGCTCCAACCGGAGTTGGGGCTGGGGTCTTGGGGCGCATCGCGTTGGCACAGTTGCCAGACGTGGCGTGGTCTGCGGGAGAGGAGGGCGATCGTCAGCACCGTTAAACGACAGGGCACCCAGGTCAAAGCATCCTCGGTTTTCGCGCTGAACCAGCCTAAGTCGGTATAGGGGGCTTCGCGGTAGCCCACCATCGAATCCAGCGTACTGGCTGCTTTGTATGCCAGTGCCAGCGGCACGCTGCCCACACTGGGCAGTACAACTCCTAATAGCGCATAGAACAAGGGCGCAAGCACGCCATCTGTCGCGTTTTCTGTGACCGTTTCAAATACAGCGCGTAGAATGTCTGGTTCAGTCAGGCGATCGGTATCGCGACCCACGTACTGGCTTAGGCGAAAACGAGCCTCATCTAACGCGTCTGCTTTTAAGGAACTCAACACATCGAAAGCGGCCTCTCGGAGACTTCGAGCCGCAAAACAGCTTGCCAGGAGCATGCTAGCAACAACGGTGCCAAGTATTGGATGCAGATGTTTGGCGATCGCCACCAGCAGCCAGCCTGCTAAGCCACTACCCACAATCACGCCGCTACTCAACAGCGTTCCAGCGCACCGGAGAGCCAAGGGTGTCTTTGCGGATTGGAATGCAAATTGAGACACAGAGGCGATGACCCAGCCCATACCTTGCACAGGATGCCACCATCCTTTAGGGTCGCCCACCAAATAATCTAGTGCGATCGCCAGAATTAGAATACTTGCAGTGTCGTAAAACGTGCTATAGAGCACACGATCGCAGCTCCTGGCTAAACATGAGGATAATATTACAAACTATTACACAGCATCAGGGACAGGGAACGTGATGCCGCAAAATTAACTACGGAAGGGAACTGAGTCTAAAGCACCTGTGCCAACCAAGTTCTCAGCAGCCTCAGCTTCAGCTTGTCTACAAGTTCTGAATGCTAAGGCGGATTGAATGCTTGACGGTACAGGTCAACGTCGGTGTAGCGTTATAGTGCCCCGATACTCCTTTAACACACGACCCGTAACATCATCGGTTACATTCTTCTGGAGGAATCCATCAATGAGTATTGTCACGAAATCGATCGTGAATGCAGATGCTGAAGCGCGTTATCTCGGTCCTGGCGAACTTGACCGCATCAAGAACTTCGTCAGCACCGGCGAACGGAGACTGCGGATCGCTCAAACGCTGACCGAATCCCGCGAGCGCATCATCAAGCAAGCTGGCGACCAGTTGTTTCAAAAGCGCCCCGACGTTGTTTCCCCAGGTGGTAACGCGTATGGCGAAGAAATGACCGCAACCTGCTTGCGTGACCTCGACTACTACCTACGTCTTGTAACCTACGGTATTGTCGCTGGTGATGTCACCCCGATCGAAGAAATCGGTGTCGTTGGTGTGCGTGAAATGTACTCTTCTCTGGGAACCCCCATCGCAGCAGTTGGCGAAGGTGTTCGTGGCCTTAAGAGTGTTGCTAGCTCTCTCCTTTCTGGTGAAGATGCGGCTGAAGCTGGTGCTTATTTCGACTACGTCATTGGCGCTTTGCAGTAATCATTGTTTCTGCAACTGCTAAGTATTTGAAGATTACGAAACTCTGAGGACCCAAAATCATGGCACAAGACGCAATCACTTCCGTTATTAATTCCGCCGACGTTCAGGGCAAATATCTGGACACCGCTTCCCTCGAAAAGCTGAAAGCTTACTTCAGCACTGGTGAACTGCGCGTTCGTGCAGCGACTACTGTGAGCGCTAATGCTGCGGCGATCGTCAAAGAAGCTGTTGCTAAGTCCTTGCTGTACTCGGATATCACCCGTCCCGGTGGCAACATGTACACCACTCGTCGCTATGCTGCTTGCATCCGCGACCTCGACTACTACCTGCGCTATGCAACCTATGCAATGCTTGCTGGCGATCCTTCCATCCTGGATGAGCGCGTGCTCAACGGTTTGAAAGAAACCTACAACTCCTTGGGCGTTCCTGTTGCTGCAACCATTCAAGCAATCCAGGCGATCAAAGAAGTTGCGGCTGGTTTAGTCGGTTCTGATGCTGGTAAAGAGCTCGGTGTTTACCTCGACTACATCTCCTCTGGCCTGAGCTAGAGCTAAGCTGACAGCTATTTTTGAATTGTCATTCTAAATAGCCGATCACTTTTTGTAGGTTTGGAAGTCTGGAGTGAGTGCTAGCTTGTCAAAGGCTACCGCCATTCGCGTTTTGTTTTAACGGTCTAACATTGGCTTCTGACTTCCAAACTTGCCTAACCTTGGAACGCACTCTACGCTAGGGATCGCGCTTTTCGGCACTGTAGCGGTAAGAGCGGCTAAACAACCTTCCCAAACTGAATTCTGTTCAGATCCAAAATTTCTTCCCTTTGTTACGCCCTTACTGGAGAAATCATTCCTATGCGCTTCTTTAAAATTACTGCTTGTGTTCCCAGTCAGACTCGCATTCGGACGCAGCGGGAACTGCAAAACACCTATTTCACAAAGCTAGTGCCTTACGATAACTGGTTTCGTGAGCAGCAACGCATTCAAAAGCAAGGCGGCACCATCATTAAGGTTGAATTAGCAACGGGTAAGCCCGGAGCAAACACAGGTTTGGCTTAACCCACCTGACTGTTGACGTTGGCTCTGGCACTACGCTACGCAGATGTCACGACAGTATTGATTTAGATTTTTGCCCCATTGCTCAACGCAGCATTGGGGCAGTTGTTTATGAAATTGGATGGGTCGGTGAGTTCAGGGTGCTTATAGGCGATCGATTAAATGCTCTCCAACCCGTAGCGCATTGGCAATGATCGTCAACGCTGGACTCACCCCCGCATTGGATGGAAAGAAGCTGCCATCGACAACGTAGAGGTTATCTACCTCATGGGCACGGCAATGGAGATCCAGTACAGAGGTGGTGGGGTCTGTGCCAAAGCGACACGTACCACATTGGTTTGCCACGACGGACAGGGGCACTTCGCCGCTGGGATGTATGCCACTACGTTGGAGAACGGTCTGTTTCACAGATTTTTCGATCGTTTTCAGCACTTCTGTCCAACGGTACACTAGGCGTGCGTGCGCCTCGGTGTTGTTAGCCGTGTAATCCACATGAAGTTTGTCTCCGTTTATGTGCACTCGATTGTTGGGGTCGGGCAAATCTTCGGTCTGCACCCACCAACCGATCGATCGCGTCGCCAACTGTTGGAGTCCAAAATTGGGCAGCACTTTGGCAAACACCGAGAGAAGGGGCGGCGATTCGGCAAAAATGACATCTTGCAGCAAGCCACCAGTATTTTGAATGTGGCCCATTGGGTAGGGAAACTCTTTTTCACCCCAGTAAAAATCATTGACACTGACGCTGCGCTGAAATTTGCCGGAGTTGGGAGCGCTCAACTGCACGACAGAAGAGATTTGGTGCTTCATCAAGTGACGACCTACGAGATCGGAACGATTGGCAATGCCGTTGGGGTGCACCTCGTTTGCCGATCGCAGTAGCAGCGCCGCCGAATTAATCGCGCCACATGCCACCACAACTAGATCGCCCAAAAACAAATGGGGCTTACCATTCACATCCGCCTGCACAGCCTTCACCACTCTGCCCGACTCATTAGTGTGCAGGTACATCGCTTTCGCGTTGGTTTTAAGCGTCACATTAGGGCATTTGAGCGCGGGTGCAATCCCGCTGACCTCCGCATCATTCGTTGGGTCATCCTGTTGTAGCGTCAGCCCCAGCGGAAGGGGTGCGGGATGAAGTCCTTGCTGGGCGATCGCATCCACCACTTCCTGAATTTGCGGTTCGTGTGCCACGGCAGGAAAGGGATAGTCGGCGCTGTGCGTTGGCTCGGTGGGGTCCCCAGCGGCATAACCATGCACTTTGTAAAGCTGCTCTGCTTCTGTGTAATACGGCTCAAAGTCCTGATATTTCAGCCCCCACTCTGGCGAAAGTCCGTCTGGGTGCTCGACAGCTTCAAAATCGCGTTCTCGCATTCTCAACAATGACGCACCATAGATTTTGGTGTTGCCCCCCACAGCGTAATTCGTCTGTGGTGAAAAGGGTTCGCCTGCAAGGTCATACCACTGCTCCGGTGCATGGTAACGCTCTTTGCGAAACACATCCACATTGCTGCGGTTTTGCTCCTCAAGCGGCATAAAATCGCCCCGCTCTAAAATGAGAATTTTTTTCCCGGTCGGTGCCAGTTTATAGGCCAGCGTACCACCTCCAGCCCCTGTACCAATGATGATGATGTCGTAATACTGATCGTCAATAATCATTCGTGATCTCCGCTTGAGTAGATATTGGTTGGTAGAGGGAGGCAGAAGGCAGAGGGTAGAAAGATAAGGCAGAAGATAAGAGTCTGTTTGAAAAGTAGTAAGGAGTACCCGTAAGGAAAAAAGCTTCCTGGGGTTATAGGCTGAATTTATTGAAGTTTCAACAGTCCTTCGGAAAGTTATGACTCTAGCCTACGACAGCGAACTGACATTAGAGCCATTCGAGTTGTTCCAAGCGCTTCAGAGTGCTGAGCCGAAAACGGGTAGACCCCGCATCGTTGACTTGATGCAAGTGCTGCAAGCAATTGTGTATGTGCGCAGATTCACGACCATTTAGTGCAGTGGGTACGAGTCGCAGAAGACACGCGGCTACGCCAAGTGCGGCTAGCCTTGATGCACAGACTGTGCCCACAGCAGTCATGGTGCAGCAAGCCGTTGGCTATGACGGCGGCAAGAAGATCAAGGGACGCAAGCGGTTTACCCTGGTTGATACGTTGGGACTGCTGATTGCCGTGCGCGTGGCGGCTGCCGATATCCCCGAACGCGAAAGCGCAAAGCAGTTACTGCAACGGCTGCACCAGGAACGCTAGCGCCTGCCTCGCTTGGTTTGCATCTGGATTGATGATGGCTTTGCGGTGCAGTCTTCTTAATGTGGGTGACGGATATTTACCGTTGGGTGATCGAGGTTGCCCTACACCTTGAGGGGGGCAAAAGGCTTCGTCCTGATGCCTAAGCGCTGAACAGTCGATCGCACTTACGGTTGGCTGCATTGGTGCCGTCGGTTCAATGTGATACCAATTTGAATTGAAAATGCGACACATCCTGTAGGGGCAAGGCATTGCCTTGCCCCTACCCACCGATTGATCTGTAGCCGTCATTCTTTAAATCGGTATGAATTATGAGCGTCTACCCGCTTCCTCAGAGGCATTCATTCACATTGCGATGATTCGCCTCATGCTCCGTCGCCTTGCTTGAACTTTTTTGACTTCTCCATATTTCCAAATAGCCTCTTACACTCGTTATTAAGCATCTCGACTAAGCTGCTCAATAACGTACCCCGGAAATAGTGTTTCAACAAAACAGTGATGGAAATAGAACAAACGCCTAACAGTCTGCGTATCAGAATGATTGGAATACAGTGGGTAGTAATAAACTCCTCGATCGGTTTATTGCTAGTCATTGCCAGTGCGTCTCTACTCATATCCGACAACTGGACTCCACGCCTTTGGGGAGCAGGTTTGTTGCTGTTAGGAGGTGCGGTTCTCTTGATAACTCTTCTTACGGTTCCTTTGTGGACGGTCTACACGTTTGACAAAATGATAGGAGTTGTTCGATCAGAGCACAAAACGATTCTGTACCCTAAAGTAATTGAATGGCGGTTACAGGACATTCAATCAATTCAGGTTGATGCAGAAGAGGACAGCGATCGCATGACTCACTATGTCATTAACCTCGTCTCGACTTCGGGAAAAATTTTACAGTTACGAGAAGTTACAAATAATCCTGATAAACAAGCATACGAACCTATTGCTAAGCAAATTCGTCAGTTCCTAGATTTGTCTGACTAAGCTATCAGAAGTAAAAGATTATCTTAGTAGTTAAAGCATTTCACATTCGTTCTGTCTTCTTTAATAAACTGGCGATCGCCATAGAACTTTCAGGTTCAACTCAGCAATCAAGTAGGGAGGCAAAGAAAGCCAACTATTGAATCCTGTATCAACGATCGCATCTTGCGTAAAGACTTTGCCATCAGCGCGACGAATGGATAATGGAATAATGGGTTCAAATTCGGCATTGACCAAGCCGTTAATCATGCAGGTCTCCGGCTGCGTCCGCCGAATCTACAAACATGGCGAGAGCCAATGCGAACAATCCAAATTTGGGCATCGGGGTGACGGGCTTCAAGGCGATCGCAGGCAGCAATCTCGCTCTTATCTACTTCAGAATCCCCAGTTTCGATGTCGTTCACGTAGTGTTGCATTAGCAAATCGCCACTATCTTGCCATGATTGCCTTCCTCAACCTGTTGGCACACCTGATTCTCATAAATCTCATCGCCACGTCGAGCAAATTCTTCTTTGCTGTAGCGGGGGAGTTGAACAGTCATCGGCTTGACCTCATTTCAACGTTGTCTCTACAGCTTAACCCTGAGCAATGTAGGGGCGATCGCGAAAGCAACGAAGGTGAGCAAACAAGAAGTTGTTGGGTTTCGTTTCTCAACCCAACCTACAAGATCGGCGATCGTACTCAGATGATAAAGATGGTTTGCTTTGCAACAACGCACCCTACAAGATCGGCTGCTGTAAAATTAGGTAGAGGCTCACAAGAACCAACTGATGCTTGATCACCACAAAGATACCTTAGTCATTCTTGCTAAGAACATTGCTGTAGAAATGCATCACCATCATGCGGTTCAGCTTGTTGTGAGTTTGGATAAACCCTACAATGCAGTACTAGATAATCAACCTATTAAATTTGTGAGAGGATTTTTGATTGATTCAGATATTCCTCATGCTTGTCAGTCTGCCGATTCTACGGTGTTAGTGATTAGCGTCGATGCAACCTCTGCAAAAGGTCGTTTGCTGAAGTCACAATTATCAGAACGAACATTTATTTTGCTTGATGAACTCTTTTCTGCTGAAGCGATTGATGAATTTTCAAACTTTTATTGGCGGTACTGTGACAATCCTCAGCATGAATTTGATCCCCTGTATCTTATTCATAAACTCACTTATGAACAAAGGAATATAACTCCATTCGATGAACGATTACTCATTGCGATCGATTTTATCAATCAATACATTAGCAGGACTATTAAAGTTATCGATATTGCCAGACATGTTAGCTTATCTGAAAGTCGGCTCCGCCATTTGTTCACAGCGCAAGTTGGCATTCCATTAACGAAATATATTTTATGGGTTCGCGTGAAAGTTGCTTTAAGAGCAATGCTAAAGTCAGATACGGCTTTGTCCGATGCTGCGTATCAAGCAGGTTTTACAGATCATGCCCATTTCACACGAACTTTCAGACGCATGTTTGGGGTTTCTCCCTCTTTACTTCTAAAGTATGGTCAGTTCCTTCAGGTTTTTGGTTTATGAGCCAAGCTACAGCACAAAGTGACTATACTTGGCTCATTCGTATACGCAAGAACAACGGTCAGCTTTGAGTTTGAAGCTGAACCAGTTTCAGCGTCATATAAGGAGACAGGGGAAACCTGTTGAACTGCTCCCTCACATAAGATTCATCACGTTCTTTTACTATGAGATAGGCCCCAGCTAGGTCATTTTGAACATAGATTTGCTCAATAAATCCTGTTTGGGTTAATTCAGCGACGACTTCTTGTTCTTTAGCAGCAAGTGTCTCAAACTGATTCGGATCAACACCCGATATAGTCACCTCGACCATGTAGCGATTCATGCGGTTGCTCCAGCTTGTTGAGACAGTTGTAGCAGTGGCAAACTCGGATCAACCTCAATCTGACGTAAAACTAGATACCACTGACCATCAATTTTCCTGACTTGATCTTTGACAAAGGCACTCCCTCCCCGCTTCAAATCTTCTCGATTAACGACGGTCAGATACGACTCCATTGTTGCTTCGTCAGAATTTCCTTGAATGAGGGCATTCGAGCTACAGTGCCGTTTTCCCCGTGCAAAGGTATCTAACATGGCATAGAAGCCCTGGCGCAGTTCTTCTTTCCCTTTTGCAATTCCCCAGAAGCCCTGCAAAGCACCCTCTTCAGCAAAGGTTGCGAGGTAATTCTCAACATCTTCCTTGTCCAGCGACATTTCAAACCGTGCCGCTAGCTCCATGATTTCGAGCTTATCTAACGCCGTCAATTCCATATTTGACCTCACTTCTTCATATCACTGAACTCGACTCATTGAGAGTCCCTGAGTACGTTAACACTGGTCACGATCGCCAATCTTGAACAAAGCGGCTATTATCCACTTCTGGGTAAAGTCTCAGTGTTATGCACAGCAATCAGTTGCCACTGCCCATGTTGTTGCTGAGTGACCCCTTGCGGGTATCTCAAAGAGATCGCAGTCAAAACTCCATGTTTTGTTGGCAGACTGGTTCCATCAAGACGAGTGAGTCCACTCATTTTCCAACTGCTGTGGCAGATTACCAAATCATGTTTGAGAAATTTGACGGTGGTATCAGGAAAACTCATGCGAGTGTTTTTCCAGATGACTACCAAAAACGTTGGCATGTCCCTGCTTTAGTTCAGTTCGACCTTTCCACCACCGCCCTGCAATGTTGACACAATCCGCATCCTCTGTGAATAACTCTGCTAATCGCATTGCGCCATAAGTGTTCCAGGCATCTGCAAAAGATTGCATGATTGCTTTGATTTCTAGAATGTCTTGCTTGTAATGGTTCATAAGTTCATATGCCTGACTCACTGCTTCAGCATGTAATTTAAGGCAATGGAATATGATTCTTCTCAAAGTGTTCGCACTCTGAACTCTGGTAGTTAGAGGGGGTAAATCAACTTTGAGTGCGCTCAAACACAATAACACTGGCAGTAAGCGTCAGGCTTGAACAAATCGGCTATGAACTTATAAGCTTCCCTTCGAGCAAAGTTCAATATTTTTACTGGTAGTCACTGATTACAGAACACTTTTTGCTTAACATGGGGAAGAATGCGATCGCCTTCAGTACAAGCGCAATACCTCAATGCAGAGCAAGACAACTTGTTATTAGATAGACTCCATCTGCCCACCTACCCTGGTTAGGGCATTTGGACAGGCTCTTGCAGTTTAAGATCCTTAATTTGGGTGATTAGGCTGAAACTTTACAGTCTAAAAGCCCGATCGAGGTCACTAGGCTGCAACTTGTCCGCATACTAACTTTGCACAAAAGATAAAACTTAAAACTTAAGGTTTTTTGGAGTGTAACGAGGTCTGCTCCTCATTCCCCTTTAATAGCTACAAGCTCGATTGCCCGCTTCATGGACAAGCCAAGCGTTCGCACATTGAAAACTCTTAGAACATGTACCCATTTCTCAAGATTCGATAAGCATTTCTCGATCTTAAGTTCGGTTTTCTTGATTTTATATAAGTATTGCTTAACTTAAGTAAGCGTTTCTTGATTTCAGGTTTGTGTTTGCCATATTTAGTCCAGGTTTCTTGATCTTGAGTGTGCATTAGTCGATTGCAATCATTCAAAAGCGACCAATCGATAAATTCACGGATGCAGTGGAGCCTCAAGCGTTCAAAGATCCGTAATTTTGCTAGAAAAAATATGGTTGAGGTTGTTTGCTGGTGGGCATTCTGGCGTTATCACCTTACCCATGATGAGGACTATTTATGGCACGCTTAAAGCGCAGTTCAACCAGTGTCGATAAAGCCGAGCGTCGGATCGCAGGCTTGAAATCCATTAATCCAGCGCTTGATTTGGGCAAGGGGCTCACCATTAAGGCTTTCTCAGAACAGATTGAGGCCACTCGTCAACGGGTAGCAGCCTACAATACAACGCTGTCCCTGTTAGATGCAGACCGTGCCGCGATGCTAGAAGCCGAAAAGTCCTTAATGGCACTGTCGGAGAAGATGCTGTTAGGTGTTGCCTTTGAGTATGGCAAAGATAGTGCTGAATATGAAATGGCAGGAGGTGTTCGCAAAAGCCAGCGGAAGCGACCTGTTCGCAAGGCAGGCGAGAAAATTGCCAGTTGAGCTGATCGCCTGCACGGTTGTACGGAAATTTCTATCAAACAAAATACCCGTAGGGGCAGGTTTGACACTAAAGTCACTGGGTACAGGCAATGACGCGGGCAAAACCTGCCCCTACCGCGTGGTAGATTCTTTCTCGAAAATCTCCTAAGAAGACGATCGCGTATCACCCCAAGCGATCGCCGTCTTGCGTGCCGTTCGCACATTTCCGTCCAAGAGTTTCGACGGCCAAAGGTGCTGAGCATGCAATCAGTCGTTAGAGTTTAGACAGCCGATGCAGCCAGATATAATCAGACCCTTCAGGGCTACATTTGCTTTGAATCAGGCTATTGGAATAGAAGAGGTTTTGCCCAGAGCGATCGGTGAGATAGCCCGATGCTGTCCATTCGCCGTAGGGGTCATTTACATAGAAGCCGCTCTGGTTGTAGCCACGAATGACCACAATGTGACCAAAACTGGTGAAGTAGCCGTGGACAATGCAGGGACGACCCTCGGCGATCGCCTTACGAATGTCTACTAAGCTTCCCCGCAGCGTGAGATTGTCCTGCACGCCATAGGCTTTTGCCATCTTGGCGAGGTCATCTGGATCATGACGGCTTAAGCCGCTCGCATCCATATACCGATACAGTTCGTCTTCAAATTGAGCGGCACTAGTGCGCTGTTTAATCCGAAAATACGCCATCACCATCGAGAAACTGGTGACATTGCAAGCTCCAGTCGGGTTAACAGCGTTATCGAGCTGACTTTTGTAGGGAATGTTGAGATTCTTGCTGGCAGGCAATGTGCCTGCGGGTGGTTTTGAGGGTGGCATTGGCTTGCTATAGACAACCTTTCCCTGACTGTCAATCAACTGTACATGATAGCCGTAGACAAACCAGGTATTCCTGGGTGGGTCGCCCAGAAACTCCCCTAAAATGGCAACCTTAAGATGATCATTTTCAACAAATTTCCAGGAGCTTAGCTTAAAAACCGTCTCTGCCGCAACCGCGACTTTATCTTTAGCAAGGAGTTTTGCAGAATCGCCCGCCGATTGCTTGAATACCGTGCTTTGAACAACTTTGAGTCTCATCAACAATGCCCCCTCAGCAAAATGAAAGCATCGAACGGTCTACGGTCTACTGTATCGATGGTATCGCTAGCTGCACACTAGCTCGTCAGCACGCTTCAGGTGTGACCCATAGACATGGAGCAGATCGCCGCAATCGCGATCGTTTTCCTTGCCATGATCAATCTTTGCGATGATCAAATAGTGCTGCCTCATCATACAACTCCAAGGAAAGGTAAAGAGAACTGTAGAGGGCACTCGATCGCGCATCTCGACCCCAGCGCTTGCTGCCAGAATGCCAAAAGCCTAAAAAAAACACGAGTTTCGCGGTTCAAACCGCTACAGGTAGCGTAAACTCACAATCGGACGCACTAAAGCAAGCAAAATTCGATATCATGAAGCTACAGCAAGCGTTGAAGCCTATGACACGCGCGGGAATTGGGATTCGGACAGCCAATGCACGCTCCGAGCGGCTCACAGGGCAAATTCATGTGTACGATGGAGCCGGAAAAGGAAAGTCTCAAGCCGCGCTAGGGGTCGTACTGCGCTCTATTGGTTTAGGTATCCACTCGGATTGGCAAACGCGAGTGCTGCTGCTGCGCTTTCTCAAAGGGCCAGGACGCACCTATGACGAAGATGGCGCGATCGAAGCCCTACAACGGGGCTTTCCACACCTGATTGACCAGGTACGTACTGGACGATCCGAATTTTTTGGGCCTGACGACATCACTCGCTTTGACCAGTTAGAAGCCCAACGTGGTTGGGATGTGGCAAAGGGGGCGATCGCGTCTGGCCTCTACTCAGTCGTGGTTCTGGATGAGCTGAATCCCGTTCTCGATCTGGGCTTGCTACCCATTGATGAAGTGGTGAGCGCCCTCAAACGCAAGCCTGATCATATGGAAGTGATTGCTACAGGTCGAGGCGCACCCCAACCCTTGCTCGATGTCGCTGACTTGCATTCAGAAATGCGGCCTCACTATCACGCAGGAGCCAAAGAACAGGGCATTGCAGGCATTGAAATCTACACAGGTGCAGGCAAAGGAAAATCGACCAGTGCGTTAGGCAAAGCGTTGCAGGCGATCGGCAAAGGCATCAGCCAGGATAAATCCCATCGCGTGCTGATTATGCAGTGGCTCAAAGGTGGCCGTGGCTATACCGAAGATGCAGCCATCTCTGCTCTCAATCAAAGCTATCCCAATCTGGTTGATCACCAACGCTGTGGACGGGACGCGATCGTCTGGCGAGGGCAGCAGCAAGAGCTTGATTACGTTGAAGCCGAGCGCGGTTGGGAAATTGCTAGAGCCGCGATCGCCTCTGGTCTCTACAAAACCATCATCCTGGATGAACTCAATCCAACTGTGGATCTGGAGCTATTACCAGAAGAACCGATCGTCCAGGCACTGCTTCGCAAACCCCGCGATACCGAAGTCATCATCACTGGGCGCTGCAAAAATCCACCCGCTTACTTCGACCTCGCTAGCATCCATTCTGAAATGATCTGTCACAAGCACTACGCCGAAAAAGGCATCGACCTCAAACGCGGCGTTGATTTTTAATGTCCAGCTATCAGCGTTCAGCTTTTCAGCCTACCCTTCGAGAGGCAAGCTACATCCTTCTGCGCCTGTCCCCTGCTAATAACTAACAACCAACAACTAACAACCTGCTTCCTGCCTTCCAAAGCTACTCCACCTGCCTCATGCGATAGCCTAACCCATGCACCGTTTCAATAAGAGCATCTGGAGCACCTGCAAGGCGAAGCTTTTGGCGTAGTGCTCTAATATGCGTCTTCACAGCTTCTTCGGTAGGAGACTCATCAAGCGACCATAGCCGCTCAATAATGCCTGGTCTGCTTAAGACTCGTCGCCCGTTTGTGACCAAGAGTTCCAGCAGTGCATACTCCTTCGGTGTTAGAGAGAGGGGACGATCGCAGTAAGTCACATCATACGTGCTGGGATCGATCAAGAGATGTCCCCAGGTGATCTTGGGTTTGAGCGTGGCATTACCACGTCGGAGTAAAGCTCGAATTTGCGCCATCAGCTCCCCAAGATCGAAGGGCTTCACAATATAGACATCGGCTCCAGCATCAAGACCAACAATTTTGTCTGAAACCGTATCGCGGGCAGTCAGCATCAGAACAGGAGTAGAAATATTAGATTCACGTAATTTTTGGCAAAGCTCAACACCGCCCAGCTTTGGTAGCGTCAAATCCAGCACAACCAGGTCATACTCTAGTGCTTCCAACCATTGCCATCCCGTCAAGCCATCCTGTGCCGTATCGACCTGATATTGCCGATTAGTCAGAGCTTCCGTGAGCAGATCGGCAATCTGTACATCATCTTCAACAACAAGAATTCGCATTAGATGCTTGCTATGGAAACCTTTAATCTTTAGAAACTTCAGAATGAGATACTCAGCCTTGAACAAACTTCGTCTCACACCTGAAAGTAGCATACGCATTATAACAATCTCCTCTTTATAAAACGCTTGAAAACAGCTTTTAACCTGTGAGTTGATGCTTTAAAGTAATGGTTCAGGCGCATGGTTCGCTGATATGATGAGATAAACCCTATGAAATGGCGATTGAGAAGTATTATCTCGTTTCTCAAGCGGATAAAGCGATTGCTCAAGCGATTGCGATCGAAGTTCAAGGGAAAATGGATTCCACTAGGTTTTGGTTTAGCCCTCATACTCGTAGCTAGCATTAGTTCAATCTCCTATCGAAATGCTAAGCGCTTAACGCTCAATGCGGCTCAACTTCGGGAAAGCAATGAGCGCTTGCAAATGCTTTCTGGTCTGTCTACAACCCTTGCCTATACAGAATTTAGATATATAGGAGATAGCCAACCCGGTTATTTAAGTGAATTAAAAGAAGATCAAAATACAATCAGAAGCTTTAAATTTCAGCTCAACAAACTTAAGCAATTTCCGCCCGGTCTAGTCAAACAACAACAAGGAATTGATGCTCTCAGCTCTTTAATCAATCAACGAGAGACTCTATTTCAGACACTCGTTGAGCAGCGACAGAGCGAACGATCGAACGTAGCTGTTCAAGTCTCGATAGCCGCTCAAATGAGGCAGAATCAAAATGATATTCGTCAAGCTATTCTTGAACTGCAAGCCAGCGAAGAAGAGTTTTTACAGAATCAGGCTGAATACTTTCAGACTGGCTTTGAAAACAGAATGATACTTGAATTGATCGGTGCGTTGTCTACATTCATACTGCTCTTTGGCATTTATGGCGTGGCATCTTACCAGAAGACAAAGCGACAGCAGGCAGAAGCACGACAGCAGACCTTAGCACAGGCAAAAGCACTCAGTGAACTCAAGTTGCAGTTTTTTTCTATGATGTCACATGAGTTCCGGACGCCCCTCAGCCATATTCTTGGATCAGCTCAACTTTTAGAGGAAACGCTTAAACCTCTAGTAGAACCAATTAAACTGAAGAATCTCTACCGCATTCAAGCATCAGCCAAGTTGGTGACTCAGTTACTCAACGATGTTCTCACGCTGGCGCGGGCCGATGCAGGCAAGTTAGAGTACAACCCAAAACAGGTAGAGATACAAACATTTTGCCTCAATCTTCTCGAAGATTTTCATCTCTCCGATGAGTCTCAGCATGTCATTAAGTTTTTTCACCAGGGCAATCGCACGCATGTCTGGGTAGACGAAAAACTAATGTACTCAATTCTAAGCAACCTACTTTCTAATGCCATAAAATATTCTCCGCCCTTAAGCACGATCGCCTTTACACTTGTCACTAAACCAGACTCCATCACGTTTCACATTAAGGACGAAGGCATTGGGATTGAGAAAGGCGATCTCGCCGAACTATATACTCCTTTTGTGCGCGGTAAGAATGCTCATAAAATTATTGGCACAGGATTAGGATTAACCGTTGTCAAAAAATGCTTAGATTTACATGAAGGAACCATTTCAGTGGAAAGCAAAGTAGGAATTGGGACAACTTTCGTAGTGATTGTTCCGCAGGATAGCGATCGCCACTAATGGAATTATCTCATTTCTCTGCCATTAAAATCATTGTTTAAGAGAGGCATCTTCTTGTCGATCGTTGTTAACGCTTACAGCTTGAAGCAACAAAATCGGTGCTACAAGGGATCGGCAAATCCCCCCGAAATCCCCCCGAAATTCTCTCGATTTCTGCCGCTTGATTCGGTAAGCTAGCAGCAAGTTGACAATTTTCTATGTGACTACTTGCATGTATTAATTCGCTCCTCATTGTGCAATACAGCTTGTTTTTTACGCGATTCTTACAGGAAATTGTGTCAATATCTATCGGTTTAACAGGCCTTTTTTGCTTAATCCTAATTGGTTAGTAAATCGTCAATATGCTTTACCTGGTAAAGTTCAGCCTGTTGTATAAAGCAGCTTCAATCCGTTAAATCAGCAGGGCTTGAGAACGGCTTCGTCACCGCTAATTCATCTTTTGGCTGAAAATTTTCACTAGTTTCACTCATCATTGGGCTAATTGCGATGTCATTTACACACTTTAAAGTTTTCAGTCTATGCTCACGTTTACAAGGGGTTCTGCTCATCACCTTATTAAGTTGGATTCCCAGACAGCCAGGAATCTTGTTACGTCGCTTTTTCTACAGTAACTTTTGGCTCAATGTGGGTGAGAATTTCACAGTTGATCGAGGAGTTGAATTTTTTAATCCGCCTAACATTGAAATGGGTCATCAGGTCTTTCTCGGTCATCATGTTTACCTGGATGCTTCTGAACCCAACACGCGCATTTCGCTGGGCGATCGAGTGCGCTTACGCGATAACGTTCACCTCAGTGGCGCAGGAGAATCCGCTCGCATTGTACTCAAGCATGGGGTAACACTCGATCGAGGAAGCGACCTCCGTGCTTTGGAAGATGGCTACATTGAAATTAATGACAATGTTTATCTTGGCCCTTACGTATGTGTTGCAGGCCCAGGTCACATCCGCATTGGCAAAAATTGTCTGATTGCCTCCCATACAGGCATTTATGCAAACAACCACATTTTTAACGATGCTGCGAGTGCGATTGTTGGGCAAGGCATAACGGCTCAAGGCATTGTGATTGAGGATGACTGCTGGTTAGGGGATGGGGTCAAAGTACTGGATGGGGTCACAATCGGTCGAGGCAGTGTGATTGGAGCTGGATCAGTGGTGACAAAGAGCATTCCTCCCTACTCTGTAGCTGTTGGGGTGCCTGCTAAAGTAATCAAAAAACGCGGTTCTCAGCGCGGTTCTCTCAGTTTGGCGTTGTAAGACGAACGAATAGACAATGTGACGCTCCTGAATGCCATTCGATGATTGTGCCACCACATGATCACATGCAGCCCATGCAGCCTCTTTGTGGTCTACCAAATTGCTCACCAAAAGCGGAATAAGGAGAACCATGAGATTTAGTGAGTTTTTTGATTGTGCCTTTGTGATCAATTTGCCAGCAAGAACCGATCGTCGCCGAGAGATCACAAAGGAACTTGAAGATGCAGGGATGCCATTCAAACCAGGCGACGTTGAGCTCTTTGAAGCCATCAGACCTGACAGTCCCGGCCCTTTTGCTTCGATCGGCTATCGAGGTGCGTTTCTCAGCCACCTAAATGTTCTCAAGCAGGCGAAAGCAAGAGGGCTTAAAAATGTTTTGGTAATGGAAGACGATCTCCAACTTCGCCAAGATTTCAACCAGTATGAGGAGATTCTCCTGGCGGAACTTTTTGAAACAGATTGGGATCTGGTTCACTTTGGCTATGGATGCGACGAACGCTTTGACACTCACAAGGTGAACGTGCCATTACTTCAACCCTTTTCGGGAGAAATCATTGGTGCTCAATTGTATGCCGTCAATGGCAAAGCCTTAGATCAACTCATTCATTTCTTTGAAGCAGTCCTTCAGCGCCCAGCAGGACATCCAGAAGGTAGCCCCATGTCACCCGATGGCGTTTTCAATGTATTCAAGTGGCAGCACCCTGCGATCGTCCGGTTGATTGCAATACCCAGTTTTGGTAACCAGCGGAGTTCCCGCAGTGATATTTCTACCCAATGGTTTGATCAGCTTCCGGTTTTGAGTTCTCTTGCAGGATTAGCAAGAAAGCTGGGTTTCGCAAGAAGCATCAAGAGCATACTCAGATCACTCATTCCAGATACATCGGGCTGAAGCGGCTAGTGACGACTTTAACTTTGCTCTCGTTGAATATCTCTCTGAGTAATCGATGTAATCAAGCGTACAGTGGGCACAAACTACAGCAGGCGAAGACGATGCGATCGCATTACCGTCGCCGTTCTGAATGTTTAGCTTTCTTCATATAATGAAGGAGCACAGCTTGTTCACACAGAGACGCTGTTATTCAGGACTGCCCCATGCCTTCAAACGTTGACTCAACCTCTATGACAGAATCTTCTTTTACAGAAGGATCTCAAACGCTTGCGGCATCACCTGGATGGAAGATTGAACTGCTCTATGACGGTGAGTGTCCCTTGTGCATGAGAGAGGTCAACTTTTTGCGGCGGCGGGATGCAGGGCGCGGGTTGGTCGCTTTTGTTGACATTGCAGACCCTCATTACAATCCCGCATTGTACAGAGGAGTTGACTTTGAAACGGCAATGGGACGTATTCACGCCGTGCTGCCTGATGGCACAGTCATTCAAAACGTCGCGGTCTTCCGGCGCGTTTACGAGGTTTTGGGCATGGGGTGGGTCTATGCCGCGACAAAGCTACCCGTGATTGGCACGATCGTCGATTTTGTGTATGGTCTTTGGGCCGATCGACGGCTGGCGCTCACCGGACGGGCAGATTTAGCAACCATTGTCGCGGCACGACAGCAGCGAGTTAATGGCGACGCAACACAACGCTGTCGGTTGTAAACGGTTGTCTGCTGGCACATTAACGCGTTCACCATTCCCGGAATGCTGCTCAGGTCTACTGTAAGTAGAGATCTGTAGCAAAAGGTGATTTGATGACAAAGCTGACGCGGTCGCTGACCGGATTGGGCCTCACAACGATGGCACTTTTGATGACCCTGCCAGCCCAGGCAGGCACCCTTGAGATGCAAGTTTATCCGGCGATCGACACTCAAACGGTACGCTGTCCTGAAAAGGTCACGCTAACGGAAAAGCCTCAGCCGTACCGGGAAGGCGGTTACACAATCGATGGCAGTGCGAATCTCAGTCAGCTAGCCGATCGCTTTTCCGTTGCCAGTGCCGATGAGTTTAGCGTGACGTGGGTAGGGACGCTCAAACCTACTTATCGGCAATGCAAAGCCACCGCTCGCATCGTAAAGAATGATGAAGAAGCCTATCTGAGCCATTCTTATTTACGTCTTAGATTTACAGGTGGCAAGGTCTATCTCATCCTCGATATGACGGGCATGAGCGATGCCAACGGTTTGACCACTGCCATCCTTCGTAAAGGCGTCCGCAATGGGAATCCGGTTTGGAGTTGGGGCGGCACAGATTAGTCCCTACAGAGCCACGATCGCCATCACCACACGCATGTCTTCCAACAGCACCCATCCTTTTGCTCTCGCTTGCCATGTTCTATTTGTCTCAGAAGCTCATTGGATACAGCCTGACCCTTTTGGCTAGCAGTGGCTTTGGGCTTGCGCTTGAGTCTCAGTCAGCCCCTTCTATTCAACCGTCTAGCGCGATCGCGATCGCGGTACAACCAGCCGCAGAGATCCCCTTTGAGGTGTGTGGCGAAGCTCAAAATTGGGTCCGCCCACCCAGGGCAGACCAGCTTAAGAAGCTTCAGAGCTTGCCGCGCTATGCCAATGATCCCAACAGCCAGCCCCTGCAAAGCTTGTCGAAGCGGTTTTGGCAACAGGATGTCTTTTCGTTTACCCAATATGGGTTGAGCCTGCGGGTAGAGCCGATCTATCTATCAGGGCTGTGGACAGTTGAAGACACGCTCTGGAGGTGCTACAACGCGACCAACATCACCCAAATCAATGCGGGCAAAACCGCTGAAGTGTGGGTGTTATCCCACCGGGTCACGCGCATTCAGTGGACAGGTGAGCAATATGTCATGACTGTGCAGCCTTCCCGCACAGGCGTTCAGTTCATTCAATTTCCTCGCCGCGAGTCGCGATCGTCCTTACCGCTCAAAGTCATCACCGATAAGGGAACCAAGCTAACCGTCGTCGCTGGTAATTAGCACACAGCTTTAGACCACTGCGCCCAAATTTGATTACTCTGGAGAAGATAAGCAATTGCTCTGTATCGTCTTCGATATACTGCAACCATCGACTGCCAGAAGGATGATTTGCGATGAAGCGTCAGCACCCAAAACTCGCTTTCCAATCTCAGAGTGGGATTACGCTCTCGGTTTTGCTGCTATCGCTCGGTGCTGTGGTCAACCCAGCACGATCGTTCACCTCAACAGACACAGACTATAGCGGTCAAAAGCAGCTACTGGCGCAACTTCAGCCTTCTGCGAGCATAGGGCAACGGAGCGAGGCTGATCGCTCCCTGGCGCGCATGACGACCCTGTTCAACATCCTGCTGGGCGTTTTGATTGTGCTGTTGGGTGGGACGATCGCTGCCTTGTGGCTTCTTCGTCATGCCGTCATTCAAGAAATTGCCACCCGTGCTAAAGAGCAGCTAGAAGGTTTGCAGGAGCTTGAAAGTCAGATTGCGAAGACCCGCGAAAACGCCAAGCTCATTTTAGAAGAAGTGGAAGCGATCGCAGACGATACCGCAGACGAAGCTGAGCAGTTTCAAAAGGACGTGACCAAAGAGCGCGAGACATTGTTTGGACTGGTGGCAGAACTGGCGCAATCCAAGTCGCACATGATTGCCGAACTGGAAACCCAGCTTCACGCCTCCAAGCAAACCCTTGAAGAATTGGGTGAGGCTCTCATCGCCCAGCTAGCTGGTTCACAGTCCAACATTAATCAACAGCAGACCACGGCGCTAGAAAATCTGGCCGCCTCCGAGCAAGACTTTGCCGCCAACCTTGCCAAGCTACAAGCCGCCGCCGTTGCCCAACAAACCCTAATGATTGGGCACCTGGAACAGCTTAAAGCGGATGTCGAGCCTCATCTAGCAGTCGTGCGAACAGAGGTAGGCCATAAAAAGGAGCAAACGCTCCAAAATCTGGCCGCCTCCGAGCAAGCTTTTGCTGAACAATTAGCCGCGTTGCAGTTGACCGTGACTCAACAGCGCGATCGCAGCCTCGACAGTTTAGAAACGCTCAAGGCCGACTTTGCGCCCCAATTATCGCGCCTGCAAGCAGAGGCTCAACAGCGACAGGAAGCAGTGCTGCAAAAGCTCACCACCTCAGAACGCGACTTTGCTGGTCAATTGCTGGATCTGCACATCGCGGCCCGTCAACAGCGCGATCGCATCCTGGAGCAGTTAGAGAGCCTAAAAATGGACTTTGTTCCCCAGCTATCGCACTTACAATCGGAAGCACAGCAGCGACAGATGGCTCTCCTGGAACGATTGGAAGCCTCCGAGCGCGAATTTGCGACTCAATTAGTCGAGCTACAGTCGATCGCGCAACAACAAAAAGATCGCATCCTGGAAAATCTCGATCAATTGAAAGCGGAAGTGACACCCCAGCTAGCTGATTTCCACTTAGATGTGCAAGACCGTCAGCGCCAGGTTTTGGATCGTCTGGAAACAGCCGAGCGTGACTTTACGGCTCAGTTATTAGATTTGCAAGCGATCGCGCAACAGCAAAAAGACCGCATTCTCGATCATCTTGAACAACTTCAAGCCGACTTTTCGCCACAGCTTTCAGAGTTAAAAACAGGCGTAGAAAACCAGCGCGATCGCCTTCTGCAAAAGCTAGAAACAGCTGATCGAGACTTTACAGAAGCTCTCTCCACTCTTCAAACAGATGCCCAAAAGCAAAAGCAAGCGATCTTAAGCAATCTAGAGCAGATCAAAGCAGAACTGGCTCCTCAAATTGCGGGTTTTCAGCTTGATGCCCAACAGCAAACTGAGGCAAAACGCGATCGTATCCTGGCCGATCTCACCGCTTTAGAAGCTGAGTTCACCGCTCAAATCACCGATCTCAAAACTAATCTCTCTGGTCAAAAAGACAATACCTTACAAACGATTGAAACGTTACAGTCTGATCTTGTCACCCAACTGACAACCCTTCAAACATCCGCGCAAACTCAAAAAGATGACATCTTGAAGCAGCTAGCAGAGGCATCTCCTGTTTCCGAAGAAGCGGTTGGCAAATTGCAGCAAAACTTACAAGAGTTAGTAGGGCAGCTTGAGTTGCTCAAAGCCAACCGTCCTGAGTTGTTTATTGATGTGAATAAATACATTGCTCAGGGACACGAACTATTTGCCGAAGAAAACTACGAAGCTGCCATCTTGCGCTATGACAAGGTGGTTGAACTTCAGCCAGAGAATGCAGAGATTTGGTATCAACGAGGGCTAGTCTTACAAAAAACACAGCGTCATGAACCCGCGATCGCGTCCTTTGATCACATGCTGAAACTCAAACCTAAGGACGATAAAGGTTGGTTTAGTCGAGGCGTTAGTATGGCGCGGCTCAAGCGTTATGACCACGCGATCGAGTCCTACGATCATGCACTGGAGAGTAAACCTGACTATCACGAAGCACTGGTCAACAAGGGGGTAGCGCTAGGCATTTTGCGCAAGCACCAGGATGCCTTTAATGTGTTCGATCGCGCCATTCAATTTAAACCGGATGATGCTGTTGCCTGGATGAATCGAGGCTTGGCGCTGGAAGCACTGGGACGCTATAAAGATGCAATGGCCTCGTTTGATGAGGTGATTCACTTTAATCCCGATTCTTACAAAGCGTTAGATAAACGGGGTTATGCTCTGGCTCAACTCGGTCGTCATAAAGATGCGATCGCTAGTTTCAACAAAGCGCTGGATTTGAAGCCAGACTACGCCAGTGCTTACTACAACCGTGCGATCAGCCATGCCTTTTTAGGTGAAGCCGACTTTGCGCTGGAGAGTTTAGAAAAAGCGATCGAATACAACCCCAATTACCGCGTTGAAGCCAAAACCGATGTTGCCTTTGACGAGCTTTGGAATGATGACTGGTTTCAGAAACTAGTCGGAGCGTAGTTAAGAAGTTGCTGGTTGCTGGTTATTAATTGTTGAATGTCCGCACTAAATTTAGAGCAATTTAGGAAAAGCTTTTTTGCTGCTTCATCCGTTTGCAATCAGCTTGCAGAAGCTCAGCTTAATCTCTAACTCACCTTAAGAAGACGCTTAAGCTAACAACTAACAACCTTTTACGTTTTCAGCCTTCACTGTTTGGCAGGGTGACTTGTACCGTTGTGTATTGTCCGGGCATGCTGTCGATCGCCAATGTGCCCCCATGCACTTCCACCAACCGTTTAGCGATAGCAACCCCTAGACCAGAACCCTGCTGCTCATAGAACTTGCGCTCAAACTGCATATAGGCTCCCAAACTGGCAATTTGCTCAGCTGTCATGCCACGCCCACGATCGCTGACGCTCAGTAACAGCCCTGTGGCTGTAACCCTTGTCCTCACAGCCACAGAGGTTCCGGTAGCTGAAAACTTAAAGGCATTACTCACTAACTCTTCTACAATTTTCTTCAACTTCAAATCAGAAATTTGAATGCTTCGGTTTTGCAGATCTAGCTCTAAATCGGCTTCACGCCCTTCCTGATGAGCGATCGCGGTTGCAACATTTGTAATCAAAATTTCTGGAAGGCGCGTTTCATCGCTGCGTAGCGCCAAAAGGCGATCGGGATCTCGTGCTGTAATCTCCAAGTCTGCGTAAAGCAAAAAGTTTTGGATGAGCCTAGAAAGCCGCTCAGCAGCATTGTGGATGCCTTGGGCAAGTTCTAACATTTCGTGCCGATCAATGCTCTGGAAATCGTCCATTAGCACCTCAGTCAGCCCCAAAATGCCATTCAACGGCGTGCGCAACTCGTGTGGCAAAGATAAGGCAATACTGCTGCGTAAGGCATCAAGTTGTTTCTGCGATTGCCTATCTACAGCGGCCTGTTTACTAAAGCGACTGGCGATCGCTGTCAGCAATTCGTCTGCTGTACAAGGCTTTGCCAGAAAATCGTCCGCTCCCAAGTCCATTCCCTGCCGAAAATCTTCTTGGGTTCCCCGCGCTGTAAGGAAAATGAACGGTATAGCAGACGTGTCTACGTGTTGGCGTAGCCGCGTCAGCACCTGATAGCCATCCAGCCGGGGCATGGTAACATCACACAAAATCAAATCAGGGATATGCTGCTGCGCTAACTGCACGCCCAGATGGCCGTTTTCTGCGCTCAAAACGCTAAACCCCTCTACCGCAAGCAGCTCTAACAGCGATTCACGAATAGATGTTTCGTCTTCAACTACTAAGATTTTCTTCATCGCTTGTTTGCCCTACTGCACAGACATTCTATTTGATCTGTTCGGCACCGTACAGAGCAAAAAGAGCTGCATTATCAAGCTCACAACATCATTAAGCTCACAATATATCATCGAGTTTGTGCAGACTTAGGCAAGGTTAATCTAATGACAAACTGCTAAACGCTCCATGCTTTTTATGTATAGCTTTTATAAATATGCTTGTCATTCAACGGGTTACCCTCACAACAAATTACTTCACCAGCGTCCACTTTAAGATTCCGCTTTTTGCATGAGCGTGACAGCGCCTTGGCAATCGCCGCACCAGTAACCGTTACTCTATACCATGCTTGATTGAGCCTAATTCTTTGAGACGATCGACTGAAGGTGTTGCAATTCTCGCTAGATTCGCCAAACGGCCCCCTCGCGGCTGATAGAGTAAGCAGTAGTCTTCCGTTGATTTGCAGCATGGGAACCAGCTCCGCAGAAACTCCCGCCGATCGTCAACTATTCATGCACCCTCTTGAGGCTAGCGATTTTCAGCCCTGGAGACATGTGCCCTCAGCCAAACAAATGTTGTTTGAACGCGCGCTGGCACCCGAAACCGCCATCGGTGGTATCGTATCTCCTCAGACTCCAGAAGCCTTAGCGACGGTCATCAGGGAGAGCGATCGTCAAACAATCTTACCCTGCGGTGCTGGTAGCAAACTTGCCTGGGGTGGCATCATTCAGCAACCGGAGACAGATAGCTCACTGCTTGTGCTGAGTACCGAGCGCTTAAATCGGCTCATTGATCATGCCGTGGGTGATCTGACCGTCACAGTTGAAGCAGGCATGCGGTTTGCAGACGTGCAGACAATCTTGGCAAAGGCAGGGCAGTTTTTGGCAATCGATCCAGCGCATCCAGACCAGGCCACGATCGGTGGCATCGTCGCTACAGCCGATACGGGTTCCTTGCGGCAACGCTACAACAGCGTGCGCGATATGCTGCTGGGGTTGTCATTTGTCCGCGCTGATGGTCAGCTTGCTAAAGCGGGGGGGCGGGTCGTCAAAAATGTCGCAGGCTATGACCTGATGAAGCTCTTGACTGGCTCTTATGGGACGCTGGGCATCATCACACAGGTGACCTTTCGGGTCTACCCTCTACCAGAAGCCTCGCAGACTGTTGTGTTGAGTGGGGAAGCGTCTGCGATCGCGCAAGCAGCCCAAACAGTACACAGTTCGGCACTCACCTCTGCCAGTGCCGATCTTTGCTCTGCATCAGTGGTTACAGAGCTAGGAATCGGCAAAGGGATGGGGTTGGCAATTCGTCTGCAAAGCATTTTGCCCAGCGTTCAAGAGCAAGCCAACCGTTTGATCCAATTGGGAGAAGCGATCGGGCTAGCCACGGTTCATCTCACGGGGCAGGATGATGTCACTCTATGGCAACGTTTGCAAGAACGCATAACGGCGGCTCACCAGACAGAGGTCATTACCTGCAAAATAGGAATACAACCCTCTGAAGCTGTAGCGCTGCTGACTGAGATCGATCGTCTCTCCACTCCACCCTGGTGTGGACAAATTCACATTGCCAGCGGACTGGGTAGACTGGTGTTCGATGCCACCACGCCGCCAGAAACCCTCTTAAGCATTCGATCGATCTGTCAAACCAATAGCGGGTTTTTGTCTCTGCTTCAGGCTCCGATCACGCTCAAGCAGGCGATCGATGTTTGGGGTTATGCAGGCAACGCGCTGCCTATCATGCGCCAGTTGAAACAGCAATTTGATCCGCATCATCGTCTCAGCCCTCACCGATTTGTAGGCGAAATTTAAGTCATGAGTACCCGTTACGAGCAGTTTGAACCAGTTCTCAGCAATGAAGAGGGAAAGTATGAAGGCTTAAGGCTAAAGGCTGAAGAGCCAAGCGTCAATTCATCCTTTAGCCCTTATCCTTTAGCCTTTGATTCCCATAACCCTCCCGATGCCAAGCTCATTGATGCGTGTGTGCACTGTGGCTTTTGCCTGTCTACCTGCCCTAGCTATCGCGTCATTGGCAAAGAAACGGATTCGCCACGGGGCCGCATCTATTTAATGGATGGGGTGAATGAGGGACAAATACCGCTCTCTTCGGCAACCGTGCAGCATTTTGATTCATGTCTGGGCTGCTTGGCCTGCGTCACCACCTGTCCGTCTGGTGTGCGGTATGACAAGCTGATCGAGGCGACCCGTCCTCAAGTAGAGCGCAACCATGCCCGATCGCTCCCCGAAAAGCTTCTACGACGTCTCATTTTCTCGACCTTCCCCTATCCCGATCGGCTACGGCTGCTGCTGCGACCATTAGGGCTTTACCAGAAGTCGGGGTTACAGAAATGGGTGCGATCGCTCGGCGTACTCAAGCAACTGTCGCCGCAACTCGCTGCGATGGAATCTATGCTGCCCAAAATTTCACCCCAGGCTTTTCAAGACCCTTTGCCTGCAATCATTCCGGCGCAAGGAAAGCAACGCTACCGGGTTGGCTTACTGCTGGGCTGTGTGCAGCGGTTGTTTAATCCTGAGGTGAATAACGCAACGGTACGAGTATTAATCGCCAACGGTTGCGAAGTCGTCATCCCTCAATCCCAGGGGTGCTGCGGTGCCTTGACCCATCATCAGGGGCAGGAAGCGCAAACTCAGGCATTGGCACGTCAACTGATTGATCGCTTTGATGACCCCACTCTGGATGCCATTATCATCAATGCGTCTGGTTGTGGACATTCCCTTAAGGAATATGGCAGCATCTTGCACGATGATCCGCACTACCGGGAGAACGCGATCGCCTTTGCCAGCAAAGTCAAAGATGTGCAGGAATTTCTCGCCGATGTCGGTCTTACAGCCCAGCTATCGCCCCTACAAGAAGCCCCTCTGACGCTGGTATATCAAGATGCCTGCCATATGCTGCACGGGCAGAAAATCAGCGTACAGCCGCGCCAACTCCTCAAGCAGATTCCGGGCGTACAGCTACGAGAACCTGTCGATGCAGCGCTGTGCTGTGGAAGTGCGGGTGTCTACAATATTTTGCAACCTGACGTTGCCGCAGAACTCGGTCAGCAAAAAGTAGAAAACCTGCTAAATACAGGCGCGTCTCTCATTGCTTCAGCCAATATCGGTTGCTTTGTGCAGATTAGCAAACACCTTGAGCTTCAGGGCAAGCCCATCCCTGTGCTACACCCCATGCAGTTGCTGGATTATGCGATTCGAGGCATTACCTTAGATGCGGCCCTGGCTGGGAAAACGGGTGCGATCGAGCGGGAGATCATCGCAAGCTAAGCCCACTGCTTGAGTACCTCTAACGCCTGAGAGAGCTTCATCACATCGGGAATTACCTCCAATGAAGGAGAACGCGACAAAGACCGCAGTCTTACAATGCGATCGTAATGACTCAAGCAAGTAATGAGGTGTCTTAATGAGTACTGGAATTTCGACGAACAACGACGTCAAAAGTAGTTTAAACGGGTCGATCGTCGTCAGTATATTGCTGATCTTGTTGGGAAGTGCTGCGATCGCTTTTCCATTCTTTAGCACACTGGCTGCTGAAAGCTGGATTGCCTGGATCATCCTCTTTAGCGGTATTTCAAAACTCGTCTACACATTTCAAACGCGAGAGCAGGGTGGCTTTGTTTGGCAGTTGCTGCTGAGCCTACTGTATATTGGTACCGCTGTACTGTTGTTCGTCTATCCCCTACAAGGCATCCTTACCTTGACATTAGCACTGGGTGCCTTTCTACTAACAGAAGGCGTGTTTGAAATTGTGTATGCTTTCCAAAAACGCAATCAGCCCAACTGGGTTTGGTCTTTGGCAAATGGCATTACAACGCTCGTTTTAGGTGGCTTGATCTGGTTTGAGTGGCCGTTTAACGGACCGTTTGCGATCGGTCTATTGGTCGGCATCAGCATTATTTTTACAGGTGTCTCCAGAATTTTTCTGGCGATCGCGGCTCGTTCATCCTTGAGCCAACCGCAAGCGAGTTAACGCATCTCCTGGTTCGCGAGCGATCTCGTCGCTGTAATGGACGCAATGAATCTAGAGCACAAACGCAACGCGCAACGTAGGGACGTTACATGTAACGTCCCTACAGATGGATCTGTCGTGAAGTCTACTTAACTCGGTTAGGACTTACGCAAAAGCGGTCATCTTTCGCCCCCTAGCCCCCTAATGCTGGGGGAACCGAGCCAGTTAAAGCCCCCAGCATTAGGGGGCTGGGGGCAAATGCGTAAGTCCTACCGGTATCAAAACATAAAGTCAGGGATTCACTGTGCCATCTGGCATGGTCGCTTCTTTCAGATAAGCGCCTGCAAGGTTTGTTTCTCGCACGTTAGCACCAGTTAGATTGGCTCGATGCAAGTTAGCGTCTTGAAAATTGGCTAGCGTCAAGTTCGCCCTACTCAAGTTGGCCCCTTGCAGGTTTGCCATCATCAGGTTTGCTCCATGCAGGCTAGCACCACTCAAGTTCGTCATACTAAGCGTCGATTCGCGTAAGTCAGCTTCTCGTAGGTTAGCGCCTGTTAATTGTGCTTTGTACAGGTTCACCCCAATCAGAGTCGCGCCTACCAAGTTGGCTTTGTGCAACGTGGCACCAATCAGATTCGCCATGCACAGATTTGCCAAACTCAGGTTTGCCTGCTTGAGCTTTCCCTCATAAAGCGTTGCCCCGATCAGGTTCGCCATACTCAAATTCGCCATACTCAGATTCGCCATACTCAGATTCGCTTCGCGCAAGTTTGCCATACTAAAGTCTGCCTCACGCAAGTCCGCTTTATAGAGACTGGCTTCACGCAGGTTAGCTTTGTAGAGAAGCGCGGTGTAAAGGGTAGCTCCTTCAAGGATGGCCGTGCTGAGGTTCGCTTCGCGCAAGTTTGCCATGCTGAGATCCACCTGGCTCAAGTCTGCCTCACGTAGATCCGCTTTATAGAGATTGGCTTCACGCAGGTTTGCTTTGTAGAGAATGGCGGTGTAAAGGGTGGCTCCTTCGAGCATGGCAATCCCAAGGTTTGCTCCCTCAAGGTTTGCCATGCTGAGATCGACCTGCTGAAAGCTCACTTCTCGAAGGTCAGCTTTGTAGAAATTGGCTTCACGCAGGTTTGTGTCCCGCAGGTTGGCACCTTCGAGATTTGGAATTTTCTTCGGATTGCGTCCCCACCAGGTGTTCCAGGCTGTTACACCCTGTTTGAGCAAAGCAAGGTGTCCCTCGTTTGCCATTTAGTCGTTCCTCTAAGTGTGGAAAAGTAAGTGTGCGGAAAAGCGGGTCGTCGTAAAATCTACTGAGTGTAGTGTGCCCAGTTCGATCGCACGCAGCAGCAGTTTTTTTCCAGAATGCGATCGCGCCGCCGTGCAAAGTAACCGCACCCTATAAGGCAACTGACGATGAGCTAAGGGGAAGGCTACTCACAGCAATCGACGAGCCGCATCACAATCCGCTTGGATCTGCGTTTTCAAAGCATCAAGTGAGGAAAATTTTTGTTCTGATCGCAAAAATGCTTCCAGATTCACAACGAGCGTCTGGTCGTACAAATCGATTGACCAGTCAAAAAGATGTACCTCGATCGTCTGTGTAGTGCCATCAACCGTTGGACGGTAGCCAATATTCATCACACCTCGCAACGTCGGCACCGCTGATAGATCAACCTCGCTACCGCGATCGCAGCGGTGTACTCGCACGGCATAGACACCAGAGCACGGTAAAAACTTGTCGGGAGGCAGTTGCAGATTCGCCGTCGGAAACCCTATGGTGCGCCCAAGCTGCTTTCCTTGAATAACCTTACCAATCAACCGATACGGGCGGCCCAAAAGCTGATTCGCACGCATTATATCCCCCTGCTGCAAAGCATGACGGATAGCAGAACTACTGATGCGATCGTGGTCTAAGTTTTTGAGTGGTGCAATGCTCACTGCAATCCCATACTTCGCCGCGATCACCTTTAGGGTTTCGGCGTTGCCCGATCGCTGTCGCCCAAAACAAAAATCGGCACCAATACTCACCTTTGTTGCTTTGAGCTGTTTCAAAAGAATTTTTTCGACAAACTCCTCTGGCCCCAAACTGGCAAGAGCCTGGTCAAACGACAGCAAAACAAGCTGTTCAACCCCTAAAACATTGAGCTGCGCTGCTTTCTCAATCAACGGAGTCAGCAAAAGGCGCGACTGCTTCGTAAAAAATTCTTGTGGATGGGGATGAAACGTGACGACCGTCGCATGGATACGATCTAATCGCTTGACCGACTCTGAAAATGATAAAACAGGTTGAATCACCTGCTGATGCCCTTGATGTATCCCATCAAAGTTTCCTAGAGCAACAGCAGTTGGAGTCAGAACAGTCGTTGGCGATGAAGTAACCCACACGCTTTACATTTTGACATACAAAGGGGAAGGACGATCGATGCAAGGAGAAGAGTTTTGAGTCGAAGTACTGAACTCAAAGCGTTCCATCTCTCTGCGCCTCCGCGTCTCTGGGGTTGCGTCCTCCGTCTGCCAACTAGACCGAAACCCCAATCTCAGCCTCGATCGCCGCTTCGATCGCCACGGGGTCGGGGCTGGAAACAGACGGCGAAATTGGGATGACTAACCCTTCTCGCGCCATTAAGCTATTGGGGAAAGCCGCTGCGACCTCTGCCCCAACCTGATCGAGAAAGTCATCACTGTGCAATGGGTCGTGATGAAAGATCACCAGCGTCTTGACGTTAGCGGCTTTCGCAATTTTGACAGCTTCTTGCCAAGTCGAGTGCCCCCAACCGACTTTACTAGATCGTTCAGAGTGATACTCTTCGTCGGTATAGGTCGCGTCATAGATCAGCAGATCCGCTTGATCAGCCAAAAACAGGACGTTTTCATCCAGGCGATCAGGGAAGTGCTCCGTATCGGTGACATAGGCGGCAGCATGTCCGCGCCAGCTTACGCGATATCCCACAGCTTGCCCTGGATGATTAAGCAACGCATTCTCGACCAAAATGTCGTTGATGCGAACGGCCTGCCCAACTTCAATGTCATTAAACTTCAGGTCGGCACCCATAATTTGTAGCGGCACTGGAAAGTTTGGATGCAGCATTTGATCATTTAGTCGCTGCTCCATCGTGGAACCGTTAGGCGCGATCGCTCCGTAGATATGAAAGCGATTCCCTTTAGCAAACGCTGGCACAAAGAAGGGAAAACCCTGGATGTGATCCCAATGGGAGTGGGTGAAGAACATATGGGCTTCAAGCGGCATCTGGGAAAGCAGTGATTGTCCCAAAACGCGAATGCCCGTACCGCCATCAAAAATCAGGCGATCGCCCCCAACCCTCATTTCTACACAGGGCGTATTGCCACCGTAACGCACCGTGGCAGAACCTGGACTAGCAATACTTCCCCGAACGCCCCAGAAGGTGGCTGTGAACTGATTTTCCGTGTTGGACATGGGTATTTTGTGCAAGATTCGATCAAGCTTCCAGGTTGTTCACGGTTCTCAACCGCTAGAATATCAGCCCTGGACAGACGCTAACGTTGAAACGGATACTCAATTTGCCCCTTCAAGGCAGCTTTATAAAAATTGCCTGTTGTGTCAGTGATCGCGATCGCATGACTCAGTGATCTCATGGTAGAGAGTGTAGCGTTTGATTAAATCAAACACCATAATGGTGGCAGATGCTTCAATGTTTCATCGAGCTTTTACTTAAGGTGCCCATTCAGCGACGCACGCACACAACGTTGGTTCATGATTTTTTATCTCCGCAGGGTTGTGCAACTAGCCACTTGTAAAAAATAACAGTTCCTTTGGGCTTGCTAATCAAGATCGACCACTGGTTTAGTACTCTACAGAAATTAAGTACCGCCTTTCGGAAACAGCGGACAAGCTAGTCACATTACGCTTTCTGGGCAAGCGGCAGATCAAACGTCCAGTGTTTCAAACTGGCTAACCCGGTGGCTGCCGTCAAGTTGTATTGCAGCGGAGTCACGGTGATGTAGTTTGCGCGAATGGCCTCTACATCGGTCGGGGCTTGATCGGTCACCTCCGAAGGTTCAGCAACGTCTTCCAGCAGTTCGCCTGCCAGCCAATAGTATGTTTTACCTCGCGGATCAAGGCGCTTCTCAAAGACATCAATGTAACGACGGACACCTTGCCGGGTCACTTTGACGCCCGCGATCGCCTCTGCTGCTACCGCTGGCACGTTCACGTTTAGTAACAGCAGTTCTGGCAGGGGTTGTTTGGCAAGTTGGGCAACCAGCGATTCTGCAAACGCGGCGGCTGGCTGAAATTCAGATGATGCAAAGCTGGCAAGGCTGAACGCAAGACTGGGAATGCCCTCAATCACGCCTTCCATTGCGGCTGAAACGGTACCAGAGTACAGCACATCCGTGCCCAAATTAGACCCGTGATTGATGCCAGACAGCACCAGATCGGGGGGACCATCCAACAGTGCCCACAGCGCTAATTTCACACAATCTGAAGGAGTGCCGGAACAGGCCCACGCTTTCACGTTAGGGTGAAACACCGACTCTACAATGTCCGCGCGAATGGGTTGATGCAAGGTGAGTCCGTGTCCAGTTGCCGATCGCTCACGATCAGGACATACCACGGTGACATGATGCCCTGCCTCAGCAAGACGGTTTGCCAGAGAGCGAATACCCAGAGCGAAAATGCCATCATCGTTGCTAATGAGTAGTTTCATGAATCGATAAGGAGTGGGGGTAGGGAGTGGGGAGTGGGGGGTAGGGAAAAGGCTAAAGGATGAAGGTTAAAGAGAAGGGAAGTTTGGGGTGCGATCGCGGATGCCGCCACTCAGCTATTAAACTGAAGAGTGAATGGCATTGTCATTTGACTTCTAACGTCTGCCCTGAGCTTTTAACTGTTAGCCGTCAACTATCAGCCGTCAGCTATCAGCCATTGACTCAAAACTTTTAGCCTTCAGCCTACTGCTACGCAGAAGCAAGCTACATCCTTTAGCCTTTCTGCCTTGCCTTCTGCCTTCCAGTTACAAACAACCAATAACTAACAACTTCATTAGTATGACTGTTCAGCTTCAAGAACTCGCAGCGCAATTAGAATCCATTCGGCAAGAAGCACAACAGGCCCTCGCAGCGATCGACTCGCTAGAGCAACTGGAACAGCTTCGGGTGAAGTATTTAGGTAAGAAAGGCCCCATTCCTCAAGTGTTAGGCGGTATGGCGAAGCTCGATGCGGGCGATCGTCCACGGATTGGCGCACTGGCAAACGAGGTCAAAGAAGCGATCCAGGTAGATGTCGATCGTCGTCGTGCAGCACTACAAGCGGCTCAGATTCAGGCGCAGCTTGAGGCAGAAACGCTAGATATCACGATGTCTGGCGTGTATCGTCCTCAGGGACGCATTCACCCCATCAATGGGATGATGGATCGGGTCACCGATATTTTTGTGGGGTTGGGCTATACCGTTGCCGAAGGGCCAGAAATGGAAACGGACTATTACAACTTTGAGGCGCTGAATTTTCTGCCTGACCACCCCGCCCGCGATATGCAGGACACACTGTACCTGCCAGACGGCAACATCATGCGCACCCACACTTCGTCTGTGCAAATCCGCTACATGGAGACGAATGATCCCCCTGTACGCATTGTGATGCCAGGACGCTGCTATCGACGGGATACGGTCGATGCTACCCATTCTGCGGTGTTTCACCAGGTAGAAATTCTGGCAGTCGATGAAGGACTAACCTTCACCGATTTAAAGGGCACGATCAAAGTCTTTCTAGAGCAGCTATTTGGCGAAGTGCCCATTCGGTTTCGTCCGAGCTTTTTCCCATTCACAGAACCATCTGCCGAAGTAGACGTGCAGTGGAAAGGACGCTGGTTGGAGATTATGGGCTGTGGGATGGTAGATCCCAACGTGCTGAAAGCGGTTGGCTATGACCCCGAAGTGTATACAGGCTTTGCCGCTGGTATGGGCGTTGAACGCTTAGCAATGGTGCTACACCAAATTGATGACATTCGCCGCCTTTATACCAGCGATTTGCGTTTTTTACAGCAGTTTTAGCCTGCTTTGGGGTGTATCTGTCGGCGCTCAAGCATCGCTTTCAAACGCTCTAGTGGGTAATCAGAGATGAAGCTGTCCCACGGTCTCTTTTGCCCAGCGGCATTGTAGACGTACAAAACCCCGTTAATCATACGGCTCGACACAATCAGGTCTAGTGTTTTAGCCAGGTGCAGGCACTGTGTCAATTCAAGCTGGGTCATAGTGTTCAATCAGGGAGCAATCGCTGCTCAGGGTACATATCATTCTGAAATCATCCTAAGCAGATGTGACGGTTAACACCTGTGATTTCACACCAAGCGATATGAAATTTATCAAAGCTTTAGCGTGCTCACAAATCAGGTTGCTACGCTCATACCAAATTAAATTGAAAATGCGGCACACCCTGTAGGGTCAAGGCATTGCCTTGACCCTACCCAGCAATCGATCTGTAGTTATCATTCTTTAAATCGGTATCACAAGGCTCTAAACTCCCAATGATCTAAAGCTTTGGTTTTTCTCAACCGCGTTTATGAGACGGGTTCAGTTGAGTTTTGTATCTGCGATCGGCTTTCTCTTTCAAGCATGTCGGCCTCAAGGAGGGCAACTTAACCAGGATCAAGTGCCCTCTGCCAATGATTCTCGGTGCTTATTCCACTTTCAGCAGGACAAGACGCTTAGGCGAACGCCGGATCAGCCTGCTGCTGTTGAGCCAACTCCATCAGCCGACGAATTCGTTCTTCGGTTGCAGGATGCGTGCGAAATAACGCCTGTAAGCCCTGTGCTGAAAGCGGATTGACAATCAGCAGCGGAGACATCGCCGGGTTGCCGTGCATGGGAATCTCATGACCCACAGCTTCCAGTTTCTCAAGGGCATGGGCTAGCGCGATCGGATTGCCTGTAATCATGGCGGAACCCTGGTCAGCCGAAAATTCACGCGTCCGAGAAATGGCAAGCTGGAGCAACATTGCAGACAGAGGAGCCAGGATGATGAGAAACAGCAACCCAAAGGGATTAGCCCCCCGTTGATCGTCACGGGTGACAGGGCCGTACAGCGCACCCAGACTTAGCAGCCGTCCTAAGTAGGTGATCGCTCCTGCTACAGTGCCAGCAACAGCCTGAGTCAGTGTATCTCGGTTTTTAACGTGAGTCAGTTCGTGGGCAATCACGCCTTCTAGCTCCTCAGTAGTCAACAGTTTAGTAATGCCTTCTGTCACCGCGATCGTGGCATGGTTAGGATCGCGCCCTGTAGCAAACGCATTTGGAGATTTGGTCGGCGCGACAAATAGCTTGGGCATGGGAATGCCCGCGCGATCGCTGAGACGAGCCACCATATCGTAGAGTTCCGGCGCTTGCTCACAGGCGATCGGTTGCGCTTGATAAGCGGCTAAGGCGGCTTTGTCCGAATAGAACCAGGAGCTAAAGCTAGTAACCGCAGCAATCCCTAATCCCAACAAAAGACCGGACTCGTCACCGACTAGATAGTAACCAGCGAGTACAAAGATCCCGCTCAGTAAGCCTAACAGTCCGACGGTTTTGATTTCATTGATACCAACCATACATGCTTCCTAACGAGAACAAATAACGAATACGGCATTAGCGTTCCAATTAGAGTCTCAAATTCAGAGCTGTATTGTCTCTATCCAGTGAATGAACTTGCGCTCTCACCGCCATTTTCATTAGCATTCTCAACACCCAAAACCCTACACTCGCAAAGGCAGCGCTCTCGCTTTCCCCAATAAATTACCGCTGCGGTTTAGGTCTGCAATACCGTGATTCGCTAAACTTGAAGCTTCAGATCACTGACCAACGGTAGTAAGCTTTAGCTTGAAGCGTCGAGGTAGCGGTCTTGCATGGTCAACTGTTATACTACACGTATACTACACGTATACTACAAGTATCACTTATAGCATCTGACGCATCTGTTGCAGCTATGCGCCAACGCTAAATATTCAAGCTTCTATTCATTCGCATCGAACCCTAACCTCTAGTCTTCAATTCCATGACTGTGACAGAACCCGGCTCCTACAAAGACACTGTTAATCTTCCCAAGACCAACTTTGACATGCGCGCCAACGCAAGCAAACGGGAACCGGAACTACAGGCATTCTGGGAGGCGGAACAGCTTTACCAGCAGCTATCGCAGGAGAACCCAGGCGAATTGTTTGTGTTACATGATGGGCCACCCTATGCCAACGGTTCGCTGCACATGGGGCACGCGCTCAACAAGGTGCTGAAAGATATCATCAACAAATATCACCTGCTGCGGGGACGGAAAGTGCGCTACGTGCCGGGTTGGGACTGTCATGGGTTGCCGATCGAGCTAAAAGTGCTGCAAACCCTTAAATCTGAGGAGCGTAAAGCGTTAACACCGCTCAAATTACGTCAGAAAGCAAAAGAATTTGCGCTCAAAACTGTTGACGAGCAGCGACAGGCTTTCAAGCGCTACGGCGTGTGGGGCGACTGGGAGCATCCTTACCTAACGCTGAAGCCCGAATACGAAGCTGCACAAATCGGCGTGTTTGGGCAAATGGTGCTCAAAGGCTACATCTACCGGGGCTTGAAGCCTGTGTATTGGAGTCCCAGTTCTAAAACGGCGCTGGCAGAGGCGGAACTGGAGTATCCCGAAGGGCACACCTCACGGAGTCTTTACGCCGCGTTTGAAGTCAAGCAGCTTTCGCCTGCGCTGATGATGGGTCTCGATTCTTTTATGGGTACGGGCGAATTGGGCGTTGCCATCTGGACGACGACTCCCTGGACAATCCCCGCGAACCTTGCCGTGAGCGTGAACCCAGAGCTAATCTACGCGGTTGTGGAAGTGGGCGAAAACGCGCTTGGTCGGTTTAAGTACCTGATCGTGGCGAAGGATCTGGTCGATCGCCTCTCCGAAGTCCTCGGCACCACGCTGACGGTGCAAGCAACGATGGTGGGCAGAACGCTGGAGCATACGACGTATCAGCATCCCCTCTTTGACCGTCGCAGCGAAATCGTGATCGGCGGTGATTACGTTACGACAGAAGCTGGCACAGGCTTGGTGCATACTGCGCCAGGACACGGGCAGGATGACTATATTGTCGGCCAACGCTACGGTTTGCCCATCCTTGCACCCGTCGATGATGATGGCAACTTCACCGAAGAAGCGGGACAATTTGCGGGTTTGAATGTGCTGGGCGACGGCAATACAGCGGTGATTGCTGCGTTACAAGACGCAAAAGCCTTACTGAAAGAAGAACCCTACGTCCACAAGTATCCTTACGATTGGCGTACCAAAAAGCCAACGATCTTTCGCGCTACAGAACAATGGTTTGCCTCGGTCGAAGGCTTTCGCGATCAAGCCGTGAAGGCGATCGCAGACGTGCGCTGGATTCCTGCTCAGGGCGAAAACCGCATCACGCCAATGGTCGCCGAGCGATCGGACTGGTGTATCTCGCGTCAGCGCAGTTGGGGTGTGCCCATTCCCGTCTTCTATGACGAAGCGACTGGAGAGCCATTGTTGACCCGGGAAACGATCGCGTTTGCGCAGGCGATCGTCGCTGAAAAAGGCTCCGATGCCTGGTGGGAACTGCCCGTTGAAGAACTGTTGCCAGAACCTTACCGCTCCAATGGCCGCAGCTATCGCAAAGGCACCGACACGATGGATGTGTGGTTTGACTCCGGTTCTTCCTGGGCAGCGGTTTTGGAAAGTGATGAGTTCAAAGTTTCGAGTGATGAGTTACCAGAAAACTCAAAACTCTCTAGTGCAGCGGCGCAAAGCACACCTCAAAACTCAAAACTCAAAACTCAAAATATTCCCTTCGGGAACGCTACGCGAACAAAACTTGCCTACCCCGCTGACATGTATCTCGAAGGGTCTGATCAGCATCGCGGTTGGTTTCAGTCCAGCCTGCTGACCAGCGTGGCCGTGAATGGATTCGCACCGTACAAGACCGTCCTGACTCATGGCTTTGTGCTGGATGAGCAGGGCTACAAGATGAGTAAGTCCCTCGGCAATGTCGTTGATCCAACAGTCATTATCAATGGTGGCAAAAACCAGAAAGAAGAACCACCTTATGGTGCTGACGTGCTGCGCCTGTGGGTATCGTCGGTGGATTACTCCTCAGATATGCGCCTGGGCAAAACGGTTTTGAAGCAGATGGCGGATGTTTATCGCAAGATCCGCAACACGGCGCGCTTTCTGCTGGGGAATCTGCATGATTTTGATCCCGCTAAAAAGGCGGTTCTTTATGAGCAACTGCCGGAACTCGATCGCTATCTTCTCCATCGCATGACCGAAGTGTTCAGCGAAGTAACGGATGCCTTTGATAGCTTCCAGTTCTTCCGCTTCTTTCAAACCGTGCTCAACTTCTGCGTGGTTGATCTGTCTAACTTCTATCTAGACAGCGCTAAAGATCGGCTGTATATCAGTGCGGAAGATTCTCCCCGTCGTCGCAGTTGCCAAACTGTTTTAGCGATCGCCCTCGAAAATTTGGCAAAAGCGATCGCGCCCGTGCTTTCCCACATGGCAGAAGACATCTGGCAAGCGCTGCCGTATACTACGCCTCACAAATCAGTCTTCCAGGCGGGTTGGGTTAAATTGAAGGATCAGTGGCGTGCACCAGATCTGGCGACGAAATGGCAAACGCTTGCCCAAAGCCGCGATGAGGTTAATAAGGTGCTGGAGAAAGCTCGCGCTGACAAGGCGATCGGCTCTTCTCTAGAAGCCAAACTGCTGCTGTACACCACGGATGCTCAACTCAAGCAAACCCTGCAAACGCTCAATCCTGCCGATAGCTTGAGCGGGAATGGCGTGGATGAGTTGCGCTACCTGTTTCTTACGTCTCAAGTGGAACTTTTAGACTCTACGGAACGCTTGGACGGCTTGAAATATAGCGCTCAAACGAACGCTCTTCAAATTGGCGTGGTGGATGCAGATGGCAAAAAGTGCGATCGCTGCTGGAACTACTCAACCCACGTCGGCGATTCAGAAGACCATCCACTTCTGTGTGAACGTTGCATTCCCGCATTGGAAGGAAAGTTTTGAAGACGACAAAAGATAATTAATCTAGACTGAAGCAAAAGTCGCAATTGAGATTGGTATTTTGATCATCGACGACCAAAATTAATCTAACGAACCAAGTCGGTCTAGCTGGATATAACTCAATGCAGAGAAATTTACGAAGGTTTCTGCATACGACATAACGTACCTGGAGGAGTTTGATTTAAGGCTCATGGGCAGTAGGCATTAGTATTTTTAGGCTTAGAAAGCTTTTGGACTGCCAGATCTGTTTTGTGTTTTAGTACAATACCCATAATCTTTTCGAAACCCAAAAAACCAACCATATCTATGACATCTAAAACTAATTCTAATTCTCTTAATAGACAAATCAACGGGATGATGGATAAGTTCAAAAATAGTGCTCGAGGTATTCTTGAGTTTACGTTTCAAGAAGTGCAGAGTTATGAAAATGGGGTTTATGGAGTAGCTTTCGCAAAACCTTCGAAGAGATTGGCAGCTTCACTGGCTGTTGATCGAGAGTTGCTGATGCTGTTTTCTAATTTCCCAGATCAACAGGTGCGGACAATCAAATTTGCTAATAAATTAATCAGTAGCTCCGAAGCCAGACTCGAATCCACAGTTGCAATCATTGTGCATAAGGATAGAAGAGGCAACATGAAGCTTAAGAATTGGGGGCGAGAACTTGGTTTAGCCATTCTTCCAGTATTAGCTGCGGATACTATACCAGCAGGCGAAGAGCTTCAAAGACATCTAGCTTTTGAATTATTCTCTCACGATCCATTTGATGTAACGGGTCCAGTATCTGATGACGCACAATTTTATGGGCGACGTTCTGAAGCACAGGATTTAGCACGTAAATTGCAAACAGGTCAGATTAGGACCTGTTTGGGAATTCGCAAGATCGGTAAAACATCAATTCTTAATCGTATTATCAATGAAACTAAGGCTAATCATGATTGTGTATGCATAATGATTGACTGCTCCAAAGACATGGTTTGGCAAATGGGAGCAGCTCAACTAATGGCTTCAATTGCAGATGCCATCAAATCTTGCCAAAAGGAGCAAAAAATATATCGCGCAGTGGAAGTCAATACAAGCGAGCTTGAAATTTCAGCTTGCGCTAAGGATTTAGAAAAATTAATTTTAGATAGCGACCGTCCAATAATTCTGTTTATGGATGAAGTAGATTACATTACTCCAAGTAGTCCTACTAGTCATATTTGGAAGGGTGACTTTAATATATTTTGGCGTAATTTAAGAGCTGTTTATCAGGAGGTGCTGAGACATAATTCCATGCTCTCGCTACTAGTAAGTGGAGTCTCAAGTAGATGGTTCGCTGCTGGAACAATCGAGGGGATTGAGAATGCAGCATTAGCTTTTGTTCCCGAAGAGTATGTCTCTCCACTTCCGCGTGGCGCGACAGTAGCCATGCTGAAACGGTTAGCACGTCATGCCGGTCTACAATTTGACGAGAATGGTTTAGAGAGCATTGCAGAAGTATGTGCAGATATGCCCTATTGGGTTCGAAAAGCATCTTCTTATATTCATCGAAGAACTGAAATTGCTTCACGCCCCTTAAAGCTTGAGTTCGAACAAGTATCTAAATTGTTAGAAGAATTCGTCAGCTATGAAGGTGCGACGCTTGCTCAAGTTGCACTATCTCATCTTTTTAGCGTTCATCATGAATTAGAGAAGTATGTGAAGCTATGTAGTTTAAAAAGTGCTGAAATAGTTCCCAAATATTATCTTTCAGTTTTAGAAAAATATGGAATTATATCAAAGCCTACTCAATTCGGCACACCCGACAGCGCCTACGAAATATCAGGATTGATAATGAGAGAAGGATTAAAGCTTTATCTGGAAAGGCAGGATTCCACTGAGATATTTACCTCGGAAACAGTCAAGAAACTTGATACTGTTTCCAGTGAACTTGGAGAATGGGCAGAAGAGCTTGCATTAATTAGTAGACGGCGTAACTTACTTGAAAAAAAGCTCCGCCAAGTTTCCTTAAACTTTATAAAGTACGACTCTTTGATGGATAAAAATAAGGCTTCTACAGCTTCAAGAATTTCTGCGATTATTGGGGGAACAAGCGATCGAAAAATTGCGAATCTTAGTGCAGACGAGATAATTGAGAAGTTCAATTGGACTGACTTATCTAAATTAATAGCTAAGGAATGGCAATTATTTGCAAAAGTCTTCGGAGACCAAAAACAGTTTGAACAGGATTGCAATGTCATCAACGATAGATTCGATGCTCACGCAAAAGATTTTGATGTCGCTGATATGGCTTTGTATCGTAGAAGTCTGAAGAGGCTTGAGGATTCTATCGCTAAGTTATAGTTATAAAAATTTCCACCACTAGCGTGAATAGACCATTAAGATTTCTAAGGCGATGAGTAGTAAACTCAATTTTTTAAGATTTATATCAATGCAGCTCTTGAAGGCGTTATATGTCAACAGCATCAAGCTGATTCATTATATCTGAAAGATATCTGGAAGATGCTGAATTAATTCATTAATCTCCTAAGTATTGGACTGGTATTTTCACAATGATGATGCTTTATAGCCTTCTGGAGCATAGAAAAAATCGTGATGAATACAAAATATAAACAGGCTCTTTTGCCAACAATGTCTGTACAAACAAAAGCTCAAGTGTTGTCTCTTCTTCAGAAATATCAACCAGAACTACAGCAGTTTGGTGTCAATCGGTGCGGTATTTTTGGGTCGTTTGTTCGTGATGCTAACGTTCATGAACAAAGTGATGTTGATATTCTAGTTGCATTTGAGCCAGACCAAAAAACCTTTGATAACTTCATGCACTTGTCTTTTTTCTTAGAAGAGCTTTTTGGTAGAAGCGTTGACCTCATCACGATCGAATCACTCAGCCCTTACATCGGTCCGCGCATCTTAGACGAGGTGGAGTATGTCTCCATCGGCTCGTGAGTATTTGCAGCATATTCTCGATGAAACGGCTTACCTCATAGCCAGTTCTGACAATCTCAGTAAACTAACTTTCGTACAGGATGAGACCCTAAAACGCGCGTTTGTTCGGAGCATTGAAGTAATCGGTGAGGCAGTGAAACAACTTCCTGACGCGCTGCGACAAAAATACGATGCGATTGAATGGCGCGCACTGGCGGGAATGCGCGATCGATTAATCCACAGCTACTTCGGCGTTGATTACGATATCGTATGGGACGTGGTCGTTAACAAAATCCCTGCACTCAATGCAGAAATCAGAAAAATACTTGAGCATGAATATCCATAAACTTTGACGCTTAGATTGCTACTGCATAGAGAGCATAATTGCAATCCCATCACAGTTCAATGGCAGTAAAAGAATTGACACATCCAAAGTTCAGGTACGATTCACAGAATAGCAATCAGGCATTTCTCCTCAAAACACACAAGTAGAAATGCCTATCTTTTTCACCAGCTAGACCAACTCTTCCTCTTTGTGAGTTTCGATCGTGCAGTCAGAGGTGGGATGAGACACACAGATCAACACATAGCCAGCCGCAATTTGATCTTCATCCAAATATGACTGTTCTGATTGATCAACAGAGCCTTCAACTAACTTTCCAGTACAGGTAGAACATACGCCCTGCCGACAAGAATAGGGCAACTCCATCCCTTCATTTTCTGCCGTTTCAAGGATGTACGCATCATCGGGAACGTCTACGGTTTGGTCAATGCCTTCTGCTTCGTTTGTGAGCTTGATCTTGTATGTTGTCGCCATAACGGTAAACCTCTAATTAACATCTTGAATGAGAAAAAGGAAGTCTGATTCATTGCCGAAGCGGTTAACCAACAGGCGAAAGTAAAGGTGGGTGAGAAAGCAAATTTAATGTGCAAATGACGCTTTCACTGCAAAGATTAGCTCAGGGACTGTTGTGACCTCTCTGCCGAGAGGTAGCCCTTGAACTCTTATACGGTCTGCAAAAAGATGGATTTCCGCGATCACTCTGCTTCTCAGGCACTCTCTGCAACAAAAAGCCCTCACCGTATACAGTGCTTTTCTTCAAAGAAGAAGCCACAATGGTGAAGGCTATGGGTAGAAGATACTAGTTGAGAGTTAGCCAGCTAAGGGCAAAAAGCGGCACGATCGCCCCTTGCAGTCGAGATCATCATTTAGGCATTATCCAGCGCTGCAATACCGGGCAATTCTTTGCCTTCCAGCAGTTCCAAACTGGCACCGCCGCCCGTAGAAATGTGGCTCATTTGCTCAGCAACGCCGACTTTCTCGACGGCTGCAACGGAATCACCACCACCAATGATAGTTGTTGTACCTGTTTTGGTGAGGTCTGCGAGGGTGCGGGCGATCGCCTCGGTGCCCACCGCAAATTTATCAAACTCAAACACACCCATTGGGCCGTTCCAGATCACCGATTTGCAGGTGGAAAGCGCATCCTGGAAGACTTTTACGGAGTCGGGACCAATATCCAGACCCATCCAACCGTCGGGAATGCTTTCAACGCTAACGGTTTGAGCATTTGCATCAGCCGCGAAATTGTCTGCAACGACCACATCAGTAGGCAGGAGCAAATCAACGCCTTTTTCTTTGGCTTTCGCTTCCAGTGCTTTTGCCAATTCCAGCTTGTCTTCTTCCACCAGAGACTTACCAACGCTGAGACCACGCGCCTTGTAGAAGGTGAAGATCATGCCGCCACCGATCAGAAGCTTGTCTACTTTATCCAACAGGGTTTCGATGACGGTGATTTTGCTGGAGACTTTGGAACCGCCCACGATCGCCGCCAAGGGACGCTGGGGGTTTTCGATCGCGTCTTGCAAAAATTGCAGTTCTTTCTCAATCAGGAAACCAGCCACGGAGGGTTTGAGATAATGAGTCACGCCTTCGGTAGATGCATGGGCGCGGTGCGCGGTGCCAAACGCATCGTTTACATACAGGTCAGCTACCGATGCCAATTGCTTGGCAAATTCGGGATCATTTTTCTCTTCACCTGGATGGAAGCGCACATTCTCTAGCAGGAGAACATCACCATCCTTGAGAGCCGCCACTTTAGCCGCCACATCATCGCCAATACAGTCGTCTGTTTTTACGACTGGCTTACCTAGAAGGTCAGACAAGCGCTTGGCAACAGGCGTTAGGCGAAACTTGTCGGTCACGCGAGCAGCATAATCGTCCCCTTTGGGTCGTCCAAAATGACTTGCCAAAATAACCTTTGCACCTTTAGAAGACAGGTCTTGAATCGTTGGCAAAGCAGCACGGATGCGTGTATCGTCTGTGATGTTGCCCTGGTCATCTAAAGGAACATTAAAATCTACCCGCACGAGGACGCGCTTACTAGACAAATCAGAGGATGATAAACTTGCTAGAGTCTTCTTAGGCACCGAAAGAACCTCCTAAATGAGTCTTTTTACCTATTGTACCGAAGTACGTCCCTCCGGTCATAACTACCATGTTCAAGACTGTACTTTTTCCGATCGACCGTAGCCGCGAATCGCAGCAGGCGGCTGAAACCGTGGCTGGCGTAGTCAAAATTCACAACAGTCGCTTGATTCTGCTGTCAGTGGTTGAACCACCTGCTGAAGATGGCACGAGTGATGCTATGTCTTCGCCAGAGGCGATCGCCGAACTCTTGACCACTGCAAAGTCTTTGTTTTCTCAGCAAGGAATTGAAGCCGACGCGATCGAGCGCGAAGGGAAACCCGCCTTCACCATCTGCGATGTGGCTGATGAAGTCGATGCCGATTTAATTGTGATGGGCTGTCGTGGCTTGGGTCTTACCGATGAAGGCGTTTCGGATAGTGTCACCAACCGTGTCATTAACCTATCGCCCTGTCCCGTACTGATTGTGCCTTAGACAACGCTGTGTCTTCTAAAGAGCAATGGTTGCACATTTCCAGAAGTTGACACCGCAAGAGTATCTGCACTGGGAGCAGCAGCAGGAATGTCGTTACGAGTATGTCAACGGTGAAGTGTTTGCCATGACAGGCGGCACGATTCCTCATGGCACCATTGCGTTAAATCTGGCAACAGCCCTGAAGCTGCATCTTCGCGGAAGTGGTTGCCGCGTTTTTAATTCTGATATTAAGGTTGGCATTACAGAGAAGGGACCGTTTCACTACCCTGATCTATCAGTCAGTTGTGATGAGCGCGATCGCACAGCGATTGAGTTTATTGAGCATCCTTGCTTAATCGTTGAAGTGCTCTCACCCAGTACCGAAGCGTATGATCGAGGTGGAAAATTTGCCCACTATCGCACTATCAAAACGCTTCGAGAATACGTTCTGATTGATGCTGAGCAGGTTAGCGTTGAGTGCTTTCGGCTGAATCAAGCAGGCAAATGGGAGTTGACGCACTATTTGGCTGGCGATGAGGTTGAGCTGACGAGCATTACGTTTCGCTGCCCGATCGCGCTGCTTTACGAAGATGTGCCACTCCCATCCAGCCATGATGGTTGATTAAGGCTAGCTCCAATGGGCAGGATCAAGCTGGTAGTAGTTTCGCAGCACATCATAGAGTTCTGAATGATAGCGCTGCATTAGTTCAGCTCGTTCAAAGAAGGTTTCCGTCGCTACTGCAAAAAATTCTGCGGGAGCGGTTGCGCCATAGGCATCCAGGACTGTTTTGGCTCCACGCTGCACGTCGCGTTGCAATTGCTCATATGCTTGCCGAAAGACACGTGCCCAAGTGGTGCGATCGGTAGCACACGCAAGAAAAGGTACTCCATCAGCCGTGCCATCTTCTTGATCAAGCTGATGGGCAAACTCATGGAGGATCACGTTATGACCATCGTGCTCGTGCATCGTATCGTACTGGATGCTATCCCAAGACAGCACAACCAGACCCCGATCCCACGATTCGCCCCGTCTCGCGGTCTTCTCTTGCACCACGTAGCCGCCTAGTGATTGTGTGGCATTCACCACAAATGCGCCTGGGTAAACCAAAATAGCGCTGAGTCTTGGGTAAAACCGTTCGTTTTGATTAAGCAACAGCAGGCAGGCTTGGGCAGCGATCGTCACTCTCATTTCATCGGTAATACTCAAGCCACCGCAACCTGTAAAAGTTTTTTCTGCCAAAAAGATCTGCATGTAACTCCGTAATCGCTTTTGCAGTGGTTCGGGCAGACAGCTATACAGAGGGACGTTGCGATCAAGGATTTTCTGCCATGAAGGAGGAAACGGGCGATCGCGAATGTGATTGCGTCTCAGGCGCTTAAACAGCGGTGCCGCCAAGATCAAGCCAACGACGATCGCCAACCCACATAAAAAGAGAATGGTTTGAACCATAGCGGTGCTGACCAGAAAGTGGCTGGATCTATGCGTCTCATCAATCCACTGTAGCCCGATGGTTAAAGCCGCGACATTAACGCCAATCGCTCAGGCAGATCTATACTCTCCCCTGACGATCGTCATATATAAAAGGGCACTGTAAAAGAGACCTTCACCGTCCTAAGAGTTCTTTTGTATGTCTCGTGCTGGCAACAATATTCGCAAAATGGCGCTGAGGCGGCGCTTCAAAGCTATTCAACTCTTCATCGCAACTGCACTGCTAGCCTGTCTGCCCTTTGCAGGAAAAGCCTTTATCCAACAGTTAGCAGTCATTACAAATACAGCGATTGTCGTGCCTGCCTGGTTATATCTAGTGTGCTTCAGCATGGCAGCCTTAACGCTGTGGAGTGGGTTATTTCTTTGGAAACGCGCCAACCATGCAGATCAGGGTGCAAAAGGGGAGGAAGACATTGCCGCGATGTTGACACCATTAAGCAGCGAGGGATGGCAGCTTGAGTATGGCATTCGTGATCGTCGTCTGGGAGACATCGACATCTTTTTGCTCTCACCCAAAAAGCGCGCTTACACGATCGATGTCAAATCGCACAAAGGGCAGGTTAGCAGTCAGGACGGCAAGCTCTATCGACAGTACGGCAAGAAAAGATATCCTTTTGAGAAAGATTTTTTGAGTCAAGCCAAGCAGCAGGCGATCGCGATGAAAGAGCAAAAAGGGTGACGAAGCGTAACCCCGATCGTTGTTTTTTCCGCTGCTAAGGTTGAAATTAGTGCAAATCCTATCAACCATGTCTATGTCTTTGGCAAAGAAACTCTCCTCAGTCAGCTACGATCGCTAGAGCGAATGTAATTTCTTGCTCAACGTTTATGTGGCTTCTCCCATGACAACGCCTTCGATTCAGTGGTATCCCGGACACATCGCTAAAGCCGAAAAAGCGCTGATGGAGCAGCTCAAGCGGGTTGATGTCGTGCTGGAAGTGCGAGATGCGCGGATTCCTCTTACGACAGAGCACCCTCAAGTGCAGCAGTGGTTAGGCAGCAAAGGGCGAGTACTGGTGCTGAACCGGATTGATATGATCCCTGCATATGCGCGGCAACAGTGGACGGAATGGTTTCGATCGCAGGGCGAAGAACCGTACTTCACCGATGCTCAACATGGAAAAGGCATTGAGACGGTGTTGCAAGCCGCTCAAAAAGCAGGGGAACAGATGAATCAGCGTCGGCGCGATCGAGGCATGTTACCCCGACCTGTGCGCGCCGTTGTCATTGGCTTTCCAAACGTCGGCAAATCAGCACTCATCAACCGTTTGCTGAAGCGACGTGTGGTGGACAGCGCTCGTCGTGCAGGGGTCACCAAGCAATTACGCTGGGTCAGAATTTCTGACGAAATTGAACTGTTGGATGCACCTGGAGTATTGCCATCCCGACTCTATAATCAGGATGCTGCACTTAAGCTGGCGATTTGCGATGACATTGGTGAAGCGGCGTATGACAACCAACGGGTCGCGGCAGCATTGGTGGAGATGCTCAAGGATTTGGTGATCGAGTCCGTCTTGCAAACGCGCTACAGCCTGGATGCACAGACGCTCACAGGTGAAAGCTATTTACATGAACTGGCAGCCCGTCGGCACCAGGGTGACGTCGAACGGACTGCACGGCAATTGCTGAATGACTTTCGGACAGGTGTATTAGGCGCGATCGCGCTAGAGCACCCACTGCTGTAACGAAAAGGCCAACAACATTGAGTAGCCGTAGAAAGATCTAACGATCAGGGCTTGGTTGATGACGAAACGCTCTCCCCCCAAGCACTCTCCCAGAGCGGGAGCAAGAAGATTCGATTCCGGTTCTCTCTTGCAAGTTGAGAGAGGGTGGTTTGGGCAATTCAACAGGCTCAGTTTAATTGCATCTATTTGCTTATTAGATAGATTTCTTAATAGTTGACAAGTTTATAGATTAATGGGACATCTTTATTCATTCTTTACAGAAATTCTCCTGACCTTCAGTATGATTGCGCAAGAAGCTTTTCGCTAGCGTCTTCCATTAGCGCTTTACAGGTTTTAACCACTTCGTGTAGACATCAAGATCGGTGTGATTTTGAGCATGCACATTAATCAACATCAAAGCTGGATTTGTTTCTAAGGCGTGCTCTGATCAGCGATTCCAGAGAGACATTCTTATGTTTAGCTCTCTCAAACCCTCAACTTTTATATATAAAGGTACTTTACTAATGCATACGAAGCAGCAGTTAAGCTTACAATCGTTTCTCGTTGCGGATCACCAGGTCAGTTTTGAAGCTGATATTCCAGCATGCGTTCTTCCTGATAGCCCTTCGGTGCAGGCCAATCGCGTTTACTTCAGCAATCCTAAATGGGCAAAAACTTATTTTGAAGCTTGTCACCGCGATCGTGCATTTAGGGAGCGTTGGTATGCCGCCGCCGGCAGTTGGGACGACAAGATTGTAGTAGACATCGGCTGTGGTCCGGGCAATCTCTACGCAAACCTGGGTGGCAAACCAACGTTATTACTGGGGGTCGATGTTGCCCAGGGTTCATTGAAAATGGCGCAAGAGCTCGGTTACACGCCCTTACTGGCTGACGCTCATCACCTGCCACTGGTTTCAGAGTTTGCTGATGTTGTGGCAATCAATGCCAGTTTGCATCACTGCGATGATATGGAAACCGTTTTGGCGGAAGCGGCACGATTAGTCCGACCTGGCGGCATTTTAGTCGTTGACCATGAGCCACAACTGACCGCCTGGGACTACAAAGGATTAGGGCTGTTGCTTTACAAGATGCGTTTGGGAATTATTTATCGCTTTTTTCTACGCAGCCTAGACGCTCCTGACGAAGAGCGATCAAAGGCATTGGCAACGGAAGTGCATCATCAGCCAGGTCATGGCGTTACCTCAGCGTTGTTTCATCAAACGCTAGAACCAATGGGCTTTCGCGTGAATGTTTATCCTCATAACAATGCGATCGGCGCTGATGCCTTGAACGGTGTGTACGGCGACCCACCTCACTGGCGTTATCGCATCGGACAATTGCTCTCTGGTCTTAATCCCTATTCTGCGGATGCGGCGTTGTCGTTAATGTGCGTTGCTGTACGTCAGGTTTGACACCATAACGCTTAGCTCAAAACCCCAGCAGGTTGATGATGCTGAACACACCGCCGATCGGCGACAGCACCGAACCCAATGTATCCGTCACAGCGGCAAAGCCCGATCGCCGCACGACGATCGTGTCATTGTTGCGCATTGCGGGATTAGTCTTGTCGTTTAAGCCCTGAGCAAAATCAACATCAACATCGCGTCGTGCCACAGTGCCGTTCGGATTCAACCGAATGAAGGTCACTTCACCTTTTTTCGCGCGATTATTAAAGCCACCCGCTGCCAGCAATGCTTGGTTGAGGGGCGTATTGGGTGGCACCTGAACAGGACCAGGACGAATCACTTCACCGACCACATTTACGGTGATGCGATCGGGCGCAAAGCTAGCGACCGCGATTTTTGTCGCTTCGGTGTTGTTCAGAGCCGTTGCAGTAGGAATGACGATCGTATCGCCTTCCTGCAAGGGTAAATCCTGGCGCAGATCACCCGATTGCAGCAAGCTCCAAAAATCAACGTTGATGGTTTGGGTCGCACCGGCCTGCGTCGTGCGTCGAATCTCTACACGCCGAATATCGGCAGCTTGAGTGATACCACCCGCCGTCTGAATCGCCCGCGTGACCGTAGGAAGCTTCAAATTTGCGTTGGTCGGCAGTGGATTAGAAGACGAACCATTGGGCTGATTGGTTGGGTTAGTTTGGTCAGGTGTCAGAATGTAGGGGCCGGGACGGTTCACCTCGCCCACTACTGCAATCCGTAAAGGGCGATCGCTGGGAGCCGCAAACGTAGCAGCCGCCAACCGCTGAGCTTCTGCCAAATTGGTTGTGGTTGCCGATGGAATAAAAATACTGTCACCATCCTGCAAGCGCAGATCTTGTCGCAAGTTGCCTGTGCTCACAAGCTGCCACAGATCTACCTTGATGATCTCATCCGCACCCACGTTATAAGGACGAGGGCGGTGGACTTCAATCTGTCGAACATCGGCGGACTGGGTGACACCTCCAGCCAATTGAATTAACCGTGTCACGCTGGGAACCCCAGTATCAACATTGGTTGAAACCGCTTGCACATTGTAGGTGCCCGGTCGATTCACTTCACCCGCAATCGCCAGTCGCAGTGGTCGCGCCGCCAGTAGTCCAATGGTGACGATCGGTCGCGTTAAATACGGTTCATACTTTGCAGCAATGGCGGCGGATGCTTGTTTTAACGTTCTGTTCTGCACAACAACGGCACCGACCTGGGGTAGATTCACTGCACCATTAGGCAACACCAAATATTCGCCGCTGTACTCCGGTACGTTGAAAAAATCAATGCGAACACGATCGCCAGAACCGAGCAAATACCCATCCTCAGTCAGGCTTTGCGACGCCTCAACTGTCGGCGCTACGGAAGGATTTGATGTGCGATTAGGAACTTGAGCCATACTTGCAGATGGCAGCAGAAGTAACCCGATGACAATGGCAGACGAAACTTGCACCATAACCCTACTTGACTAGGACAGCGATGACACGATCGCACCAAACCTGGACGTACACTGTGTCTTAACAGACTAGATTAAGTTCGTAAAGACGAAGATAGGAAGCTGAAAGTTCCTTAATTGGAAAAAATGGATTTGCGTGATTAAGCTTCGCATGTCGATTTAAGTGATTGGACACCCACTAGCGAAAAAAATCTCTTTTTTAAAGTGCTTTAGCTTTATAGCAAACACCAACTTTTTGATACCACATAAAACTATGCGTTACTTGCCATCAGATCGACGCAGCTCCGCTACTTTAGCCATCATAGTTCATTTTCGGGTAGCAGCAGCGGTAGAATTGATCCGTAATTAAACGCCTTAAAAGGTATAAGATTTACACCTTGACACGTAGAGTTTGTGGGGAGTCACAAAAAATATGCTTTACTATTTCTGCGTTTTAGTATTGAATCAAACTGTCGTGTCTGGTCGCTTTTACTATAGTGACGGCTAATAGCAACACTACATTTCTCTGGAAAGATTTGGTAATCTAAGCCTCAAGGGAGATGCTTTGTCCCTGAGTATTCTTTACGCTTTGTTAAGTTTAGCGATTGGAGTAATCGTCAACGTTAGCTAGTGACATAGGTTTCCTTACTGACGTTCTCTGCATCAATGAATACTTAACGCAATCCAGGTTGGTTTCTGCTGGTAGTTCCTTTTGAGTTGATGCGCTTAAAGTTGATGTGCTTGAACCTGCCCATCGTCGATCAATCGCGATCGAATGCAGTCCACGAGTTCATCTGTTCTCCGATTCGACCTTGACCATCACAGGAGCTTTGAACTTTATCGCCTAAAGCAGTTTGGCAAAATCGCGATTATGCCGTGAGTTGAGCCACTGTACAGAGATTGAGTTCGTCACCACAGCGTCACATTATTAGCTATGAAAATTGCCTTGGTGCATGACTACCTAACCCAACGAGGTGGGGCAGAGCGCGTTTTTGAACTGCTTTGCAAACGCTACCCTGAAGCGGATATTTTTACGTCGCTGTATGATGCCGAACGCACCATTGATCTCCACGATCGACTGGTGCACACAACGGCTTTGCAGCAAATTCCCGGCGCTAGCAAGCACTTTAGGCTGCTGGCTCCGCTCTACTTCCCAGCCTTTCGATCGCTGGATCTGCAAGACTACGATCTCATTATCAGCAGCAGCAGCAGCTTTGCGAAAGCTGTTCGTAAGCGCCCTACAGCGCATCACATTTGCTTCTGCCATAACGTTACCCGCTTTCTGTGGGATACCCGCAATTACCTGCGGGAATACACGACGTTTAGAAAGCTGTATCCACTGCTAGAAAAAATCTTTCAGCAGATGCGAAAAGTGGATCTAAACTACTCTCAAGAACCGGATCTTTATATTGCCAATTCAAGCATTGTCGCAAAACGTATTGAAACCGTTTATGGCAAGCCTGCAATGGTCATTAACTATCCGATCGACAGCAGCAAATTTGTGTTCTCTGGGCAAAAAGAAGACTTTTACCTCACCTCGGCTCGGCTGATTAGCTATAAACGCACAGACATTATTATCGAAGCGTTTAACTGGTTGGGTTTGCCATTACTCATTACAGGCGATGGCCCCGAACGAAAACGTCTAGAGGCAAAAGCGATGCGTAATATTCGCTTTCTAGGGCACGTTAGCGATGTCGATCGCACCCATTTGATGTCGAAAGCGCGCGCAGTGATTGTAGCAGCGTTAGAAGATTATGGTCTTGTGCCCGTTGAGGCAAATGCCAGCGGTACACCCGTCATTGCCTACGGGGCGGGCGGCGTTCTAGACACTCAGGTTCCTGGTGAAACAGGGATCTTATTTAATCGTCAATCGCCAGAGGCCGTGCAGTCAGCGCTCCTAAAAGCTAATGCGATTAAGTGGAATTATCGCAACATTCGAGAACATGCATTAAGGCATTTTTCAGAGGAAGCCTTTTTTGGCAAAGTAGAGCATGTTATTGGAGCAATCTAATGGGTCTCAAGCTTTTTTACTGACACGAGATTGCGGCAGTAAGCCGATTTGTCGATTCGATGGGTTATAAGAGGGGTGGTAGTTGTGACTGTTGGTCATGTCGTCAGCACAGTTGAATCTGATCCAGGTTATGGGCAACTAGTCGTTGCTCTATTTCGCCGAAGGCTTTGGCTGATCGGAATTTTTCTGGGCGTTCTATCAACGGTTACGGTTTACACTCTGCTCAAAAAGCCGCTTTACCAAAGTTCGATGCAGCTCTTAGTAGAGCCTAACTATCAAAGCAAGAAAGACTCTGGAGCCGGAGCCGAAAATCAGTTCGCCGACAGCACCGTTGAAGTGGATTACTCAACGCAGCTCACTCAAATGCGAAGTTCTCAATTGTTGCAAAAAGCGGTGGCCTTACTACAGTCTGATTACCCCAAACTTGAGGCGGCAGAACTTCAAAAGGCGCTGATTTTAACTCAGGTTGAAGAAGACAAGGTGAAGACCAAAATTTTTCAGGTGGTCTACACCAGCGACGACCCGGAAAAAACGCAGAAAGTACTCAAAGCTGTCCAGCGCGTTTATCAGGACTACAACCGAGAGCAACAAAAGCTGCGGTTGACTCGCGGCTTAGCGTTTGTCGATGAGCAACTGCCGCTGGTAGAAAAGCAGGTCGATCGCGCTGAGAATGAGATGGAGCGGTTCCGCAAAAGCCAGAATTTGGTCGATCCGGAAGTGCAGTCGAAGGCGTTGATCGATGCACTGAGCGGTGTGCAAAAAGAGCAGCAAAGCAACCAGGCGCAAATGCGAGAAGTGCAGGGTCGCTATCAAACGCTGCAACAGGAACTCGCGCTGTCGCCTCAACAGGCACTGATCGCAGCCCGGTTGAGCCAATCATCTCGCTATCAGAGCCTACTGAACGAAATTCAGAAAAGCGAGCTGGCGATCGCGCAACAACGTCTGCGCTTCAAGTCCGCCAGTCCCTATGTGCAACAGGCGATCGACCAGCGCCAACGCCAACGCGACCTCCTAGCAACCGAAGTACGGAGAGTTTTGGGCAGCAATGCTGCTCAGGTCAATACCACAGGTGAGTCTGGGCTGAGCGTCGGGCAGTTGAGCGCCACCGATCTCACCCTAGCGAGTGCCCTGGTCGATGCTCAAGTGAACCTGTCAGCGTTGCAGGGGCGTGCCCAAAGTCTGAGTGAAGCAGAGCGATCGCTCCAGCAACAACTCCGACGCTTTCCCGGTCTGCTGGCAGAGTACGGTCGCCTTCAGCCCAAGGTGGAGATCGGACGCAACACCTTGCAGCAACTGCTAAAAGCCCGCCAGGATATTGCCCTCGAAATTGCGCGCGGTGGCTTTGACTGGCAAGTGGTAGAAGACCCTAAGCTTGGCAAACAAATTGGCCCTAACCTGAAGCAAAACATTTTGCTGGGAGCCGTTGCTGGCCTCATGCTGGGCAGTGTCGCCGCCTTCATTCGAGACACGATGGACGATGCCGTGCATACGCCGGATGATCTCAAGCAGGTGGATGTGCCGCTGTTAGGCATGGTGCCAGCACTCCAGCATGAGGAGGGGCTGGCGGCGCTAGTGCCCTTCCGTGAGGCTGGTTTCCCTGAGCCATCTACGATGCAGGTCGTCCACTGGCAACCCTTTCGTGAATCCCTGGACTTGATCTATAAGAATATCCAGTTGTTACCCAGTGCGGCTGGCTTACGTTCCCTGGTGGTCACTTCTGCTTTGGCAGGTGAAGGCAAATCGACGATCGCCCTTGGGTTAGCTATCAGCGCTGCTCGGTTGCATCAGCGTGTGTTGCTCATTGATGCCGATCTGCGTCGCCCTAGCTTGCATCAGCAGCTTGACCTGCCGAATGGCTATGGGCTTTCCACCTTGCTAACCCGGCAAACCTCTTTCCGGCAAAGCAGCGAAATGCAGCCATCGCATCGCTATACCGATCTTCCCCTGTCGATTCTCACGTCTGGGCCAGCGCCCACCGACCCTGCCCAACTTTTAAGTGCCGAGCGCATGGGCGATTTGATGCAGGCACTGGAGCAAGCCTATGACCTTATCATCATCGATGCGCCGCCAGTGCTGGGCATTGTCGATGCCATGCTGGTTGCGTCATTTTGCAGCAGCGTGGTCTTAGTTGGGCGGATTGGTCATGTCACCCGTGCCGAACTAACGCAAGCAACGGCACTTCTGAGCAAACTCAACGTGATTGGTGTCATTGCAAATGGCTCTGACCTGACGACCAATCACTACGTCTCCTACGAGCGAAAAGGACAATTAGCCCCCCTGTAGATGGATCAAACGCTTACCGCCTGGGTAACAACGGCACTTACCGCCTGGGTAACAACGGCTTAGTCAAACGGCACTCTAACCCCCAAAAGTCCCCATTATGTCTACCCTTTTCCTTTCCCAGCAGGCTACAAAAGGCAAAACTCACCGCGATCGCGCAGCCCATTACGCGCTCACATGGCGGCAGAAACAACTCTTACTCACGCTGACTCCTCAGCCGACGACTCCACCCCTGACCGCTTTGGATAGTGAACAACTCTTAGCAGAGTGCCTGGAGCGATCGCCTATTCACCTGGTAAAGCTTGCACCTGAGATCGGCGAGGCGTCCCTGGCGATGTGGGCCGATGCCTGCGCGAAAACCAACAAAGCTGCTTATCTGAGCGTACCCAGTACAGCTTCTCTGCCCAAAAAGCAAAGCCGCTTGAAATGGTGGCTGAAGCGCATCGTTGATTGGAGTGTAGCAGTGCTGCTCATGCTGGTCATCGGGCCTCTGATGCTGGGACTGAGCGGGCTGATGCTGCTACAATCTCCAGGGCCTATTTTCTTCAGTCAGTGGCGTGTGGGTGAACGCGGCAAGCTCTTTCGGATTCTCAAATTCCGCACGATGGTGACGGGTGCAGAGTTGTATCACCATCAGGTCATGGGGCATCAGGTCGGTCTACACAAGTGCGAAGATGATCCTCGCGTCACGCCGATCGGTCGTTGGATGCGGAAATATAGCCTGGATGAGTTGCCACAGATCATTAATGTGCTGCGAGGCGAGATGAGCCTGGTCGGTCCGCGTCCCTGGGCACTGTATGATGCGGTGCGCCTCAGCCCGACTGTCCAACAACGCTTAAACGCCCTTCCTGGCATCACGGGCATCTGGCAAGTGACGGGTCGATCGCACCTGCGGGATCTGGATGCCGTGAATCGGGTTGATTTACGCTACCTCGGCGATTGGTCGCTTCGTCAAGACTTCAAAATCCTGCTGCTGACCGTGCCAAAAGTGCTTTCAGGGTTTGGTGCGTTCTAAACTCAGGTGGACGCGCTTGCTGACGCTTCAGCTTCCATTGACAATGAAGGCAACGGCAACCACTTTACCGAGAATTCATGCTGCTAAGACTTCCTGCGCCGATCCAACGATCGCTCAAAAACACGCTGAAAGCCACGACATTCTGGCAAGAAAACCACACGATCCTGCGTGAGTTCAAGCATTTTCCGCTCGTAGCCACGATCGCGATCGGGTGCGCCATTGGGGCAGCTTCCTTTGAAGGGTTTAGCTTTGGCTTTCTGCTGGCATTCTTACAAAGTTTGGTCAGCCCCGATGCACCACCCTTTCAAACAGGTGCAGGCTGGTTTGATCAATGGATTCTAGGGGTTAATGAGTCATCGACCAATCGCCTTTATCGGGTTTCAGCACTGATTTTGGCGGCCACCTGGATTCGTGCAGGTTTTAACTACTTAACGCAGGTTTATACCGAGTTGACCCAGCAAAAGCTGGTCGATCGCCTGCGGAAACAAATTTTTGAGCAACTGCAAGCCCTGAGCCTTGGCTATTTCTCGAAAACAAATGCGGGTGAGCTACTGAACACGCTTACCAGTGAAATCGGTCGGCTGCAAGCGGCTTTTGGCCTGCTGTCATTCATCATCACCCGTAGCCTGACGCTGAGCGTCTACGTGTTTCTGATGTTTCGGCTCTCCTGGCAACTCTCGATCGTGTCGCTGACGCTGTTCTTTTTGCTAGCAGTCGGCATCTCTCAACTCACTACATACATTCGGCAGGCCAGTGCAGGCGTGTCTACGGCAAACGGTCGCTTTACCGCGATCGCGATGGAGTTCATCAACGGCATTCGCACCGTCCAGGCCTTTGCAACCCAGGACTTTGAGCGGCGGCGCTTCTACGCAGCCAGTGGTGAGGTTGTAGAAGCCTCACTACTGGCATCGAAACGCTATGCGCTCGTGAGGCCACTGGCAGAAGGATTAGCCACAACGGTACTGATTGGCATGATCATCCTGGCGCTGACCGTCTTTGTCACAAACGGCATTATGCAAACGGCGTCGTTGCTGACGTTCTTGTTTATTCTGTTTCGCCTGGTGCCTGCGGTGCATGAAATTAATGGCAGTCGCGCGGCGATGAGCGGCTTTTGGGGATCGCTCAACAATATTCGAGAATTACTAGATACCCACAACAAGCCGTACCTGAAGAGTGGGCATCGTCCCTTTCCGGGCTTACAGCAGGCCATTACCTTCCGATCGGTTGACTTTGGCTACGATCCCGAACAGCTCGTCCTTACCAACGTCAACTTGACCATCAAGCAGGGTGAAATGACGGCCTTGGTTGGTGCATCTGGAGCAGGTAAAACAACGCTCGTGGATTTAATTCCCCGCTTCTATGACCCCACCAAAGGCAGCATTCTCATTGATGGCGTTGACCTGCGAGAGTTCCAGACTAACTCGCTGCGGCGGCGCTTTGCGATCGTCAGTCAAGACACCTTCATCTTTAACACCACGGTGCGCAACAACATCGCCTATGGCAGTGAAGATGCGACCGAAGCAGATATTATTGAAGTCGCCAGACTGGCAAATGCGCTGGAGTTCATTCAGGACATGCCAGAAGGGTTTGATACTCGCCTCGGCGATCGTGGGGTACGGCTCTCAGGTGGGCAGCGCCAGCGGATTGCGATCGCCCGTGCCATTCTCCGCGATCCAGAAATTTTGATTCTTGATGAAGCCACCAGCGCTCTGGATTCCATCTCCGAACGGCTCATTCAGGCATCGCTCGAAAAGCTGGCAGAAGGACGCACCGTGCTGGCGATCGCCCATCGTCTTTCCACCATTATTCGAGCAGACAAAATTGTCGTCATGGAGCAGGGGCGCATCGTCGAAGAAGGGCCGTATCAAGCATTGCTAGAGCAGCGCGGCAAACTCTGGAACTATCACCAGATGCAGTACGAAATGGGTGATCAAGCCCAAGCCAGCCCTTCTGCGATCGCGGCGACTACAACCCCTGAAGCGTTCTAATTCAAACTCATTTTCATACACCAGATTGTCCAAGCCTTGACGCATTACACCCCGCATCGTCTGCTATGAAAGCGCTGTTTATGAACAACTACCCAATGGATCAGGCTTGGGAAAGCTGGCAAAACGGCGAGTATCCCGGACATCATCTTTGGGGCGCAACGCATCTTGCCAAGCATGGTATTGAAGTGGAAATCGTTCCCTATCAAACCTTGAAGCTCTTGAATAAAATTGGATGCAAACTAGGCTTAGGGGATCATCTCGACCAGCAGCTACGCGTTTTGTTTCATCGCGCTGATTTTGATGTGGTGTATTCTGCCTGCCAGACGACAACGTTTCTGCTGTCGGTACTGCGATCGCTCCGCCTCTTTCACAAACCGATTGTGGCTCTCATTCATCATCCCCTGAACCACACACTCAAAGAGACGCTTTTTCTCAAGGGGCACGATCGACTTCTGTGCCTGAGTCCAACCATTATGGAACCCTTCGCTCAAACCCCAAGAATTCACAAAAAAATGGACTTAATTGAATGGGGAGCCGATTTACCGTTCTATGATCAGATGCAACCGGAAGCGCTAGAACAAGAAACCGTTTTGAGCGCGAATCAAGCACCTTTTATTGTTAGCGCTGGCAAAACCGAGCGCGATCACGACACATTAGTCAACGCGTTGCTTCATCTTGATTGCTCACTTCAAATTTACTGCTCTGCCCATACAGCCCCGACCTTCAAAAACTTACCCGATCGCATCACCATTCATGCCAGTCATTCAGCCCACAATGCCGTTTCTTACCAGGAAATCTTAGCTGCTTATCACCGCGCCTTTGCGATCGCCATTCCACTCACAAGCACCAACAATCTAGCGGGTTTGACCAGCCTGTTGGATGCAATGGCTGTTGGCAAACCCGTCATTATGACGCGCAACTCACACATTGAACTAGATATTGAAAAAGAAGGCATTGGCTTCTGGGTTGAACCAGGAGATGTTCAAGGTTGGCAACGGGCGATCGCCTATTTATTAGCAAACCCTGAAGAAGCTTCAGCGATAGGCGATCGTAGTCGCCATCTCTGCGCAACGAAATATAACCTGGATACCTTTACCAACACCCTCGCTAGAACATTGAAAAGCGTCCTGGTCTAACCCTTAAAACTCAAAACTCAAAACTCAAAACTTTTCCCTCCCCTCCTAGCCCCTTTTGTAGGAGAGACTATGCCCCCCATTGATGCTCACTTAAACCAGGTTAAAGCGCTGTCTGACCACGCAGGTTCTCTTGCGTTTGCAGGAGCCGCCCCGTTGTCGATCACCATTCCTACCTACAACCGCTGTGAGTCAGTCGTTGCGCTGGTGCAGCAATTGCTTCCCCAACTATCACCAGAAGACGAGCTTTTGGTTGTAGACGACGGTTCGCAGGATGGCACAACGGACGCATTGCGTAACCTGAATGCTGTCAAACTGGTGCCCAACCCATCCAACTATGGCATGGTCAAAACCTGGAATCGTTGCCTGGAGGTTGCATCACGGGATTGGATTTGTATCATTCACGATGACGATCGCGTGGCACCCACTGCACTTGCCACCATTCGACGCGCCTGCACCATCGTCGGTGAACCCGCACTGATTGCCCACCGCTCCGTTGACTCGCACCTGGATCAAGCGTTTCGCTATCGCTTGGCGGCACCCGGAGCTTGGGCCGTGATGCATACTCCGACCACGCCATCTGGTGTAACGGTGCACCGTGCTGTTGTGGATGCGATCGGCGGCTTTGACAAACAATTTCCTTACTCTTGTGACCTGGAATATTTTGCGCGGATTTGCGCTCGTTATCCGTCGCTGGTGATCGAAAGTCCTGAGCTTTTGTATTACAACCAGCACGATCAAAACTATCAGTATAAAACCTGGCGACAGGCCGATTTTTGGCAGCAATTAGAAGCCATTGAACAAACCGTCCTCAAGTATGCAGGACTCAGTACCACAGGTGAAAATCACTTTCGCGATCGCATGTCTCATTACGCACAACACATGCTGCAAAATGCGGCGCAAGCAGACGATCAAACCCTGCTCCGACATATCGGTTGGATGCTGTGGAAACAGCCCTATTTAGGTCGTCGAGTCCGTCTTACTGCGGGTATCGCGGCACTCTTCAATTCGTATGTAAAACTCTAATGTTTCTGACCCTAATATTCCTGAACCATGCTCAGCATTATTACCCCGGTTTATAACAGTGAACGCTTTATTGCCGACTGTATTGAAGGCGTGATCGCGCAGCGCTGCTCTAACCTTGAACACATTATTGTGGATGGTGGCTCCACCGATCGCACCGTAGACATCATTCAACACTATGTCGATCGCTACCCTCATCTTCGTTGGCGTTCAGAACCTGATCAAGGACAATCGGATGCGATGAATAAGGGCATCGTCATGGCGAAAGGCACGGTTATGGGCGTGCTGAATGTCGATGATAGCTACGAGCCTGATGTCTTGAATCAGATTGGCGATCGCTTCAAAACTCTGCCGGAACCAACGCTTTTGGTGGGAAACTGCAATATTTGGGATGATGCGGGCAATCTCCTTGAAGTCAATAAGCCAAGTAAACTCCAATTATTTGATTTAGTCACCGGGCTAAATGTTAATCCCTATCCCTGTAATCCTGCCGCTTACTTTTATCACACCTCACTCCATCAAAAAATTGGCTTTTATAACCTGAATGATCACTACTCTATGGACTTAGAGTTTTTGCTCAGAGCCGTGCAAGTGGCAGACGTTGTTTATGTTGATCAAGTCTGGGGCAATTATCGCCGTCTGGAAGGCACGAAAACCGTAAACGACATGAAAAATGGACAGACAAGCCAGCGAGTCATGCAGTTATTAAAACAGTACCGCAACGATCTATCCACATTACAGCGATGGCAGCTAACCCTGTACGATCGCTGGGCAACCATCGCCTATTTTCTCAAAAAACCTCAAGCATTCCCCCAGGCTGTGAAAGCAAAACTGTTCAAAGCCTCACCAAATTTAAGCTAATTTTATTTTTGAAATCTTTTTAAAGCATGAGCATTCAATCACACCAATTAGCACTAAAAAAAGCGCAAAAGACCTTCTCTGCGCCTCCGCGCCTCTGCGGCCGAGCAAGCGCTAGACAACTGATTTAACCCGATCCTAGGCAAGTTTTTGAGAGGCTGTATGCAGTTGAACTCTATGCATTTGAAAATAAGCGTTTTAATTCGGACGAAAAACGAAGCGAAGGATATTACCAAAACACTTGCCCTGGTGATGGATCAATCGCTGCCGCCCGATGAAATCATCGTGGTTGATTCTGGCTCGACGGATGGGACGGTAGCGCTGGTTCAGCAGCACAGCCATGTCCGGTTACTCACCATGCGTCCTGAAGACTTCACCTTTGGACGATCGCTCAACCTCGGCTGTGCTGCAACAGACGCAGACATTATCGTCATGCTGAGTGCCCATGCGTTTCCCTACGATCGCAATTGGTTGAAACATCTGGTACAACCCTTTGAAGACCCTTACGTAGCAGGGGTGTATGGTAAGCAAGTTCCTCATGTGGATGCCGATCCTCCGGTTGAGCGGGATTACCGCAGCTTCTATAATGATCAACCTCGTATGCAGACCAATCCAAACGATGGTGGCGATCGTGCGTTTTCTAACGCCAATGCCGCCATTCGTCGCCAGTGGTGGGAAAAACGTCCGTTTGATGAAACGCTCTCTGGCTGTGAAGATGTGGCCTGGGCCTGGGCAGTGCTCTCGCTGGGCACCAAAATTGCTTATGCCCCAGAAGCAGCGGTCTACCATTCACACAACGAGCAATTACGTCAGGTTTACAAGCGCACCTGTCGAGAAACGCTCGCACTGCATGCTCTCTATGGTCACGAAATGGGGTTGCGCGATGCCTGGAAAACCTGGCGTAAAGCCGTATCAGCAGATTGGCAATTCATTCTACATGAGAAGAAAAGCCGCCAATGGCTACTGAGATCGCCGCTGTACCGTTTGTTCTGGACGTATGGCTATCTGAGACCCAGCCTGCCAGTCGCCTTGTGGAAACCCATGCACAAATGGTGGGCACGGAAACAAGCCGCCCCCAATGAGGCTGGCAGCGTATGAGGGTTTTGATCATCACATCCGCAACCGTATGCGGTGGAGCAGAAGCCTATGCCCTCACGATCGCTCAGGCTGCCGCCCAGTCTGGTTGGGAAACCCATGCCGCCTTCCCGCTAGCTGACGCAACGGCCTCTCTACGGCATGAAATGACAGCGCATCACGTCACCTATCACTCGTTGGAGATTGCAGAGCCGTTGAGTCGAGGTATACGGGCAATGGGCGATGCCTTTGTGCGATGGTGGCGCACGCGATCGTTGCTGCTGACCCTCAAACCCGACGTGGTGTTGATCAACTTACCCTGGGCTGACCATTGCCTGGGTAGCATACTTGCCTGCGGTCAACTACGCGTACCCACTGCCGTCATGTTTCACCTGATACCGCCAGAGAAGATTCCGCTGAGTCGATCGCGCCGTCAACTCTACACCTGGGCACGCAACCGGGGGCAACAGTGGCTCACCAACTCGACTACAAACTGCTGCTTGCTCGCTGAATTATTTGAGATGTCTGCCGACGACTTACAGTTCATTTACAACGGCATCACGCTGCCCGCGCTAGAAGACTGCACGCCTGAAAAACGAGCAATGCTTCGTCAAGCAGTGCGTCAGGAGTTAGGCATACCCAGCAGTACCCGATTGCTGCTTACGGTAGGTCGGCTTGCGCCTCAAAAAGGGTATACCGATTTGCTGGCAATCATTCCAAGCGTTCTGGCAGACCATCCCGACACCCGCTTTGTGTGGGCTGGAGCAGGTGAACAGCAGCAGGAATTGCACGATCGCTTACGTGAGGCCGAAATCGATCACGCTGTACTCATGCTCGGTCATCGGACTGATCTGCCTCGACTACTTCAAGCCGCCGATTTATTTGTCTTTCCCACTCGCTTTGAAGGTCATCCCTTTGCGCTGCTAGAAGCAATGGCCTACAGGCTACCGATCGTCACCACCAACGCCAGCAGCATTCCCGAATTTATTGAGCATCGGGAACAGGGGTTGCTCTGTCCAGTAGGTGACAGCAAAGCGCTGCTGCATACACTCCATTGGGCACTGCAACATCCAAAGCAAATGCAGCAAATGGCGGAGAAGGCAAACCAACATGTGAACCATTTTTCTCAAGAACATATGCTTGAACAGACCTTAAATCGGCTTCAAACACTCGCATTTTTGACAAAGAAAGAGAGCAATCCAACAACAGCTAGAAATCGTGCACTGGAACCTGTAGTTAAGGAGCAAAAGCGATGCTGAAAAATAGTGACTATTGTTTTATTAAATTCAGATTGAATGTGACTTAAGTCCTGATTCATCTCTCTTTAATTGTAATCAGAGTGATACGTTTCAAACAGATAAGGAGCAAGGTTTATGGTTAGATCAGGCTTGAAGTTCATAAGCTTGATTGATTCAAGCCATCGCCTATATGCTGAAAGTCTCAAAGAAGCTGGTTACAGAGGATGCTGAAGCGTTTGATCAACCCCGTATTTGTCTACTTGATCCTGGTATTGAAGACCATGACAATAAGCCCAGTGCTAATTTAGGCGATCTCATTATTCAGCAAGCTGTTTTTCGCGAACTAAGTTATTTATTTGGGCACCAGAAAATTCTCAATCTCTCCACCCATACACCGCTAGAAGAAAAGCACTTTCAGCACATGCAAACCTGTGCTGTTATTTTAGTAGGCGGCACAAATTTATTGTCATCTAACATGAATCACTATAATCAATGGAAAATTTTCTTTCGTGATGCCCTGCGTCTGCGAAAGCGCGTCCTCCTTTTGGGGGTGAGCTGGTGGCAATATCAGGGCCGACCCAACCTCTACACAGCAGGATTATTGCATTTGGCTCTCTCGTCCAGCGGAATGCATTCAGTGAGAGATAATTATACGAAGTCGAAATTAAAGTCCATTGGCATTTGGAATAGTTTGAATACAGGTTGTCCAACTATGTGGCCGTTAGCCAACCTGAGTGCTGACGAGATTCCACAGCAAAAAGCCCAAAATGTGCTGTTGATGCTAACCGATTATGCTCAGAAACCTGTCCTCGATCGCAGGCTGCTAGAGTTAATCTCTACTCACTACAAAACCGTTTATTTTTGGCCCCAGGGAGCAGGCGATCGTGACTACGTTACCAGCTTCGATTTGCCTGTACATATCCTTGATCGATCGCTGTCTGCACTAGAGAATTTCCTAGAATCAAATTTGTCATTGGATTATATTGGCACTCGACTACATGGTGGCATTCGATGTCTGTTAGCCAAGCGACGAACGTTAATTCTGAAGATTGATCACCGTGCCACCGAAATTGCCCATGAAACAGGGTTACCCTCTGCCGATCGAGACGACTTTAAACTGATAGAGCAATGGATTCAAGAACCTTTCATGACCAAGATTTCGATTAATACCGCTGCCGTTGAGCAGTGGCGAAATCAATTTGCACTCACGAATGCTTAAGATAGTTCCCACGACAAGAAATTCAGCCCGTAGCTAGATGTCAAGACAGTTTGTGTCGTGTCATTCCTTCATAACGGGCTCGCTGGATGAGTGGCCATTGGTTGAGTATGCTATCAAGCAAGAACGGGAACATTTCCGCGTCCTTTTCCATCGCGTTTATCAAGACTTACGACCTTGCCGTCATTTGTTGAAAGCTGCCCTTCAGCGCTACTACCCACTCATTTTTCCAGTTGTTTCGCCTGAGTGTTGTCCTATGCGGGTGCTCTTCGTTTCCACTCACTTTCCTCAAGATCTGCGTTTAGATGTGCAGGGCACGTATAAGCGCATGGCGATGTTTTTAGAAGCAATCAAGTCGTTTGCCCACATTGATCTGCTCTTTTATGTGCCACCTGGAACCGATACGTCCCGATCGGCGATCGCGGCAACCGAAAAAGCCCTCTCGCAGCACTGGCAGGTTCCGGTCACGCTCTTTCTGTGCCCAGAATTTGAGCATCCCTATCCCTTACCGAAGTGGCAGCAGCAAGCACCAGGGATGTTTAATTTCTTTCAACAGCGCGATCTGATACGAACGAGTCAACCAGAGCAGATTCAAGCCTTTGAAGCGTGTCTGAACCGTAAGCCCGATGCAATCTTTAGCCATCGGTTGCGATCGATGTGTCCTGCTTTGCTCACCCGCAAACCGCTGCCACCCGTGTTCTTTGACCTGGATGACATTGAACACATCGCCTTCCTGCGAGACATTCGGCAACCGCCTACTCGACTCATTACGTTGCTCTACTACCTGCAAATGCCCGCGCTGTGGTGGGGTGAGCGGCAGGCCATCAAAGTAGCGCAACAGACTTATGTGTGTTCACAGCAGGATCAGGCTTACCTGACCAATCAGGGCTTAGGAGGCGTCGTAACCATTCCGAATGCGGTCAACATTCCACGTCCGCAACCGCTGACAACTGAGCCAACCCTACTCTTACTGGGTGCTTACCATTACTATCCCAACATTAACGCTGCTAATTTTCTGATTGAGCAAGTTTTTCCTTATATACGGCAGCAAAGGCCAGAGGCACGGCTCATCATTGCTGGTAAACAACCGGAGAATATCCGCAGCTATGGCAGTGGTGTACCGGGAGTCGAATTCACTGGCTTTGTGGATGATTTAGACGCGTTATATCGCCGATCGCGAATCGTGTGTTGCCCCATCCTGTCGGGAGGTGGTACACGAGTCAAACTGGTCGAAGCGGCGGCCTACGGAAAACCAATGGTTTCCACGCGCATTGGTGCGGAAGGATTGAATTTTGTGAATGGTCAGGATTTTTTGCAGCGAGATGAGCCACAAGCTTTTGCAGATGCCTGTGTAAAGCTGTTGCAAAACGATGACCTGTGCGATCGCTTGGGTGCTGCCGCTCGGATGACCGCGATCAAACATTACGATCGCGCCAACATTATTCATCTCATCCGGAGGTCTATACAACAGACGTTAGGCGCAAACTCAAAGCGTCCTGTACTCAGCCAATAAATTAGTCTAACTGCATTCGTTTTTGCATTCGTCTATGGAAGTTTTACAACTATGTCCCAAGCTCCCGCCTGCGATCGATGGCATTGGTGATTATGCTATCGCATTAGCCAATGGCTTGCAGCAGCATGATATTCACACGCATTTCATGACGTTTAAGCAGGGCAACGAAGCGGTTGGCTTCCCTATCAGTGAGCTAAACACCGAGAGTCCTCAAGCCTTTGTGAATGCCATCCCTACAACCATTCAAGCCGTTCTTTTACACTATTCAGACTACCCCTACGATCCCAAATTTGGCGCGCCTTATTGGTTAGTTGAAGCACTTAAGGCGATGCAACAGCAGCGATCGCTGCCCCTACTGATCATCTTTCACGAATTTCCCTCTTTCTACCTACTCAAGAAAACCTTTTACCGCTTTCCCTGGCAGCAGCAAGTTGCCTGGAAACTTGCCAACCTCGCAACTGGCATTGTCACTAACAATGCCGTCACAAAAACAGTATTAGCAGAACGTTTACAGCAGCCTATCCTGAATCTTCCGGTCTTTTCTAATATTGGTGAATTGCATGAGCCTACGCCACTAAAGCAAAGAGAAAAGAGCTTAATCGTCTTTGGCACACCCGGACGACGTGCCAGAATTTATCAGCGATCGCGCGCCATGCTCATCAATAGCTGTCAACTTCTCGGCATTGAAGAAATTTGCGATGTGGGTCCATCATTAGACCTTGAGCAGTTAGATATTGCAGGGATTCCTCTAATACAAAAAGGCGAACAATCTGCTCAAGCGATTAGCCGCTTACTCTCTGACTCATTGGCAGGTATTGTCTATTCAACTGATAATGGACGCTTAGCAAAATCAGGAGTATTTGCGACCTACTGCGCTCATGGTTTAGTGCCGATCGTGACGCAGAAACAATCTCCCTTGATGGATGGTCTGCAAGCGCAAACTCATTTTTTGTTCGCTGGGTTGCAAACACAGTCATTGTCTATGCAAGACTTGCAGGCGATCGCTCAGAAAGCCCATCAATGGTATAACAAGCACAACCAGGAGAACACCGTTAAATACATTACGTCTGAACTTCAAAAAATAAGCAGGATATAGAAGTAAGCATCAGCAATATCAGCTTTTTCCTAATTCATCTACGAGCATCGACCTATGCAAAGGAGCCAGACCGAACCATCCACAAAGGCAGCACCAAAACCATTGAGGCCAATTTCGGTTGTCATCATTGCTCAGAATGAAGAGGAATGCATTGCGAATGCCATTCGATCGTGCCAACCGTTTGCCGATGAAATTGTCGTAGTGGACAGTGGCAGTCAAGATGCTACGGTTCAAATTGCTCAAGACCTTGGCTGTCAGGTGTATCACAACCCCTGGTCGGGCTACTCAAATCAGCGTAATTTTGGTGCTGATAAGGCACAACACGATTGGATTTTCTTTATTGACGCGGACGAAGTCATTGATCAGCCGTTAGCAACCGCCTTGTTGAAGTGGAAACAGGCACCGATGATCGCGGCCAATGCCTTCTCTGCCATCCGTATTGGCGACTTTTGGGATACATGGCTTGACACACGACCGGAGTATCACACCCGCCTCTACAACAAGACAATCTTTCGGATTAAGAATGTGTTGGTACATGAAGGCCCTGATATTAAGGATGCGCCCGTTGTAAAACTGCCAGGAGTCATCTGGCATTACGGCTTTCGCGATATTAGCGATCTGGTTATTCGCTTTAATCGGTACACCGATCTGGATGCCCAACAAGCTCACCGCAACGGCACCCGCTTTAGTCTGCTCCGCTTACTGCTCAAACCCTTTGCCAAGTTTGTGCAGCAATACCTCTGGTACGGCATGTTTCGTCACGGCATGGCAGGCTTTGCGCTTTCTGGCTTATGGAGTTTCTACATCTTTTTAAAGGAGATTAAGCTGTATGAAATTGATTGGAAAGAAGGGCGATCGCAACGCAAGGAATAGTTTTGAGTGAAGGGAGCGGTCAGCCGTCAGCTATCAGCGGTCAGCTTCTTTCCAACAAACTCCTTCTGCCTTGTACCTTTTGCCTTTTACCTGCCCCCTACCTCCATGCAAACCGACTCCGCCGCACCTATTCATCGTCCCCAGTTTGGTTTACAGCCAACGCTGGCGTGGACGGCGATGCTGGCACTGGTTGGGTTTTCGCTGCTGTGCCTTGTGGCTCATGCGGGTGGCCTGTTGCGGCTAGCGTATCCGGCAGGAGCATTGCTGGTTGGGTTACTCCTATTCCAGCGGTATCCCATTCTTTACGTCGGGTTTGCCTGGTGGGTCGCGTTTCTAACACCGTTTGTCCGGCGCTTGATTGATGTTCAGAGTGGATGGGTTGATCCAAGTCCTGTGCTGTTGGCACCGTTTCTGGTGATGATGTTGACTGGCTTGACGTTTGTTCGCCATTTGCCCCGATACCTGCGACAGGATGGGTTGCCGTTTATTTTGTCGGCTGCGGGTGTGATCTATGGCCTGCTGATTGGGTTAATTAAGTATCCGCCAACCGCTGTCGTGGTGCCGTTATTGAACTGGTTAGCCCCGATTTTGTTTGGCTTTCATTTATTTGTCCATTGGCGTCATTACCCTGCCTACCGCCAAAATTTAGGGCGCGTATTTTTGTGGGGAGTGCTGGTGACGGGCGCTTATGGAGTGCTGCAATACCTGATTGCACCGGAATGGGATCGCTTCTGGCTGATTAATTCCAAGTCGATCGCGTTTGGTACGCCGGAGCCGTTAGGCATGCGCGTCTTTAGCACGATGAATTCACCAGGGCCTTTCGCAACTGTCATGATGGCGGGCTTACTGCTGCTGTTTAGCAGTCATAGTACGCTACGTTTTGCGGCAGTGGGGGTTGGCTATCTATCGTTTCTGCTGTCGCTGGTGCGATCGTCCTGGCTGGGCTGGGCCGTCGGGGTGGCGATGTACATTCCTTCGCTAAAGCCAAAATTACAGATGCGGCTGATTGTCACGATTCTGGTGATGGCAGTCTGTGTAATTCCGTTAGTGAATATGCCACCTTTTGCAGGGGCGATCGCTGCACGGTTGCAAACCTTTTCCAACACACAGAACGATGTGAGCTACAACCAGCGCTTGGAGGGCTATGGGCAGATTTTAGGCGATGCTCTAGCAGAGATTCCTGGCAATGGGTTGGGCTTTGTTCTTACCAATGACAGTCTGGGAAGCAACGATAGCGGCATTCTAGCGATGCTGTTTAATCTGGGTTGGTTTGGCACCATTCCTTACTTAGGCGGTATGATTCTGCTATTTTTTAGCCTGTTTCGTGGCACAGAAACTCAGTCTGACTCGTTTGTGAGTGCATCCCGCGCTATTAGTCTGGGAGTGTTTGCTCAAATTGGGTTAGGCAGCTCAACACTCGCGCTATCAGGCGTTGTGATGTGGGGCTTTGCAGGCATTGCTTTGGCAGCCCAACGTTATTACCGCTATCAACATCTACGTCCACCCGACGTGAACAGCGAGTGACGAGGGTGGGGCGTGGATGACTGTGCGTGAGGAGGATTGAGCTGTGAAACCGTTTGTGAAACCGTTCGTTAATGATGGCGTAACCAACACGATCAAGACCAAAATGAGCGATCGTGCCCTTCCATCGGGGGCGTCACAGCGATCCACAAAACCTCGTCTGGATGGCATTCAAATCTGCCGAGGCATCGCTGCGCTGTTGGTGCTCTTGTTTCACATGACTCAATTGAGCCAAGAAAAGCTGGGCCAATCTTTTTTAGGCAATCTTTTTGCGTTTGGTAGCGCTGGGGTCGATTTTTTCTTTGTTCTCAGCGGCTTCATTATTTTCTTTGTGCATCAGGCAGACGTAGGGCGGCGCGATCGCGTACAACCGTTTCTTCTTAAGCGTTTAATTCGGATTTACCCGCTTTATTGGCTGATCACAGTAGCCATTTTGCCCATTTATTTTCTGTTGCCAAAGTTTGGGTATGGTTATGAGCGCAATCTAACCGTTATTGTCAGATCGTTGTTACTCATACCACAGCAGCATTTTCCAATTTTAATTGTGGGCTGGTCATTGAGCCACGAAATGCTCTTTTACCTCCTTTTTGCCCTTGCCATTGTCTTTCCTGTCCAGCATTCTATTCGCTTACTGTCAGGATGGCTCTTTGGAACACTCATTCTCTTTTTAAGCAATCTTCTTAGTTTGGGAAATCTGGAGCAATACGGTTTCATTCAATTTCTTTTTAATGCTCATAACTTAGAGTTTGCATCTGGCTGCCTGGTTGCTTCTCTCGTTTTACAAAAGCGCTTTAGAGAACAAAAACCCTTCTTTCTTCTGTTTGGAACATCTTTATTCCTCCTCTTTGGCATTGCCCAAGCCGAGCGATCGGTCAACTTCAGTCCCATTCTGGCTTACGGCATTCCTTCAACGCTGATTGTACTGGGAGTCGCCTCTTTAGATTTACAGCGATCGCACCAGCCGTCAAATAATCGCTTACTACGATTTTTTACGTCTTTAGGGGATGCGTCTTACTCCATTTATTTGACACACTATCTTTGCTTATCTTTGCTGTTGAAATTGATCCTGGCGACCCATCTGATGCAAGTCATTGGGTATCCGGCAACCATCAGCTTACTGCTACCGATCACAATCGGTATCGGCTATCTAACGTACAAATGGCTTGAGCAACCCATGACGATAGGGTTAAGACAGATACTTTTTAGCAAAACGATCGTGAATCCAACCGCAATAACGACTCAGCCTCCCAACCTGGCTAGCCCAACCAAAGCAATGAAGATTCTTTTTCTTGATCAAAGTGGCGAACTGGCGGGTGCGGAACTTTGTTTGCTGGATCTTGTGCAACCGTACCGCGATCGTAGCCTCGTTTGTTTATTCACTGATGGCCCCTTCCGAACCACCTTAGAACAGCAAGGAATATCTGTAAAAGTACTCGCCAGCCAAGCGATAGAAGTGCGCAAAGACAGTGGTTTGGTGCGAGGGCTACAAAGCCTCAGTCAACTGCTGCCGCTCGCCGTCATCGTTTCAAAACTTAGCCGCGACTATGATGTGATCTACGCCAACACGCAGAAAGCTTTGATAGTTGGTGCATTGGCAAGCTTAGTCAGTCATCGTCCTCTGGTTTATCATTTGCACGACATTTTGTCGATCGACCACTTCAGCCGTACCAATCGCCGTCTCGCGGTCACATTGGCAAATCGCTTTGCTCGTCAGATCATTGCCACCTCTAGCGCCAGTCGAAGGGCGTTTATTCAGGCAGGTGGACGAGCAAATATCGTCACTGTCGTCTACAACGGCTTTGAGCCAGCCGCTTATCAGGAGCCGAGTGTGGATAAAACTCAGCTCAAGCAACAGCTTGGGTTAGACGGTCAATACATCGTCGGGCACTTCAGCCGTCTGTCGCCCTGGAAAGGACAGCACATTTTGCTAGAAGCCCTTGTTGACTGTCCTACCGATGTTGCAGCCATTTTTGTCGGTGATGCCCTGTTTGGTGAACAAGACTATGTGCAAACACTCAAGGCGCAAGTCGAATCTTTGGGACTACAAAGCCGAGTGCATTTCTTAGGCTTCCGTTCAGATGTGATACCGCTCATGCACGCCTGCGACCTCGTGGCTCACACCTCCACCGCACCCGAACCTTTTGGGCGCGTCATTGCCGAAGCCATGCTTTGCGGAAAGCCTGTCGTGGCCTCTGCCTCCGGTGGCGCTGTCGAACTGGTAGAACCAGGCGTCACGGGTTGGCTAGTGCCTCCTGGCGATGTCAAAGCCTTGGCAGCCACGATCGCCCATTGTCGTACACAGCCAAACGAAGTAAAGACGATCGCTCAGACCGCTCAGTCTACAGCCGCTCAGCGCTTTGATCTCAACCAGATTCGTCAACAGATTGACCACCTGTTAAGGAACGTTGTTGGTTTTTAGTTTTTAGAAAGCTGGCTCCTGGCTTCTGATTCCTGACTTTTAATTTCTGGCTTCTGATTCCTGGCTTCTGAGTCCTGACACTTAACCTCAAAGCGCTCCCCCCGTCCCCTGCTCCCCTGCCCCCCCGCCCCCCCTGCTCCTCTATACTCTCTTAATCCCATGCCGCAACCTTCACCTAACCCAACCCTCAGTGTCTTCCTCCCCGCCCTTGAAGGTGGTGGTGCCGAGCGTGCCATGCTGCACCTGGCAGAAGGTCTGGCCGATCGCGGCTTTGAAGTCGATCTCGTTTTGGCAGAAACGAAAGGAGCCTACCTGGATACGGTGCCATCTTCCATTCGGATTGTGGACTTAAAGGCACGATCGCCGCTACTGGTATCGAAAACCTTTGCCTTGCGTCGCTATTTACAGCAGGAGCAACCATCCGTCCTATTTTCGGCACTGGATATTCTCAGTTCTGCCACCTGGGCACAACGGCTAGCCGGAGTACCCACCCGCATTGTGATGTGCGTGCAAACAAACCTCTCACAGCAGTTTCGGGATCATCAGCCCAACACGATCGGGCGCATCAGACCCAAACTGGTGCGCTTGTTTTACCCCTGGGCGGATGCGATCGTGGCGGCGTCTAGAGGTGTAGCAGACGATGTGGCAAAGCTTACAGGCATCCCAGCAGACACCATTCGCGTGATTTACAACCCGGTTGTCACGTCCGCCGTACTCGCAAAAATGCAGCAGCCCGTTGACCATCACTGGTTTGCACCAGATGAACCACCCGTCATTTTGGGCGTGGGGCGACTGGTCAGCCAAAAGGACTTTCCAACGCTCGTTGACGCCTTTGCAATTGTGCGTAAGCAGCGATCGGCCCGACTCATGATTCTGGGTGAAGGGGAAGACCGGGCAAAGCTAGAAGCACAAATCCGCCAACTGGGTTTGCAAGACGATGTAGCGCTTCCTGGGTTTGCCGAAAATCCCTATGCTTACATGGCTCACGCCAGCATCTTTGCTTTGTCCTCCATCTTTGAAGGCTTTGGCAATGTGGTTGCCGAAGCAATGGCGACAGGTACGCCGATCGTCTCCACCGATTGCCCCAGTGGCCCCGCCGAAATTTTGGACGGTGGCAAATACGGCAAGCTTGTTCCTGTCAACGATCCAGCAGCTTTGGCAGGCGGCATCTTAGCAACCCTGGTAGACCCGATCGCTGCTAATGTCCTTCGCCAACGCGCTCTAGAGTTTTCAGTCGATCGCGTGACCGAGCAATATATTGATGTGCTCTCACAGCTTGCGCCGCCTAAAGTTCTTCAAGTTAGCTAGAGCCAGTTGGAAGGCAGAAGGCAGCGGCAGCAAAGGAGGTAGAAGGTACAGGCGACCACTGATTGCTGACGGCTCTCTTTAACGCAAAACTCTCCCCTAGCGTCCCCACGCCCCTTTCTATGCGCATTCTGCACCTACTCAATCACATTCAGGAAATTGGCAACGGCATTGTCAACGTTGCGGTTGACCTGGCATGCTTACAGGCAGAAGCCGGACATACCGTTGTCGTTGCTTCTGGTGGCGGAGAGTACGATCGCCTCCTGACTCGTTACGGCGCAAAACACGTCTTGCTTGATCAGCGCCGCCAACCGCTCAACCTGCTTCAGGCTGGCAGACAATATCAGAAGCTAGTGCAGACCCTCCAACCAGAAATTATCCATGCCCATATGATGACGGGAGTGGTTATGGCGTGGGCACTGCGAGGCAACACTCGCTATGGGCTGGTATCTACAGTCCACAACGAGTTTCAGCGTAGTGCAATCCTGATGGGGCTTGCCGATCGCGTCCTTGCCGTCAGTCAATCTGTTGCCAACTCAATGGCACAACGAGGCATTTCCCAGGTAAAGCTAAGGGTGGTCCGCAACGGCACGTTGGGAAGCCCCAGAGAACGGGTATCAGAGCTGCTGCCTATCACACTCCAGCGTCCGTCGATCGCTACTCTGGCTGGCATGTATCACCGCAAGGGCATTGCCGACCTGATTAGCGCCTTTGAACAAGTAGCAACAGAGTTTGCTGACGCGCACCTCTACCTAATTGGCAATGGCCCCGATCGTGCCGCATTCAAGGCACAAGCACACGCAACAGCCGTGTCAGACCGGATTCACTTTGAAGGCTACCAGGCAGAACCGCAGCGCTATCTCCAGGTGACTGACATTTTCGTTCTGGCCTCTCGACAGGAACCGTTTGGCTTGGTGCTATCAGAAGCCCGCGAAGCAGGTTGTGCGATCGTCGCCAGCAACGTCGATGGCATCCCAGAAGCACTGGACGGGGGTAAAGCCGGAATATTAGTGCCAGCAAACAATCCAACCGCATTAGCAGAGGCGATCGCCCAACTCTTACGTGACCCAGAACTGGTGAAGACGTGGAAAACGCGATCGCGCCAAAATCTCGATTGGCTCAATGTTTCGCGCGTCCATACAGAAACCCTAACCGTCTACAGTGAGTTGCTGGCAGAAAGAGAGTGAGTTAGCCATCAGCGCTCAGCTATCAGCTTTTAGCCTTCATCCCTATCCTTCATCTCTTTACCTCCTGCCCTCTGCCTTCTTTCACTCCTACGTCCAATAGAGCACTTTCGCCTGCGGAAAGCGGTGGGCAATTTCCTGCTCAAAAAAGCCACGCAGTGTCTTCATTGTCTCCGTGGGGTAGACATACTTGGTGCCGCCAAACTTATTGCGCTTGACGCTGCGAGTGGACTCGTCCAGGTCGAGCGTTGTCTTGGGATACCAACTGAGCAGCACATCCTTGGAACCTGGCGTAAAGCGATGAGAAATCAACTCAAAGGTGAAATCACAATCAAAGTCGATCGCCGCCTCGATCGCGTCAAAAAGCTGAGTATAGTGAACCTGCCAATCATCAATCGGCATGATGGGAGCAATCACCAGTCCAATGGGGTAACCGCCACCACCTTGTGATCGGGGTAAACCCAACCGTCGTAACGCCTGCAAGCGCTTGGTCACAGAGGCCGTACCCCCTTCAAGCTTCTGAGCGATCGGAGCCGCATTCACACTCACCCGGCAGCGCGTGTGCCCGTTATGCGGTAAGCCAAGCAGATGATCGACACCATCAAACTTGGAAACCCAGCGAAGATGAGCATCGGGACGGGTGCCAAAGTAGCGAATACACTCAGCCAGACTACCCGTCAAATGTTCAATGCCAAGCGGGTCAGTGTAGCAACTGACCTCATAGGATGTCATCTGATCAGGACGCTCATACGCTGCCAGGTTCTCTAGAATCTGCGGCAGATTGGCGTAGGCCCGAATCACAGGTGGCCCTTGCAAGCTACCTGCCAAATAGCAGTATTGACAATGGGCAGGACAGCCTTCTGCCAGGTGAAACTGCCAGTCTGCGGAGGGCGGAATGGGGCTGAGTTTGAAATGGCTCGGCGGAGCCACCACGACGGCAAGGGTACGCTTGGCGATCGCATACGTCTCGCGGTCATCGTCACCTCGCAAACCTGTCAGTCGATCGCGCGGCAAGGTTTCGATCGGCAGATCGAGAGCCTGCACACGCGACAAAATTTGCTGACCCCAGAGCAACTCTAGGGCTGAAGGTGTAAACAAAACACGCTCAGGCATCCACAAACGCGCAGCAGAATGAGGCGATGCTGACTCTGAATGGGATAACGACTCAAAAACGGTTGTAGACACTATCGATAGCCTTGATGAAGATACTTTAATGGTATCGATGGCGCGATCGCTCGATCAACTTCACAGCGACGGATCTCCACATTAAGGCGACCGGATCACCCAACATAAACGGCTGCAATTACGAGCGGGTAGGTAACGGAGCTATCAGCCTTTCAAGACTCTTGTTCAGTCAATCCGGCCCTGACAGACAGCCTAGCAGTCTGACGACCTTGTTCACCCGCTGCTAGTAACCTCTCGGATTCAATCAATCAATTTAATACGGTCGGTATGCAACGGGATTGTTAGACTGAATTTCTGAGAATAGGCTGTCCTGTTGCGATCGCTGATTCAATGATGTTGGCTGCCTGATGCACTCCCCCAGAATTTTGAATTGCTGCTTGCAAACGCAATGCTTGAACTTTGTACGAATCTTCAGTCAACACTTTGTGGATTAACGATCGCAAGCTAGCAACGGTTAAGCGCGAAATCGGTAGCATCTCTCCCACGCCTGCCCAGACGATGCGGGCAGCGGTTCCAGGTTGGTCATTTGCGATCGGAATAGCAACCATTGGTACTCCATTGGCTAACGATTCTAGAACTGTGTTTGGGCCTGCGTGCGTGATTGTAAGGGCGGCTCTTTTAAGCAACTCTAACTGCGGCGCATAACCAACAACCAAAGGTTTTCCAGGCAAGGATGACATTGCCTCCAGCGGCATTCCGCCCCCCAATGAGAGCACCAACTGAACATTGAGTCCAATACAAGCAGCAGCAATTGCCTCGAATACTGGGAAAATCTGATTTTGAATTGTCCCCATTGATGCATAAACCAGCGGTTGCCCAGTTAACTGCTCCCACGGAAAAGAGGCGCTCTCGCGCCCAAGAGAACTGTGATAAGGTCCAGTAAAGTGAAAGTGCGGTGGCAGGTTAGCGCGAGGAAACTCGAATTCAGCAGGCTGCTGGCTGAGCTGAGCCAGTTTAGAATAGTTGTCGTTCGGATGAGCATGGGGAGGCAATTTCCACCGTTGCCGATACTCCGCCATCAACTTCCTGATAGGCTTCGTCAAGACGGTTGATAAGGTATAACCAAGTCGGTTCCGTAATTTGGCATTCCAAGTCGGGCTATACTGCCAAGTCGTAAAGATAGGTGGAATGCTAATGTCTCGATTTATTGGCAATGCGGCGCACAGGCTAATAAATGGGATCTTAAGGTAATCTGCAACTGTTCCTCCAACCGGGGAGCATTGATCAACCAATAGGGCTTCAATTCCTTGAGATTTAATCACCTCCGGAGCATCTTGGAGAATCACTCGCATATCTTGCTCAGCAGTTTTAAGAGAATGCCTCAATGAGGCTATTCCACTTAATTTGCCTCTCTGGGTCAAAATTTTGGCATCTGAACCAATCGGTCGCTCCGACTTACCAATTGCCCTAAATCCGAAGCCCGTGGCAAGTATCTTGTCCTGAGCATCCAAAATATTCAGAAAAGTTACACGATGTCCACGTCGCTCAAGCTCGTATCCTAGGACAAAGTGAGTAGTCAAGTGGCTTCCTGTAGGAGAAATAACACCAAAATGAGTCATCAGAATTCAAGTTAATAATTGGGAAGCAAGTGAGCATAAATTCAATTAAGGTTAACGGTTCACTTGAGCGGCTGTCAACAGCTTTTGCAATGCACAATTTTTTTCAAAAGTCCGCTCCAAGCGAATTATTAGATCGTGATTTTACTGTCATCATACTAAGTTAGAGTAATTGTATTTTCCTACACAAAATTGACTTTTTTATTCTGTTTCCATCTTTATCTTTCAGACAAAAAAGACTTACTGAGTGATCTTCCTTAAAATCTATAATCTCCGTCTCAATTGTCTCATCTTCTAGAAGAATTTTATACCTTTTCACTAAATCAGAAGAAGGGAAAATTAACCTGTAAACTCCTTCATTGTTTGGACCTTCAATAACACCACCCTCTAATTTTCTTGTTTTCTTATAAAACTCAACTACTGCATCACTCTGGGAAACCTGAAGCTCGCTGAACAAATTAAGCTCAGGAAATAGTAGAATCTGTTTGTCTCTACGCGGAATTTGTATTTCCTTGAGTAGTTGTTCATTGTTGAATATCACTAGATTGAATAGTTCCTGGATATATATAGCAACATAGTTTGAATTGTCAGGGTTAATGATTTTTGTCGAGCTAGGACATATAACAAAAGAAAACAACTCTTCATCGACACAATCAATCTCATAAAGGTAATCAAATTCAGTTATCTTCTTTTTATAAATGGGCAAAATCTTGATATTTGGAATGTAGTAATTGAGGAAAAGATTTGCTTTTGAAATTTCATAAATTGGCTCTCCAAAGCATTTCAATCTTGAATACAAGTGGAGATTGATTTGACCCGATGTATGATACGAAAGTTTAGGTTTTTAATGTGAACGTTTTCAACTTCGCCAAGTGGCTCTTTCCACACTTGCTTTGTAAAATTGAAGGCTCCTTGTTCTGCCGTTTCAGGTGTTTTAGACATTCCAACGAAGTATATGTATAAAGAGCCTTCATTACTGTTAAAACTGAAGTTTATAAACCTGTAAACGTTGTCGTTTGCCTTAAAAAGGATTCTACTTTGAGAGTTGGGAGGCAGTTCCATGTGTGTCATCTACTCATACCACCACACAATATCTATTTGCAACTGACAGCCTACCAACATCTTTCATATTCACCATTCAATGCTTGGCAGTAACAGACAGCCTCAAAAAACGCCACAACGACTCAAACGAAGCAGTATGACTATGTATTAAGTGTCAAATCTGCGGGACAATGCTCTGATTTTTCAGGATTATCTTGCAGATCTGCGGGGAAATACCCCTTTATTAAGGAATTAAATAGAAAATTCATAGTTTGAGTCTGGGAATTTGAGGTGTTATCCGTCATCTGTGATGGTTAATCCTGAAGGTTAGAGTGTTATCCAGCATTTTTGCTGGATAACACCCCAGATAACGGTATTATCCCAACACTAATCTATGTTGCAACCCAGCCACCGCGTTTGCTCGATCAAGTGAGACGAAGGCTTCGCCTCAAGCGTTTCAGCTTTAAAACCGAAAAATCTTACATTCAATAGACTTCCTGCATGAATCAGATTTTGCCCCCCATCCCCCCAAATTTGGGGGGCATCAGTTTTAGCTTCCCCCAAACTTGGGGGACGGGAGGAGGCCTTTAAGTATTCGCGCAGGAGGTCTAATACATCCGCGATTACATCTTGTTCCACGACAAACGGCATCCTGGGGGGAGTCGGTGAAATAAGGGCATATTTGTCTCACCTTGCCATAGAGCGCAACGTAGCAGCATCCACTCAAACTGTAGCTTTGAGTGCCCTACTGTTTCTCTATCGACCCCATGCCTTGGAGCAAAAGTACCAAACGCTAATCAGCAGTGGTCGTGGCAGCTTGTCTTCCCTTCTTGGAAACGTTCGACGGTCACTTGAGTATTTATCCTTAGCCGTTAAAGCCCTGGCAAACCAAGCTGCTGGCTTAATTCTTGCCGCAAACGATAGATGATAGTGTTGGGTTCTAGCTGGTGAATGATGTCTTGAATTACCGTGTTCGGTCCTTGGGGTCCCCAGCTACAGCCTTGCTCAAGGTAGACCTGGACGGCGCGCCCAACCGCGTAGGCTCCGTAGCCTGCAATGCCGCCCTGGACGATCGCGGTGCCTGCGTAGGCCGAAAAGCTGGTTGAGGTTTCGATTCCAGACGCTGCTGCTGCCGCACTTTTACCCATACCCAGCAGTAAACCACTGCCTAACTCCGACAGTAAGAGACTACCGGAACTGAGCAGAATCGTTTGCCAAAGTTGACGGGCTTCGTGGCGAGTGACGGGTAGACCGTAGAGTTCAGACAGGGCGCGAATCATTGCCAGGTCAGAAACCGCACCGCCGACCAGATCAAGAACTGCGATCGGGTTGATGCCGACCGCGATCGCCTTGTATCGCGCAAACTTCCAGATCAGCGCCTCTGCATCCGTATTGCGGACATCGAGAATTTTGCTGGCAAGCACGGCTTCTGCGTCTCGTGCCTGAAACAGGGCGTTTAGAGCCAGCAGCGTACGGCCTTCCTGGTGCAGAATGGCAAGAATCTTGTGTTTCAGGCTGTCGATCTGTCCCGTTGGCGTTTCCCATTCATAAGTGGTGCAACCATCGGGCAATTCGACACGCACTTGCACAGGCATGGGATCAGCTGCTACCAGCACAATCTCATTCACCGATAGCAGTCGTTGCAGTTGCAGACCATCCGCACTTTTGGCGGCAAGCTGTTGCAAATTCTGATAAATAGCCTGCTGGGTCTGGCCAGGATAGAGATCAATTTTGTTGAACACCAGCAGCAGTGGCTTTTGTGCCTGCCGCAAGTCACAGAGCGCCTGATACTCGGTGCGCGTAATGTCGCCTGCCACCACAAACAGAATCAGGTCTGCCTGTCGGGCGATGTCTTGCGCTAGTTGTGCCCGCGCCTGTCCGTCAATTTCATCCAACCCTGGCGTATCAATGAATTCCACGGTGAGTGGCTTTGCCGTCGTGATCGTGAGCGAGGTGCTTTCTGCCTTTTCCCGCGTGCTTGCGTCTCCTCCTGGTGACCAGTAGACCGATCGTGGGGCTTGCGTCACGCCATTCAACGGCCCTGTTGGCAGCAGCTTTTGACCCAGGAGCGCATTCAACACAGCGGACTTCCCGCGACTCACCAAACCAAACACGGCAATGCGAACGACCTGGCTTTCGAGCTTGTTGAGCGTGACGGTGAGTTGCTCGACATCGCTGCGGAGGGTTTCGCGATCAGTGCCACTGGGCGGGCGGTTTTTTTCAGAGCGAAAAAAGGCGTTATAACGATTTAATGCCTGCCGGACACCGCTACGGGCACGATTGAGGTAGGTTTCTTGTAAATCAACTGCCGTCGATCGCGTCGTGGAGGTCGATCGCGTCGTAGGGTCAGATGGCAAATCGGATTTAGTTTGAGGCGATAGAGGTTGAGTCAAGGCTGGCAACAGAAAGACGGACGCTAGATCCATTCTCATCTAAAAGCTTGACTTCTTGCCGCTCATTTGAAGCAGAAGCTGGTTTGAGCGGAAGCCGAAGGGGTTCTGCTGCCAGCGGTGCTGCGGAGACTGGCTCTGCGGGTAAAAAGGACTCGACAGGTATAAAGAGTTCTGCTGGAAGCGGCTCTATGGTCAGTTCGGAGGGTGCTTTGGATGACGACAGTGAGACAACTCGTTCCATTGCCTGCCACACAAAGTCCTGCAGAAAGGCTAGCTGGTGATTTTTTTGAAAGACGGATTGAACGATCTGGCTGAAGCGCTCGATCGCCAGTGGGCTGGCTTCTGTGAGCGTGAGATTTGGCTCCTGCGCGTCAAAATACTCGATCAGGCTTAAGCCTACAATCCGAGTCAAGTACGCGGCACTGACGCCTTGAATGCAGCCACCCGCGACGTAGGTTAAGGCATTGACTTTGAGTAATCCGGCGATCGTCTGCGTGGACAGTTCCACCAACCCCAGCTTGAGCATCAGGCTACCGAGGGTCGCTGCCATTTTCTGTGCCTGTTGGAGCGAAAATTTTTGGCGATACAGCGTTCCCAAATCGAGAATCATTTGAGCGTTGATAGCGGCAGTTGCCAGCACATCTAACGTTGGGAGCGGGCTGGCAAAAGCAGTTCCGGCTGCAATCCATTGGAACTGCTCGACTACGGGCATGGCGCGCGTTCGACGGACATCATTGAGTACCGTTTTTGCCTGCGTCTTGAGGGCGATCGCGTGGTTCAGAGAGCTTGCCAGCACGAGCTGCTGACGTTCTTGCGCCAAAATGTGCTCTAGCCGTTGAGTCAAGTCAGCTAACTGTGGCGGTTGGTCTTCCAGCCATTCGTTGATGGCTCCATCCGGTTGATGCTGCCGTACTTTGATGGGTTGTGGTGCGGTGGCGATCGCGACCACATCGGGGTTGGTCAGCACGCCGCCTACCTGAATGCGCAGTTGCTCCAAAACAGTTTGACGATCGATGGGCAAAAACTGATCCATCTTGTTAAACACCAGTACCGTCCGTTTACTGGCTGCAATCCGTTTGACCGTTTGCAGTTCAGATTCAGTGATGTCTCCCGTGACAATAAACAACACCAAATCAGCAGAGAGTGCCTGCTGGAGCGCCAAAATATCTGCCGTTAAACCGCTGGTCGTGGTGGCGGTAAAGCTTGCCACTTCATTGAACTGCACCCGTGCCAAGGCACCATCGCCCAAAGCGGACTGTACGTATTGAATAAGAGCCGTTTTGCCGCTGCCCTTAGCACCCATCACGGCAAACCGCAGTTCGCTGCGATCGAGATCCTGCGCTAGCTGTGTCACCTGCGATTGCAACCGTGAGACACGCGGCACCGCTTCGGTACAGGCAACCTTCTCAACGGGATTCTCAACCTCCGCTGCAAGGTGAGTAAGCACCTGTTTCACTTCTGTCAGCGTTCGTTTCACGGTCGCCGCATCAAAGACCAGAGGCTTCTGTGGCTTGAGTGTTTTTTGATCAGCTTGCTTATGCAACCAGTGCACGCCTGCCGCGCCCAGCAGCGCAAAGACTGCGTAGAGACCCCATTCTCCAACGACATGATGAAGTAGTTCCAGGCTCCCAGCGCCCAGCGCCAGAAGCCCAGCGCCAATGATCAGGGGGCGTTGCAGGTTCACACTCATAGCCAATCGATATAGGGGTGGAATCATCTGGACAGCAACTGTTTGGAGCAAGACTTGTGTACGAAGACTGGCAAACCTCATCGGATAGCTATCCAGCGATCGTCCCCATACTTAAACGCTCAAGTCCATCTCAAGCAGCGCCCTCTCATTCTATCGGGATGGAGCGATCGTCTGAAGACAGGTAAATAAACGTAAAGCTCTCCCAGAGATACTGGTAGAGCTTTACAAGGTTTATGTGAACTTGGTGGCGGGGCATGGATTTGAACCATGGACCTTCGGGTTATGAGCCCGACGAGCTACCAGACTGCTCTACCCCGCGACGGCTCATTCAGTATAGCGACAAATTGCGCGATCGTGTCGGTTTATCAAAATCTCTTTTGAAAGAAGGCTGGGAAGGCGAGGGCAGCAAGGGAGGCGGGGGAAGCGAGGGAGGCGAGGGCAGCAAGGGAGGCAGGATCAGCTTTGCAATTGCCATCCACTGGTTGACGGGTCATTGATTACTGGCGCTGCTGCAAACTCAAAACTCAAAACTCAGAACTCAAAACTTCTCCCTGCTCCCCCTGCGCTCCTCCCCCTCACCCTTTCGGATTAAACGACCCAATCAACTCGCTACCGTCAGCGCTATAGACTTCCAGCGGCAAGGCGGCGTTGTCAGCGATCGCTTGAAGGGCAGTTTGCAGGGTTTCAATGTGATTGATGACACCGCCTAAGGTGCCTCGATCGCCCAATTGTCCGAGCACATAGGCTGTGCGAAGTTTACGTTCGTATACGCCAGTAAATTGCACACGAATGACGTTGCTTGCAATTGAGTAGCTGCACATTTGGGGCGATCCGGCACAAATTCGGTTCAGGTCAGCGCGCGTGCGTTGCATGGCTGCTGCAACTTGAAGTTGGGCTTCTGCCTGCTTCAGCGAAGTGTCGTAGGACGCTAGCAAGGGTTGAGCAGGTTCTGTATAAGCTGTGTTTTTAGGGACTTGCTTGACCGTGGCGAGTGCGTCTCGCCAGTTTGCAACTGCTTGTGACCATTGATTTCGGCGCTGGGCTGTTTCAGCGCGTTGAGCCGATGCAAGTGCTTGCGTAAAGGCTTTTTGGGCGATTTGTTCTTGAGTGGCACGATCGCGGGCAGCAGTCAGCTTTGGTTGGTAGTCCGTGAGAAGTTTTTGTGCTTCGGCATAGCTTGTGGTGGTGTTAGGAATCTGCTGCAAGGTGTTGATCACCACCTGCCAAGTAGTTTGAGCAAGCTGCCAGTTCTCAGGAGTCTGAGCAATGCCTTGTCTGGCTTCTGCGATTTTGACGGTTTCTTTTGCAGTGGTCAGCTTTTTCTGTGCCTGCTGCTCTGTCTTGATGAGGGTGTCGATCGCGCCCAAGTTTGCTCCATAGCTTGTCAAGCGCTCTTGGGCAAACGCGTAAAGCGATCTGTCCTGGGGAATGGCTTGTAGTTGAGCAATTGCTTCTCGCCACAGAGTTTGTGCTGCTTGCAAGCTAGTAACTGGCTGCGGCAAGGTTTGAGTGGTCTGAGTGGCTGTGCTGGCTTTTGCCTCGGCTGCCAAGACCTGATCGAGGGTTTGTGCCTGCGATCGATAGGTTTGTTGCAGCGTCTCTGCTTCTTGATGATGGCTTGACCAGGCTGGAATACCTTGCAGCAAGCGCGTTGCCTCTGCAAGCTGCTGCTGTGCCTGTTGCAGTTCCTGTCCCGTTTTTGCCGTCTGCATTGTTTGGGTCGATCGCTGGCTGAGCGTTTGTGCCGTCTGTAACGGTTCGCAGGCCCCCAACACGCAGGGGCGCGACATGACCCACAGCCCTGTGGCAAACCCAGCCACGCTGACCCCAATGCCTGCTAGAAGCCACGGCAGCGGGAACGATCGAGCCAGACGATGGGACGTTTCGTCACTGGGCGGCTCTATTGTTGGGTCTAATAGTGCAAGATCAGAAGGCTCGACATACGCTGGATCATAGATGGAGTCCGTTGTGCCCAGGTTCTGCTGGCTGAAGAAAGGGGTGTCGCCTCTGTCATCTTGCTCTCCAGGCTTGTCTTGCTCAAGAAAATCGGGGCGATCGTCCGGTTTTGCCAATTCAGCGACAGGGGCTTCTAACTCATCGGTTGCCGACTTTGCAACGAAAGGAGTCTCTAGCGTTGACAGCGACAGTGGAAAACTATGAGACGCATAGGGTTGCCGTTGTCCCAATACTCTTAAATAAAGCTTTGCCAGCGCGTCGTTTTCTAGAGCCAACTCATCACTAAATGCAGGCAGTGCGTCTTGAATCGCTTGCTCCAATGCGTCAAAAATCACCTTGGGATGGAGGCTGTCGTCTGGCGCGTGCTGACTCAGCACCATTAAATGACCTTGCTTGACCACACACTGAATCTGCATGGGTTTAGCCTTGGGCAACGATCGCAGGTGCACCTGCAACTGTTGAGCCAGATGCTGAAGAGATGGCTGGTGTGTTGTGGCTTCCATAAGGAATGCAAAGAGTGAGTTTTTAACATCCTACCCTCCCGCTCTGTTACGATCGCGACTAAAGAAGATTGCTGTTAATCACTTCTCTGCACGGTTTGCAGACAGCTCTCGCAACATCATGCTGATTCTCGCTTGAGGTCATGACGTTTTACCTTAGAGTGCCCCGTTGGCGATGCAACTATTCACCCATCTGTCATGAAACAGTCAAACGGTTGTGATACGAACGCTGGCACACTAGCACAGAATGGAGGATGCTCTCTATAGATAGGACTTACGCATTTGCCCCCTTTTCTTGTATGCCCAAAGGGCTTTAAGCCCCCAATTCTGGGGGACTTTGAGTGCTTGCTCCCCCTTTCTTGTATGCCCGCTAGGGCTATAAATTGGGGGCTGGGGGGCTAGTTTTACGAGAATTTGCGTAAGTCCTAATACTTAGGGACTCGCTGGGAAATAACATCCCACTGCTCATCTACCCCTCCACTCATTGCCCCGTTCAACCTGGGACTTTATGGGTTACCAGTTCTCCTAGTATTGTCCTAGACACTCGCTAGCTGCTGATCGCTGACCGTTTAAAGGCAACTCAAATGGATATTCTCATTGTGGAAGATGAAGCTGAGATTGCTCAACTCATCCAGCTTTATCTTGAAAAAGAAGGCTTTGCTTGTCGCCTCTGCCGTGATGGTATCAACGCGCTTCAGATCTTTCAGGAGCAGAAGCCAGATTTAATTATTCTCGACTTGATGATTCCAGGTCTCGACGGCTTGGAGGTGTGCGCACGCATCCGCCAGAAAGCAGGCATCAAAGATCCCTACATTCTGATGCTGACTGCTAAAGGCGAAGAACTCGATCGCATTATCGGCTTGTCTACGGGCGCTGATGACTACATGGTGAAACCGTTCAGCCCAAAAGAATTGGTGGCGCGAGTACGTGCGCTGTTGCGGCGAACGCTCCGTCAGGGCGGGGAAAGCCAAATCTACCGCACACAACACTTTCTGGTCGATGTTGATCAGCGATCGGCACAGCGCTACGTCAATGCTGATCAGCTTGAGCCGCTTGAACTCACCACGTTGGAATTCGATCTGCTCTCAACGTTCATGAGCTACCCTGGTCGCGTGTGGAATCGCACACAGCTAATTGATAAGCTATGGGGCAGCAACTTCTTTGGTGATGAGCGGGTTGTGGATACCCATATTGCCCGTCTCCGTAAGAAGATTGAACCCGATCCCACCAGCCCAACCTTTGTCAAAACGGTGATTGGGGTCGGCTATAAGTTTGAAGATCCCACCCTGTCCTAGTAATACCAGTTCTCAGTTCTCAGTTTTGAGTCTTGACAGACCACTAACCTTGGTACTAGCCCTTAAGGTATGACTGTGACTGGTTCACACCAAGTCTAAGAACCCAGTTTGAACGCGTCCACAAACAGGCTGTAAATCAACCCAATTTTGATTGCATTCAAACAGTCCAGCGCTAGCGATCGGGCATTTTCTGGGTTGCGACGGTAAACAACGGCACTGATAAGCTCAGCCAGAGCAACCAAAAGCGCCGCAATGACTACATCTAACTGCCCTCGCTGTCCTGCAACAAGAGAGATAGTGGGGCCTAGATAGTTGCCGAAAAGCAGGCTGATGATGATGACTGAGCTACGTCGCCACGGGTTACGTAGCCAACCACTCAGCCGATCGCCCGTCACATCGACTAACCGATTCAGTCGAGTATTTTGCATCGCTGTTTCCTCGATCGCAGCAATCATCTCGCACGTACAGAGAAGATGCTAACCAGGTCATTTGTTTCTGCTTAACTTTAGAATGTTTCTCTCCCCAATGGACGGAAAGATTGCTATCACTAGGGTAGGGCTGTAGATGGCAAGTGGACGATGACGGGCAAACAGGCGAGACAGATCAAGTCACGATGGCAATTTGGCCTTGGAGTGACCTTAGCAGCAGTGGTATGTGTGGCGAGTGGATGGGTTGTGTTGCAGCGCTTGACTACCAGCGCTATCGATCCATCCAGTATGGAACCGCTTACCTCACCCAGCAGCGATCCCAAGGCCGTCGATCGACCAACGCCGTCTCCCAGCACTTCAACGATCCCCACGCCGACAGTTACCCGATCAGTGCCGCCCCTGTCAGCAAATCAGCAAACGACTAGCACACCTCTCAGCAAAGCGGTTTTGAGGCAGGGGGTCTTCAGAGTTGGCAACCCAACCAGCTACCCTGTGCGAGTGGCGCTGCTGTCAAAAAAGGCTGTAGAGGCAGGAACAACTCCAGTGGGTAAGCCTCGCTACGAGCCTCCAGCCCATTGGGATTTTTCCCCTGAAGAAGGTGGCGCACAAGGGTTGCTGGTTTCCTTGCCCGATCGCACCCTTAAGCTCAAAACAGGGGATGTTTTGGTTGCCTTTGCCCAAGATGGCTCTGGACGCTACTGGGGACCTTACGTTGTAGACGAAACAGCCTTACCGCTTTGGAACGCTAAAGCCGCTGAGTGGCAATTGATCCTATCGCCTTAAAGCCCTGCGAACCACTCATAGCCTTGATCTTCCCAGTACCCTGTCTGCTGAGATAGCTCGCTAGCGAGAGTAATGCCTGCCACCCACTTGCTCTGCTTGTAGCCCAGCTTAATTGGAGACGCTAACCGCAGTGGTGCACCATTTTTTGTAGGGAGGGGCGCACCATTCATCTGGTAGGCCAGCAGCGTTTGAGGATGCAGCACTGAAGCAAGATCCCAGCTTTCGTAATAACCATCCGCCGACTGAAAGTAAACGTAGCGTGCCTCTGCTTTAGGTTGCGCCAGTTGAATCAAGTCGCTCAGCCTGACGCCACCCCACTGCACGATCGCCGCCCACCCTTCCACGCACACATGGCGAATCACCATTGAGGTCAACGGCATCTGCTGAAGAGCCGTCAGGTCAAGGCTAAGCGGCTTATTGACGGCACCATCGATCGTCAGGCGAAACGCGGCATGATCGATTCGGGGCACAAAGCGAAAGGTATTTTCAAGCAACGCGGCTGGCTCGATCGCGCTCACAGGAAACTCTGGCACCAGCTTGTGTGGCTTCAGCAGCAACGCATCCAGTCGATCGTTCACAGGCATAAACAGCTTGCCTACTCCACCTTCCACCAGCGTCAGCCCGGCTGTACTTACAACCCAACCCGCGCCCGTAAGTCCGGCAATTCTAAGAAAACTGCGGCGAGGAAGCGTATCGAAAGTGTCGTCGGGGGGGGACATGGTTGAGGGGTGAGGGGTGAGGGGAACAGGGGAGTGGAGGGAGCAGGGGGAGCGAAGGGAGTAGGGGGAGAGCGTTGGGCACGTCGCTACAGAGTTTGGAGTTTGTAGCAGTCGCCGCTGCCCAATGCTCCGTCAACTAATGCATGGAAACTGCAATAACTGATCAAAGACTGATCCTTTCCTCCCTCGCTTCCCTAGGTCCCCTGCCTCCCCCGACTTCTCTGCTCCCTTCATTCTTCAAAAAACATAGAATCAACCAGCCGATCGCCTCCTGCTCTGAATGCCAGCCAGGAGTGGACGATCGCAAACACAAGGACGATCGGCACCGTGAGAAAGTGAACGACTCTGAGGGCAAACCAGTCGCCAAAGAAAGCCACAATCCAATGAAATTGAGCAGGTTTGTACATGCCAATGCCGCTTAGCAGCGCTAACAACAGGATGGGAATAATCGACGTGTAGGCAATGCGGTGCCATGCGTACACGCGCCGCTTAGGATTTTTGCTCTGCTGCAAGGCTTTGATGTCATTATCGCCGACATAGCGATGCTTCCAGCGTTGGGCCAAGAGAACGTACACGCCATACCAGAGCAAATTCAGTGAGAAAAACCACATGGCGGCAAAGTGCCAGTGCCGTCCGCCCGCTAGCCAACCACCGAGCAAGCCAATAAAGGGAAAGTGAACGCCTTCTCGTCCGCCAAACACCGGGTTGGCATTGTAAATCTGCAACCCACTCGTCAGCATGAGAAACAGGCTAATGATATTGACCCAATGAAAAAGCTTGGCAGGCGGTGCCTGAAGCGATCGACGGGGCTTAGCAACGGACGATGAAGTCACTGTTTCAGTTTGTAACGACGGCTCACTCTACTGTACCGTGTTGGGCGCGATCGCGCTGACTAGCAGAGACCGAGCAGCATCAACCACTGTGACGCACATGATAGGCGCTCTCATCGCTGCGATCAACCTTCAGCCGTCTCTTGTCCTCGTCACCCAGCTATGCGCTCGCGCCTTTTCTTGATGACGAGTCTGAGGTGTTCTTTCTTGCCAATGTGGGCAGACCCGATCCAGACAAGCCTCTACCCTGAACAATGGAACTCTTGCACGCTTAATGGGTCTATCACGGTAAAGATGCCATACGAGGTTAGGCTGATGATTTCTACAGCGTTTAAGGTTAGTGTGCTGAGTGTTTTTGCGATCGCCAGTGGTTTAGCATCGTCTACAGCAGCAATGAGTGCCCCGGTGACTTCAGCTCAGCCCAAAGCGCTAAAGCCACAGCTCGTGGCGCAGGCTGCCTCTTCTATTCCATCGCTAGAGCAAGCCGTTCTAACCCAAATCAATCAGTATCGTGCCAGTCGCAAATTGGCCCCATTGACGTTAGATTCGCGCATTAGCGTTCAGGCACGGGCACACAGTCAGGCAATGGCAAGTGGGCGCACCCCATTTAGTCACGATGGGTTTCAGCAACGAGTTCAGGCGATCGCCCGCGCCATCCCTTACAGTCGTGCCGCCGAAAACGTAGCGTACAATCAGGGCTACAGCGATCCGGTACGTCAGGCTGTACAGGGTTGGCTGCAAAGCACAGGGCATCGCCAGAATATTGAAGGCTCGTTTGATCTCACAGGTATTGGCATCGCTCAAAATGCTAAAGGAGAGTATTACTTCACCCAGATCTTTATTCGTCGTCGCTAGGGCTGTCATCAATGACTCATACACACAACTTGCAGCAAGGGTTCCAGTCCCTAGCCTTGTTTGTGAGGGCGGGCGCGGCAAGGCTAATACCTCAAGCTTTTTGAGCTTAATTGATGACGCGCCCTAGCCGATACCCGGTACCCTATACTCTGTACTCTAGCTCTTAATTCAGATGGTATTGGCAGATTTCCAGATTTGCGATCGCGACCTGTCTGAAGCACAACTCGCCGAGTATTTGCAGGCAGACGCGATCGCGGTTGACACAGAGACGATGGGATTGCTGCCCCAACGCGATCGCCTCTGCTTAGTGCAACTCTGTGATCCGAGTGATCACGTTTCGGTGGTGCGTATCGAACGGGGACAGACTGACGCACCAAACCTCAAGCGCTTGCTAGAGTCAGACAGTAGCGTCAAGGTCTTTCACTTTGCTCGCTTTGATGTAGCGACATTACACCACCATTTGCAGATCAACGTCCAGCCGCTTTTTTGCACAAAAGTTGCCAGTAAACTTGCTCGTACCTACAGCCCCAAGCATGGCTTGAAGGATCTGGTGCAGGAGTTGGAACATGTAGAGCTTGACAAAAGCGCTCAAAGCTCAGACTGGGGCAATGCGGCAAACCTGTCACCCGAACAACTCCGTTACGCCGCCAATGATGTCCGTTACCTGCTGAGTGCTCGTCAAAAGTTGATCACCATGTTGAAGCGTGAAGAACGATGGGAACTGGCGCAGCAGAGCTTTCAATGTATTCCTACGATCGCGCAATTAGACCTTCTGCAATACCAGGGAGTGTTTGAGCATTGATGCAAGCGCTTGAACGGCGCTATACCAACCAACGCGCCATTTAAAGGTTGGTTCTGTTCATCCTCTCCTCAATCAGATTGAGCGCTAGACAGTCGTTAAAATAGCGGTATGAGCCAACAACGTATTGAACCCCAGCCTGGGCAGGAATCCGTTTGGGATTATCCGCGCCCACCCCGACTAGAAGAAACTAACAAGCGCATCCAGGTAATCTTTAACGGTGTCACGATCGCCGATACGCAACGGGCAAAGCGCGTCCTGGAAACCAGCCATCCTCCGGTCTACTACATCCCTCTAGAAGACATCAAGCAGGAGTATCTGATCAAACGTGCGCGATCGACCTTCTGCGAGTGGAAAGGCCACGGGGCTTACTACAGCCTTGCAGTGGGCGACAAACGCGTGGATGACGTTGCCTGGTACTATCCCGAACCCACTCTCGCGTTTGCTGCGATCGCAAACCACGTCGCATTTTATCCCGCACCAATGGATGGCTGCTATGTAGATGGTGAAAAAGTAACGCCCCAACCTGGCAATTTCTATGGGGGTTGGATCACCAGCGATATTGTAGGCCCTTTTAAAGGAGCGTTAGGTACTTGGGGGTGGTAGCAAAGGGCTTGCAGTAGCGACTTTTGCCTCCTACTGCTCCCGTTCAGCCACAACGCCTCCACAATGCCTAAAGCCGCTTTTCAAGGTATTGACCAATCATTATTTGCTCCCCTGCACGCGACATGATGGTCTGACGAGTGCGATAGTTACGACCGACCAACTTCAACTCTTCCTCAAACACAGAGCCTTTGTACTCGGTGCGTAAGCAAAGTGTAGTGGGATGGGGAAAGTGGAATGCGGCTGAAATGGGCTTGGTTGTTGCAAAGCCGCGATCGCGGTACAACGTCGTACCAGCTGCGCCAAAAAGCGTGGAACCTGCCGATTGAGGCTTTCCAGTAGCCGAATCATGGCTATCCCAAAGAACTTCGGCCCCGCAGCTTAGCAAGGTTCCATCAAGGCCATGCAACTCTGCCAAATGGCTCAATTCAGAACTATTTTGTTCTAAAAAGCGAATTTCAATCACACTAACGACCTCTTTCGTCTCGCCATCTGGCAATGTGTAGTAGCGTCGTTCCGATTTCCAGCGCCCTACCGATTGCTGAAAAAAGTCAGCGATCAGGGATGCTTCAGATGTGGCATTCAGATTTAGTAAAGCAGTCACTTCGTTCAATCCTCACTCTAAGCTGAAACGATGGCTTGCAACGGTCTCACGCTGGGTACACTCCTGAGGGCTAGTTCCAGATTGTTACTTTTCTTAATATATAGCATTACGCTTCGGAGAAGTGGGTAAGCAGTCGCTACATCCTCTTGTAACCAGAAAGTGTAATCTGTCGTTTAAAAGACACTTCCCGAAAACAAGATACGGAAGCAGCGTTCACAGCAGAAAACGCCTCTGCATGTATCTGCTCTTTACGATTACAGTTTTAACAATTCGTTGAACAAGTCGCTACTCCCATAAGGAGTACTGTCGTGCCAGACTGTTACGCTAAATGGGTTTATGCTAAGCGGGTTGAATTTGCCTGGTTGTTACTTCTTGGCTGAGATTAGCCGTGTGTTCTCCAGGACGGGTTCCCACTATTGATCCGCTTTCTCTACAATTCTTCCTAGACCACCGCACGCCTTCATTGATTGACTGCACGGCCTTCGCGGTAGCCGTTGAAATGCAGGGACTTCTGTGGTTTGCTTGCGCGCGCTCCGTCCTCCAACCGATATTTCAAATCGCTTCCTTCTACCACAATGTCGCCCAGCGCGGTCTTCACGTACAGCTTCCCGTGGCGAATCCGTAACACCTGTCTCAATTCAGGATGAGAGAGGGCAGAGTCTAGCGCTTCGGGTTTGTCGAGAAAGTTCGCTGGTGTTGGAGTCGATCGTTCGAGGGTAGTCCTAGTCGGTTGGTCGGCTCTATTGAACGGCTGGAGCGATCGAGCAAGTTTGGGTGCTGTTGTTGGCGGGGTTTTCTCAATGGTCTGCGGTGTGGGCGATCGACGTAGCCAGATCAGCCACTCGTCGCCCGTAAAAGACACTTCGCTCACCAGGGTCGTTACGAAGAGAGTGCCCTGGCTGCAAACAATGTTGCGAATGGGATACCAGGTGTCGCGGGCAAAGATTAAAAGATCCATATGAATGCCATGTATGCCGCTGTGACGGGCGGTTCTCCACCATTCCTTCCATAGCTCTCTAGCGGTGGCATGAGCCAGCTCATAGCCTGCCGGAATATCATCGGCTCGGTACTGCAAAAAGCCTGGTTGATCACCGCTGGGAGTCGGCATAAAATGACGAGCCAGCAAAATTTGGTGGATAAGTGTACCGTACTCAGACTGTTGCCGCACCAAAAGGGTTCTACGACTGCCAGCACATTTAAGAGAGGCAATCAGCCCTCCTCGTTTTGCCAACAGCTGAATGCTATCGAAGGCGGGTTCAATCCGTAGATTCTGGTTTGCCGCTAACGTTGCTTCACCGCTGATAAATTGCTGAATTAAGGTCGCGTCATCAAAGGTAGGCATGGCTCAAAGAAACTGTGAATGTTAGATGCGTTTTGGGTCGCTCCAGCCTTGTGGTTGACTGAAACAAGCCGCTTAAAAGCAGAAATGAGGTGGTAGCGAGGCCCGATCAACACAACGGGATGAAATGCTGAGAAGCGATATGGAGGGCGCTGTTGAAGAAGAAACGTCTGTTCTTTGTCTGATAAGGCTTAAAGTGGTACCTGATGCCTGCACTCAATGAGACAGTTTGATTGCAACCATCAGCGCAGAGCTGTATTCAAGCATGGCTGAAGCAAGCCTTTAAGCCTGAAGATTGCATAGATAGAGCGTTCGGCAAGCACTTGCAGACTGTATTCAACACAACGCAAACTCAGTTGAGAACAGTTGAGGCGGTGCTGCTTTGGCAAACATGCGACGAGACGGTAATGCCAGCAGTTTCTAATGCCTGTTTTTGCTGGATACTTAACGCTAAAAACGGCTTTAGGACGATCAACGGCTTTGGGGGGCAGCCACGATCGTCGTCACAGTTCATGTCGTTTGGGAAACGTTCAAACGTCTTTGCGGTTAGCCAAGTGGGGGCACCGGGCTTGCTGCGTTGTGAATGAACAGCATTGCAGAAAGTTGTAATGTTGTAGATGCGACCTCACACCGATTTGCGTTCACATGTAACTTGCGATCACAATTAAAATCATAGGATCTGACAAAAGCGGTGTTGGTGTCTTTATCGAGTCTTTGAAGAAAGAGCCAGCTTTCTGAGTATGGTATGAAGCTGATTGAAATCGAATCAGTGTTTATCCCAGGTAAGCTGGTTAACCCAGGTAAGCCTTTTTGACCTGATCGTCGTTTAGCAGATCGTTGGCAGCGCCGCTGAGGGTGATCCGTCCAGCTTCTAAAACATAGCCGCGATCAGCATATTGCAACGCCAGGGTGGCGTTTTGTTCTACCAGTAGGATGGTTACGCCTGCGGTATGGAGGGTTTGAATGATGCCGAAAATCTCGCGTACGATGGCAGGTGCCAGTCCTAAGCTTGGCTCGTCGAGCAGCAGCAGTCTGGGGCGACTCATGAGAGCGCGGGCGATCGCGAGCATTTGCTGTTCACCACCGCTGAGCGTACCTGCAAGCTGATGGCGACGTTCTGCTAAACGGGGAAAGGTGAGGAACTGTCGCTCGATATCCGCTTTGATACCGAGGCGATCAGTGCGGGTATAGGCACCCAGTTGCAAATTATCGAGCACCGTTTGTCGTGCCAAAATTCTGCGCCCTTCAGGGCTATGAGCGATGCCTAACCTGACAATTTTGTAGGCAGGTTGACGCGTAATGTTTTGTCCGCTGTAGAGAATGCACCCGTCCCGAATGCTGATAATGCGTGAAATGGCTCTCAGTGTAGTCGTTTTGCCTGCGCCGTTCGCTCCAATAAGCGTGACAATTTCGCCCTCGTTAATGTCGAGATCGATCGCCTGTAACGCTTGAATGCCACCATAGTTGACGCTGAGCTTTTGGAGGGTGAGCAGGGGGGGGAGCATGGAGCAGAAGGTAAAAGTGGGAGTGGGAATCGGGAGTGAGTTGGTTTATTCGGCTCCGAGGTAGGCTTCGATGACGGCTGGATCGTTTTTGACTTGAGCGGGTTCACCGAGTGCGATGAGTTGACCGAAATCGAGAACGGCAATGCGATCGCACAGACCCATGACCAGCGGTACGTGATGCTCGATGAGTAGTACGGTCAAGTTGAACTGGTTGCGAATCTGCCGGATAAAGCCGCTAAGCTGATGTTTCTCACTGGGATTCATACCTGCGGCTGGTTCATCTAGCAGCAGCACTTGCGGTTTTAAGGCGAGGGCACGGGCGATTTCTAAGCGACGTTGATTGCCGTAAGCGAAATTTTGGGCTTGTTCGTCAGCGCGATCGCCCAGACCGACCAAATCTAAAAGTTCGATCGCCGTGTGTCGGCTTTGCTGCTCTTCTTGAGGGGCAGGTGGCAACCCCAGTACGCCTGTAAACACGCCACTACGGTTGTGGATGTGCTGAGCAATCATGACGTTCTCTAGCGCTGAAAGATTGCCAAACAGCCGAATATTTTGAAAGGTACGAGCGATGCCCCTGGTTGCAATTTGATGCGGGCGCAAGCGGGAAATGTCTACGCCCTGGTAAAGCATTTGTCCACTAGATGGTGGAATCAGCCCGGTTACAAGGTTGAACAGGGTCGTTTTGCCTGCTCCGTTAGGGCCGATCAGGCCAAACACCTCACCTTTTTTGACAATAAAGGAGACGTTGTTGACGGCAATGAGGCCACCAAAGCGGCGGGTCAGTCCTTTTGCCTCTAGCGTCGAGCCATGATCAGATTCTGGGCTAGCATAGGCAGGTTCCACTGGAGGCATGGAGTCGTTGGCAAGCAAGACGAGCGGTTGATGCTCTTATTGTCTCCGATCGTGCTCAGTTTTTGATGGCTAATTTTTGATCTTGAACTGAAAGTCGTCTACGGTTTCTCGTTATGACCATTACCAGCATCTTCCCCGCGATCGGTCTTGGCATCCTGCTCTTTTGGGGTGCAAATCTCATCGTTGATCGTTCCTCTTTTTATCAAGCAGCGATTCAATCTTCTGAAAAAGCTCAATTTAAAACGTTGGACGGGCTAAGAGGCTTTTTAGCACTGGGCGTCTTTTTGCATCATGCTGTGATCAATTACCAGTATTTTCAAATTGGCACCTGGCAAACTACGCCATCTAACGTTTATGCCTTCTTAGGGCAAGGTGCAGTCGCGTTCTTTTTTATGATTACGGGGTTCTTGTTTTGGTCAAAAATGATTGCCAAACCTAGCTTTAATCTTAAGGACTTCTATGCCAAACGTGCCTTGAGAGTGTTACCAGCGTACTGGTTTTCGTTGGTGCTGATTATTCTTATTGTTCTGATTTTGTCTCAATTCTCACTCAAAGTGAGCTTGGCAAGATTTTTAATGCAAATTGGTAGCTGGGTTGTGTGCGGCGTTTACGGTTTTTCAAATACGAATAAGGAGCTGTTTCCTGATCTTAATTACAGCTCAGTTGGGCTAATCAATGCCTCCGTGCAGTGGACATTAACCTATGAGCTACAGTTCTATCTTGTGTTGCCGCTGCTTGTTTGGTTTGTAAAACCCTGGAGGTTTTTGGGGTTATTTCTTGGGTTGCTTACGTGTAGTTTGATCACGCCTTATGTGCCGTTACTGACTGTAAGGGGCTTTCTATTTGGGATGGCAGCTGCTTACTTAGTGAAACGGTTAGGATCGAAGCAGTGGCTTTCCGGTGGATGGCTTTCGCTATGCATTCTATTGCTTTTAGCAGCGATTCCTCTTTTGATCGCACCGCCCTATATTGAGAATATGAAGGCGATCGTACTTATTTTTTGTGCCTTCGTTTTCATTGCCAGTGGTAATGATCTCTTTGGGTTGCTGACCGCTCCTGCATCGAGATATCTTGGCACAATTAGCTACAGCGTTTATCTGCTGCACGGCATTGTGCTCTTTTGCGTTTTGCGACTGGTCAATTTGGTCTATCCCATTCAGGGTATGAACCCAATTTACTTTTGGATGATGGCAAGTGTTTGTGGTTTGCTTGTAATTGCTTTGTCGGGGATCAGCTATCGGTATGTTGAGTATCCATTTTTGCGGTTAAAGCCCTCGATGAAGCGTGTGGAAAAGCCAGAACTTGCCCGAACAAGTCCTGTCCCAGTAAAAAGTAAGGATGGCTAACGATCGCTATAGTTTGAGCGCAAAATGGTGGCTGGTAATTTCCATACGCTGACGAAAATAAAAGCGATGAGCGATGAAGCGCTGCACGCCAGAATCGAGACTCAATTGCTGGCAATTATGCGCTCTGGCGTAGTTAATGAGCCATTGAAAGAGTGCTTCGCCATAGCCATGAGAACGATCGCTCGATCGCGTGACCAAATCATCGACGTATAAAAACTTGCCTGAGGCGAGGCATTCTGATAATCGAAACCCTGCAACGGCTTTAACCAGTTCTTGGTCATCGAGATAGGCCAGTTGATAGCCGTTCTGCTGTTGTCGTTGCACCTGTTGGACGAACTTGGATGCCAAGAGATGAGGGCGTAGTTCGAGCATGATGGGGAAACAGCGATCGAACTCCCTCTCTGATACAGCAAGGGCAATATGGTACATCTAGGCTCTCTGTCTGGGTTTGCGTGGTTTGAGCAGGTTAGGAGTGACCAGCCCTTGTGGGAAGAAAACGGAACCGATCACAATCAGTAAGCCAAACAGAATCAGACGACCATCCCGGAGGAATTGCGCTATCCACGAGGGCAGTCCGGGTGTATCGGCAGCCGCACGGAGAATCTCTGGTAGCGCGGTGAAGATCATGCCGCCCACTACAGGCCCAACTACCGTTCTAGAGCCGCCAATCAGCACGAAGGTCAGATAAATAATGCTGGCATCAAAGGTTCCTTGACGGGCATTCCAGGTGTTGAGGAAGTGAGCGCTAACTGCACCAACAATGCCTGCCAACATAGCACCTAGCGCAAATGCCAGGACTTTGTAGTAGGTCGGATTAATGCCCATCGCATCGGCGGCGAGTTCATCTTCACGAATGGCGATGAAGGCCCGACCGATACGGATATTTTCAAGGCGATAAACAAACGCGATACTGATAGCCAGTAAGGGTAGGACAACCCACAGATAGTCGATCGCCGCATGAAACGGTTGTGGAATGCCGAAAATGCCGACTGCGCCACCTGTGATCTCCAGGTTGAGCGCGAGAATGCGAAGAATTTCGACGAAGGCAATGGTGGCGATCGCGAGATAGATACCCCGCAGCCGTAGTGCTGGAATGCCCACCAAAATCCCCAACAAGCCACAAACAAACCCAGCCACCAGCATCTCTAGCAGCAGGAGTGGAATGGGAAAAACTCCTTCGGGTTTGAAGACCTGCGTTGACAAAATCGCTGCGATGTAGCCCCCTAACGCATAAAAACCAGGACTTGCCAGTGATAGCTGTCCTGCCATGAGCGGTAGGTAAAGCGATAGCCCCAGCATGGCTCCCAAAAGCATGGAGACGATGAGGAAGCCATAGGTAGAGAGAAAATCAAACATCGGAGCCGTGTGGAGTAGTTCGTTTTTAGCGTTCAGTCTGCTTTCTCTGCGCTCAAAACTGACGATCGCAGGGACACGATCGTGAGTATTCTACACTGCTTGCTTTCTTCTCTTGATGTGATGATTTGGTGGTGAATTAAAGGACGTAGAAGCGATGCGTTCATTGCTGTAAACGAGCGCATGCCCTCAAGCCATCTCTCTTCGTCAGCTTGAGGGCATGAAGACGGCGCTACAAAGATTTAAGCAGCCCAATAGTTTTTCTTGATCCAGTCCTGCATTTCGGTTTCAGATTGTGTCACCAGCCGTTGCCCTGTTTTGGGGTAGTAAACGCTCCAGTACGCGTGCCCTTTGCCGTCGGCGAGTTGCGTTACTTGAAGCTGGTACAGGCTAGGAACGGTATCTGAAAAATGATCCCACAGGTGTTGAAACCACGCTTGCACAGGGTTAAAGGATGCGTGTTGTACCGCTTTGCGCTCTCCTATCAACTGCTCATATTCACGCTCTAGCAACGCGGTCAATTGCTCGTTGTGACCAGTTCTAGCGACCTCTAAACGATGGGTGAGTGAGGCGAGCATGCTGGAGAGATGTTTAAGTTTCAGGTCAGAATCGTTAATTAGTGTAGATGTAGTCATAGTCGGTCAGGAGTGCCTTATTCGTCCAATATCACTCTTACCAGTTTATCTTTCACCCATAGCATTTCGATAATTACAGTCAAATTTGATACAAAATTAAATCGTTCTGTAAATTGGCTCTATGTGCATCCATTGCCAATTTATCCTTCACGGCAAAAAAGAATGCTGAATGGGAGGGTTGATATTGAGGTCTGATGATGAACCGTAGAGACGCGGAGACGCGGAGTTTTGATGAGTTAACGCAGCAGACGATCGGAGCGTGTATTGAGGTGCATCGTCATCTAGGGCCAGGGCTATTGGAGTCTGCCTACGAGCACTGCCTCTGCTATGAGCTATCGTTGGCTGGTCTGGAGTTTGAGCGCCAAAAGCCATTACCCATAGTCTATAAGGGTGTCCAGCTAGATTGTGGGTATCGTCTGGATGTAGTGGTGGAGGATAGGCTGATTCTGGAGCTAAAAGCGGTTGAGGTGCTTCTACCCGTTCACAGCGCACAATTGCTAACCTATCTCAAACTCTCTTGCTTAACTGTGGGATTGCTAATTAATTTCAATGTCCCTGTTCTCAAGAGCGGTCTGAAGCGAATTGCCACCAACTTTCAAGAAACCTCTGCGTTCTCTGCGCCTCAGCGGTGAGATGAAACCGCCGAGACGCTAAGTTCACTGAGAAAAGGGTTAGATGAGGAAGCGGACGAATTTGTTTTTGCCGAGTTGCAACACTTTGCCAACGAGATCATCGGGAACATTGAAGACACGATCGACCTCCTCAACCTTTTCCCCATCTAACCGCACGGCTCCCCCTTGAATTTGACGTCGTGCATCCGAACTGCTTTTGCATAAACCACTGGCACTGACAAGGAAGAACAGCTTGGCAGGAAATTGTACTGAAGACAGGGAGAATTCAGGAACCGTATCTGCCTGAGTCGTATTGCCTTGCACGAGGGCGATCGCATCTTGTTGTGCCTGTTTCGCAGCGGCTTCACCGTGATAATGGGTAACGACCGTCAGCGCCAGCAGCTTTTGCGCTTCGCGGGGATTCTCAGGGATATGGTTGATCGGCAAATTGGTGAGCAGTTCAAAGTAGGACTTAAGCAGCGTATCGGATGTTTTCTCTAGCTTGGAGTACATAGTGAGCGCATCTTCTGACAAGGCCACATAGTTTCCCAGCGATTTCGACATCTTTTGAATGCCATCGGTACCTAGCAAAATGGGGACGAGTAGCCCAAACTGGGGACGTAGCCCGAAGTGACGCTGCAAATCTCGACCGAGCGCAATGTTAAATTTTTGATCAGTGCCGCCAAGTTCAACATCGGCTTCGATGGCAACAGAGTCGTAGCCTTGCATGAGGGGATACAGGAATTCATGCAAATAGATGGGATCGCCCTTGTCATAGCGTTCTGAAAACCCCTCTTTTGCCAGCATTTGCCCAACCGTTGTGGTGGCGAGGAGCTGTAGAATTTTGCTGAGATTCAGGTTCGACAACCACTCTGAGTTGTAGCGAATTTCCAAACGTCCTGGTGTTTCAAAGTCTAAAATCGGACGAACTTGATTCAGATACGTCTGGGCATTGGCGCGCACCTCGTCTTCGGTTAACTGACGGCGGACTTCTGATTTGCCTGTGGGGTCGCCAATACGAGCGGTAAAGTCACCAATAATCAAAATAGCGGTATGTCCCGCATCCTGAAACGCTCGCAGCTTCCGCATCGGAATGCTATGCCCTAGATGAATGTCCGTCCCGGTCGGGTCAATGCCTAACTTGATACGAAGAGGGCGATCGCTCTGCGCTAACCGTTGCTCCAGATTCTCATCACCGCTGGTAGACTCGACCTGATCGGGAAAAATTTCGCTGATGCCACGTCGCAGCCAGGACAGATTAGACATTGTTATCAAAAAACACGGAAGGGTAACAGGGCACAGAGCCTCAAATGCTTGGTAAGGCTAACGCGCATTGGCACTTCCTTAATGAAGTTATCAACAAGCTGCCTGCCATTAATTTAACGTGGTTTGTCATCCATCCCGTAGTTATGATGTTAACCTTGCTGCTAAAGCCGTGCGGATACCTCCGTTTCGGGCATGAATAGTATGATTGAGTACCTGTGACGCGATCGCTGACTACCTAACACGATCGCTAAAGACTGCCCTGTTTCATCGTTGCAAGGATTTAAAGTCGTCGTGGCATCCAACACTCTTCAACAACGCAAACACCCTGGCGCACCAGACACGATTTATCAGATCGTTAAAACCGTTGGCAAGGTGACGGGTGGTATGGTACTTGGCGTCACGATGCTGACGAGTTCTGTCGTCGCTGGTGGGCTGGTGGGTCTAGCTATCAGCTTTCGTAACTTGCCAGATGTGCGCATTCTCCGTAGCTATGTGCCCAGCGAGACGACCCATATCTACGATGTGAAGGGCCAGCTGCTGACCAGCATTCATGGCGAGGCAAACCGAGAAGTCGTGCCGCTAGACAAGATCTCGCCCAACCTCAAGCGGGCTGTGTTGGCGATCGAAGATAGCTACTTCTACTCTCATCATGGAGTAAACCCAGGTGCCGTCATGCGCGCCTTCTTAGCAAACTGGTCAACAGGGTCAACGGTTGAAGGCGGCTCGACCCTGACCATGCAGTTGGTCAAAAACCTGTTTCTCACACCGAAACGTGCCTTTAGCCGCAAAGTGGCAGAGTCTGTGCTGGCGCTCCGGTTGGAGCAAATCTTCTCCAAAACTCAGGTCTTTGAGATGTACCTGAACCAGGTCTACTGGGGACACAACACCTATGGCGCTGAAACGGCAGCTGAAAGCTATTTTGGCAAATCTTCTGCAAACCTGACTCTGGCGGAATCTGCCATGATGGCAGGGCTGATTCAAGCTCCCGAAAGCCTTAGCCCTTTCATTGACTACAAGGCTGCGAAGCAACGGCAGCTAACTGTACTGCGTCGCATGAGAGATTTGCACTGGATTACGCCCCAAGAGGAAGTAGCTGCCCGGAAACAACCCATCAAACTGGGTAAAATCACGTCTTTTCAAGGTAGCACCATACCCTATGTCACCGAAGCAGCAGTGCAGGAGCTGACAAAGCGGTTTGGGAAAGATGCTGTCCTTAAGGGTGGGATGCGAGTACAAACCACAGTTGATACCAAGCTCCAGCGTGTTGCTGAAGATGTTGTCGCTCGTGGGCATGCAAATTTACTGAATCAGGGCGTCTATGCTGACCAAATGGCTTTAGTAGCCGTCGATCCGCGCACCCATTTTGTGAAGGCGATGGTTGGTGGGGTGGATTATCGTAAGAGCCAATATAACCGAGCTATGCAATCTTTACGGCAGCCTGGTTCGGCATTTAAACCGTTTGTCTACTACACAGCGTTTGCCTCTGGTAAGTTCACGCCCGATTCAACGATTTCGGATACGCCTGTAAGCTATCCCGATGGTTACGAATACTACTCGCCGCAGAACTACGATCACACGTTCCGTGGCTCAATGCCTATCCGATCGGCCTTGGAACAATCGCGCAACGTTCCAGCCGTTCGCATTGGGCAAGAAGTTGGGTTGAACAAGGTGATCGATGTCGTCCGAACGATCGGCATTCGCAGCCCGATCGAGCCTGTGGTTTCCTTGCCACTTGGTTCGGTTGATCTCACGCCGTTAGAAATGGCTGGAGCCTACGCTACCTTTGCTAGCAACGGTTGGTATTCGGAAACAACCCTGATCGTGCAGGTTACAGACAGCACCGGCAATGTTTTGCTAGATAACACGCCGAAACCACAACTGGTACTCGATCCGTGGGCAACCGCTTCGCTGACCGACGTGCTACAGGGCGTCATCAACCGGGGAACGGCAGTGGCAGCAAGGCTTGATCGTCCCGCCGCTGGTAAGACGGGCACCACATCCTCGGAACGAGATATCTGGTTTGTGGGCTATGTGCCTCAACTATCAGCCGCCGTATGGGTCGGGAACGACGATTACCGTCCGCTAGGGCATGGCGCAACGGGTGGCGGGTACGTTGCACCGATCTGGCGTGACTTTATGCAACAGGCACTGCAAGGTATACCTGTAGAAAATTTTCGATCGCCCTCAGAGTTTAGCCGACCCTAGAAAGCGATTAGTTTTTAGTTGTTAGAAGAATTGTCTAACAACTAGAAACCTTTCTTGAATGCCCAAAGGGCTATACAACCAACAGCTATCACGCCGTTCTCTCGACTTCAGCTTTCATTCGCTCTAGCGTGCGGTTCATTTGGTCAAACATTTGCTGGGGAGTCATACCAAACTGACCGAGCTGGGTGCGAAGCTGCTCCACAGTCATTTGGGCCATAAAATCTTCAGAGAGTTCAAAGCGCTTCATGAAGATACGGTAGCGCTCCATCATAGTTTCCATCTGTTCAATGAACAGCTTTTTACCTTCGCGATCGAACTTCCCATAATCAGCCCCAAGCACCATCAGCGATTGATAATCCTCAAAAAGCTGTTTGGCGTCTTGCTGGACAATTTCAGAATCAAAAAATCCCATCGGTTTAAATCTTCGCTATTGATATGTGCCAAGGCAGACTGTGGTCGCGCTTGACACCATTATCTTAATTCAATGCCCGATCCGTTTAAATCAGCGATCGGTAGGGGTTTCACTACCTAAAAGAAGAGGGGCATTGTGTCTGGCACTGCACCAATCGCTCAAGCGTACCCGATCGCCATTATCGGCATAGCTCACATAGCTCAATAATTTTAGTTTGCAATGTGATCAGATCATCGGCCCCTCGCTTCAAGCTGGCTTCTAGCTCTAGCAGCAACGGCAGGGTCTGCACCAGCGTTTGGGAGGACAGTGACTCTACCTCTTTCTGCAAAAAATAGAGGCGCTTGGGGTTGCGCAGTTCGGCGGCTTTGGCAATCTCTTGTTCGCTGCGTTCGCCTGCATCTCGCATCACTTTAATCCACAGCCAGGTGCGAAACTGTGTGACCAGGCTACTGACGATGCGTAGAGCGGGTTCATTTTGGCGCAACAAGTCCGCAACTAAGTCAAGCGCCTGGGATGTTTGTCCCTGGCGGATGGCAGCGGCTAGCTGGATGGTGCTTTGGCTGTTGGCGGTTACAAGTGTAGCGATCGCCACTTCATCTAGCGGTTGATGCGAGTCACCGACATACAGCCACAGTTTTTCTAGTTCGCTATGCAGTTGCCGCGTGTCGTTGCCTACCAAATCGGCTAGCAGTTCCGCACCGTGAGCAGTTAGCTTAACCCCAACAGCTTGCGCAATTTGCTTCACTTGCTTGACCAGCAAATCGGTTTTCCAAGTGGGAATGAGAGAAAATTCTTGAAGCGTGGCGTGCTTTTGGAGTAGTTTTGTAGACTTTAAGCGACTGTCTGGCTTGTTGCTGGTGGTCAATAGCAAAGTGGTGCTTGCGGGCAGCTCTGGTAATGTGCGTTCTAGCTCAGTCAAAATCGCTTCAGGACAGCGCTGACAGAGCGTGGTTTCGGCTAGCCAGATCAGACGATGAGCTGCGCCAAAGGGTGGAGTCATAGCTTGATTTAAGCCCTGCATGATAGCATCGGGCTGCTCAGCGGTGATTTTGTCGTAATTAAAGCTGCTCCAGACGGGATCAAGCAGTTGCCGATGGAGCGTGGTTGCTGCTTGGGCGATCGCAAAGCTATCTTCGCCCCAGTACAGGTAAATTGGCATTTTGAATACCTCCCGTTCTCGCCCGTAATTGTATTGTCCTAGCAATCCTGCCCAATTGGCTTTAGATTATGGTGGGGATCAACTATTTTTGCACGCTGGTCTTTGACGGTTGGGTTGTGCAGGTGAGCATCGGTCAGTATCTACGCATAGCGAGATGCATCAGCTCTCTAAAACACCCAGTCCTAGAGAAGCACCCAGTCATAGATATGATGAAATAATCTTGCGAGGCGATCGACATTGGACGAGAACTATCAGACTTATCTGAATCGGGCGATGCGTTTGATCCTACCGGAAACGTATCGCTCTCAGGTGCAGCATCTTCAGGAATCTCCCAAATTTCAACACGACCCGGCAAGTGGTCGAAAAGCAGCTCCGTTTCCCGGCTATACGATCGTGACGCCGCCAGGAAGCGAGGACACAAAAAATGTGACTTTGCACGAGAGCCTGAACCAGTATCAGCAGCAACTTCTGCATAAGCTGGGCGGGGAGCTATTTGTGCCTGTGCCACCGGAAAGCTTTCACCTTACGGTGGCAGATTTAATCTGGGATAGTGCCTTTCGTGATGCCAGTCAGGAGAACCCTGGGTTTGAAGAACAGCTTCAAACCCAGATTGCAACGATTTTCCGTCAATCTCATGCGATGGTTGAAGGGAAACCTCTACAGTTTCAAGCACTGGGGCTGATGGTCATGCCACGGGCGATCGCGGTGTGTCTAGCGCCGACCGATGAGCATTCTTACGATCGTGCGTTGAAACTCCGCCGCGCCATCTTTCAGAACTCAGATTTGATTGGGTTAGGCATTGAACAACAGTACTACTTTACGCCTCACATCACGTTGGGGTATTTCGGCTCTATTCCTTCGTCTGAGCTACTTGCGGCTCTGAGCGACAGTTTTGTACAACTCAACCAGCAATGGCTGGAGCAGGAACCTCAAGCGTTTTGGGTCGATCGGGTTGAGTTACGCAAGTTTGATGACATGACCCGCTACTACCGCGAACCAGATTGGGCCATCTTCGAGTTCTAAGATCGTTGCATTGTGAACGTATCTTTCAGCGCTCTGGTGGTTGAGCTAACCGCTACGAGGCTAATGGTTGAAGCGCCTGTAACCCTGATTGACTGCCAAATCTTTCAATAATCGCCTGCACCGCCCTGCACTTTGAGGATATTGGTGGCGAGCAGATTCACGTCGCTATTGTCACAGGTTTCACTCCGATGCACCGTGTAGTCCATCCAATTCAGCCCATGTTTGGTGCGATTGCGGGCGTCAACATCATACGGCGAGTCAATTAACTGATGATGGGGCGGGAGCTGCTTCACGCCATCAAAGCCTTCATCACGCAGCGACCATCCCAACCCATCCTTCCAATCAATTCGACTCCGCATCGCTTCGGCTGCCTGTCGATCGCTCAGTCCTTCCATGAACTGCGTCACCCTCACCATCACTAATGGTTCAGGCGAGTAAGCCGCTTGTCCGCTCGTGGCACAGAACAACTCGGCAACTTGTTCATCCTCGTAGACCACTCCTAACTCATCGCGCAGGTTCAGGTACACATTCCCTTTTGGAAAAGCTTGTCGGGCAATCCGAGCGGTCTTAGGATCGCGGATTGAATAACTTCGACAAGTGAGATGTTCTGTAGGGGGCGCACGACCGTACGCCCGTACCTCAAGATCACACTTTAATTAATTCTCGTTCCTTAGCAGGGATCTGTTCAAAGTTTTGGGGTGTAGAGTTATAGCTGTTCTCCCTGTCCAAACCCGGTGCGTCGCTCCACTGATCTTCCAATCGTGCCTTTTTTTCTTGAATTCGCCACCAGTATCCTCAAAGTGCAGAACGGAGTAGGCGATTACGAAAAGATTTTTCATCCAATCATCTCTGCCTTCATACAGACTGCCGCGTAAAAAAAGATACCTCGCCTGGTAGGGAAATCTAAGAACGTTGTTTCTTATCATTAAAAGAGGCTCTAGTAAGCGGAAAGGAAATTACTAAGTGGTCCGACGCAATTAAACTGAACGTGCTACATGGGCTGACCGCTGACCGCTTTAAAAGTGCGTCCGTTTAATCGAGTTTTACATAGCATCTCAAATTTGAAGGAGTAACAAATGCCAAGACTTGTTGGGAAGCAGTCTCATACGGGCGAAAACATTACAGCGCTAATCACACTTGCTGCGGTCATTGGTGTTGCACTGGAATATATTGGCGTCATAAATGTAGTTCCTGGTTTTGGACGTGACGATCGCTACAGCCCACTACAAAGCCATGTCACTAGTGAACATGTAATAGCTCGGCATCAGCATTAAAAGAATGCGTTGAAGCAGAGCACACGGACACAAGATCTCATCGTTTTAGCAGGAGTCATGAGGGATAACAGCCATGCGTAAAGGCAGTGATGTCATCGGTAAAGTCGTCGTTACTTACGACACAGGTTTAAGAATTGAACGCATCCAAGATTTAATTTTTGATCAGGAAAGTAATCAAATTTTGGGTTTCTTGGTGCAGGAGAAAGGTGTGTTTCGCGATGCCAGAGTGATTCTCTTAGAAGAGGTTATGGCGATCGGTGCCGATGCGGTTGTCGTTGCATCTCAAGCGTCGGTGATCAAGGCGCACAAGCATCCCGAAATCAAAGCCATTTTGCGTCATAACAACGTCCTGAAAGGCACCAGAATTTTGACCACAGACGGGCTTAATCTGGGTACGTTAGTCGATCTATTTTTTGACAATCGCTCTGGTACGGTTGCAGGCTACGAGTCCTCCGGTGGCTTGTTTTCAGATGTGTACTCTGGGCGATCGTTTGTGCCCGCTCCCAAAACATTAAAAATTGGACGCGATGTCGCCTTTGTACCACCCGAAACCGCTGAGCTAATGCGTGAGCAAGTTGGTGGCATTAAAGGTGGCATTCAGGCGGCTGGTGGCAGACTGCAAGAAACAGCAGATACCGCAAGCCGTAGACTGCAAGCATCGGCAGATGCCGCGAACCGTCAATTGCAGGCATCGGCTGAGGTGGCTAACCTACGGCTCCAGGAAGCGGGACAGGCCGCTACCGAAGCACTACAGACTGCAAGCGAAGCCACAGCCGATCAACTGCAAGAGGTGGGCGGTAAGTTCCAGGACTTCGATCGCTCTGCCACAGCAACCTTCACCAATCAATTAGCTGACCCAACCGAGCAGCGGCTTTTTGTGATCGGTCGCCGCATAGAGCAAGACCTTTTTACCCAAGACAACACGATCCTGGCCCTGCAAGGTCAAGAAGTAGCGCCTGCTTTGGTTGAGCGTGCAGAGCAGTTGGGTATGCTGGATGCACTTTATGTTGCAACGGGCGGTAGTGTCACCGCACCATTAAGCCGCAACGTACAGCAAACGGCAGCAATGGCAAGCGATCGCATTCAGAATGCGACCCAAAGCGCGGCTGTAACGATTCGTCAATCTGCCAGTGAACTAGCGGCACGCAGTACGGTTGACCAGGCAAAAGGCCGTCGAGCATCGCGCATGGTGCAAACAGCCGATGGCTTTATCATCGCGGCTCCTGGGCAAATCGTTACCGACTCCGTGATTGCTGATGCCAAACTGCATGGCAAAGAAGTCGCGTTGTTAAGTGCGGTTGGGTTAGCGCCAGCAGAAGCCATTCGCTCCAGTGCCGATGATGCCTGGTTGGAAGGCCGATCGCAACTCCACGATCGCACTGCTCTTGCCCAAGAAAACATAAGCAACTTCTGGCAAACGTTACAAGAAAAAGCGCAGGAACTCCAGGGCCGCAGTGCCCGTGCGATTAAGCAGCAACGCATTGAGCAAGCGCTCGGTCGCCCAGTCACGCGTGTCATCCTCGATCCGCAGGACAACGTGATTCTCAATGTGGGTGAACTGATTACCCATCGTGCCGTGCGCTTAGCAGACGAGGGCGGCGTTCTCAATGTGCTGCTTGGCTCTGTCTATACGAAGGAACCCACGATCGACGATCGTGAAATTCGCGCCTCCGAGCATGGCACAGCCGCTCTGGAGTCGTACCATTAACCGTCTTTGCAAGCGAACTAATTGTGACACTGCCAGCAAATAAAACATACTGAGAACACCTCCCTGATTTCTGCCAGACTTTCAGGGAGACCGCTTATATGCGCTCAGTAGCGAATTGAGAGATGGTTAAATACCCCACAATCTTTGTCCTACAGTCTGTCTCAAAGCACGTAAGTAATTTACTTCAGAGTGAGATGCTCTGACTAAAGATGTTGCATTGATGTTAGTAACTTTAGGATGATAGCCTTTAATCGGTTTAAGTCCACATGGACTCGACCTTACTAAAAACTCTCCACTTCGATAGAGGCTCATCAATGTCGGATCTAGAGAGTTATAGACATTAACAACTTGTCCAACCAGGCTTGAAGTTGAACTTCCCCATTCTTTAGTCCTTCGAACAGCCCCACCAAGAAGAATCGTGTTGTTTAATAATTTCTTAGATGGCGACCAGTTTTTTAGCCCATAGTAAACAACCTGAACGCCGAGTGAGTAGCCAATTACTGACACAGATTTGTCTGGAAGGTTTTTAACTAATTGGTAGAAATGATCTCTACCGACGTTTTCAGCACGTTCCTTTACTCCGCTCCAATTGGCGCAAAGTTTGTCTGTTGAATCCCACCAAAGATAGTGGATTGAACCCTTCCATCCTGTATCTCTTAAAAACCACTTCCAGTCACTTTGGGTACTTCAATCAAAGCTATATTCTGACCTGTATCCCCTAATAATTATAAGTCCTTCAGACCAGCCTTTGGATGGTTCAACTTCAACTAGAAAAGGATCTTGCATGAGAATGTTGTTTTAGAAGAAACGCTCTGCATATGTAGAATTCCCTCAAGCTGATTCGTTTAATCAGGGCAACTAATTTTTTGCAAAATACTGGGCGATCGCAGAGCTTCCAAATTTTCACACCCCGTACAAAACATGGCGGTTGTCATTTCAGCCATCAAAATCTCGACCAGTTCGTAAAGTGCCGCTTCTGATTCGTGGGCCGCTTGCAAAAACGGGAGTGCCATGCCAGCCAGATCTGCACCCAGCGCGATCGCTTTGGCGGCTTCCAGCCCATCGCGCAGTCCACCAGAAGCAATGAGGGGCATGTGCGGGGCGATCGCTCTTACTGCGGTCAGACATTCTGCCGTCGGTAGCCCCCATTCTGCAAAGGTTTTACCCAAGCGACGCTGCTGGTCATCCGTTGCACGTTCGCTTTCCACCAAGGCCCAGGACGTACCGCCTGCTCCTGCTACGTCGATCGCGGCAATGCCCGCTTCCATCAGCTTGATTGCCATTGCGGCTGAAATGCCGTTACCCACTTCTTTGGCAATCACGGGCACAGGCAATGTCTCACACAACACCGCAATTTTGTCTAACAAACCTTGAAAGTTGGTGTCGCCTCTGGTTTGAATGCATTCTTGCAGCGGATTTAGATGCAGAATGAGGGCATCCGCTTCGAGATCATCGACCACACGGCGGCACTCATCCAGACCATAGCGGTAGTTCAACTGCACCGCCCCTAAATTTGCAAAGAGCGGAATATCACGAGCAACGGCGCGGACGGCAAACGTTGCAGCAACGTCTGGCTGCTCAACAGCAACCCGCTGAGAACCAACACCCATCGCTAACCGATAGTGTTGGGCAACGGCTGCCAATCTGTAATTGATGGCTTTGGCATGGTCTGTGCCTCCGGTCATAGAGGAGATCAAAAGCGGTGCGCCTAGCGTCTTACCAAGGAAGGTGGTCGTCAGAGTAATGTCATGGCGATCGATCTCTGGCAAACAGCAGTGGGTAAAGCGATAGCGCTCTAAGCCTGTTGTAATCTGGCGACACTGGACATTTTCATCCAGGCAAATGCGAAGGTGGTCAGCTTTACGAATCTGGGTTTCCATGAAGTGAGAGTGTGAGATGTGAGGTGTGAGCTATAAGCAAAGGCTAAAGCTGTTAACGTCACTTTTAGCCTTCATCCTTTATCCTTAAGCCTTTCTTCTACACCCTAACCCCTACACCCTGATTAACTCCACTCCATCGTGTCCATCAATGTCTTGGAGATAAACCCTGACCTGTTCTTCTTTGGCTGTAGGGAGTTGCTTGCCGATGAAGTCGGGATGGATGGGCAGTTCACGATGCCCGCGATCGACCAGTACGACCAGACGAATGACCTCTGGACGACCATAATCATTCACTGCGTTTAAGGCCGCTCGAATGGTGCGCCCTTTGAAAATGACATCATCTACCAGCACGACGGTTTTACCAGAAAGGTCGAAGGGAATATCGGTTTTGGCTGGAGTGCGAATGCCAATACTGTCCAAATCATCACGGTAGAAGGTGATGTCGATCGCCCCCAATGGCACCACCACACCTTCTAGTGCCTCAATTTGACGGGCTAACACTTCTGCCAGGTTGACCCCTCGCGTATAGATACCCAGGAGCACGAGTTTAGAGAGATCCGATCGTTCAACTACCTGCGATGCCAAGCGCGTCACGGTTCGACGGAGTTCTTCCGCTGAAAGAATTTCGACCACTTCTGGAGACATAAGAGTTAAGAGTTTTGAGTTGAGAGTTTTGAGTGTCGAGTTAATTTTTAACCTGCTTGAATAGCAAATACGGCTTTGCTATAGCGATCCTATTTGCTTTGTGAGTATGATTCTGATTTAGCTTACTCCTTCGGAGAAGTAAGCTACAGCGGTCAGCTTTAAATCTGGGCTGACGACTGACTGGGGCAGACATAACATACTTTTCACGAATGATTTAGAACTGCCCTATTCAAAACTCAAAATTCAAAACTCTCCTCTCTATCCTTCATCTTTTGGCTGCACTGCTTTGACAATGCGTGACAGTTCGCTTTTCTCATCAATTGCAATGCGTGTGGGTGAGCCACTAATAATGCGCTCAAAGTTGCGGAAGGAGTCTTTAATTTCGGGGCCACGCTCGCTAATAGTGTATTCACGAATGCCTTTGTCATGCCAGGAACCTCGCATCTTAAAGACATTGATTGCTCGTGCCATTTCACCTCTAATTTCAACGTATTGCAGCATCAAAATTGTGTCGGTGATGGTGGAGATATGGGAATCGGTGATGGAATGCGACCCCATAAATTGATCAGACGTATTGGTAAAGAAGCCCGTAATTTCTTCTTGTTTGGCAAAACCAGTGACGCCAATCACAAACTGACGAAAGGCGTTATTGCTGACACCACGAGCCAGAGCTGAAAGAGAATCGATCGCAATTCGTGACGGTTTAAATTCAGCAATTTCGGTTTTAATAATCTGCAAATGATCTTCTAAGCCTGCTGATTCTGGGTAGGCGCAGATAATTCTCAGTACGCCTTTTTGCTCCAATTCTTCAAAGTCGATGCCCCAGGAATAGGCATTGCGAGATAACTGAGCGCGTGACTCTTCATAGGCAAACAAAATGGCACGATCGCCTCGTTGGCAAGCATCTTGCAAAAACTTGCTCACCATCATGGTTTTGCCGGTTCCAGTTGCCCCCGTTGCCAGAATAATGGAGTCTTTAAAGAAGCCGCCGCCGCACATTTCATCCAGCGTTTTGACTCCAGATGAAACGCGCACATTAGACGATCGCTGAGTTAAACGCATCGCTCCCAGTGGGAAGATATTGATGCCGTTATTGGTAATGGTGAAGGGATACTCCCCCTTCATGTGGGTAGTGCCACGTAGTTTGAGAATCTCGATCGTTCGCCGCCGTCGTTCCCCCTCCAATACGTTACGAATAATCACCACATTATCGGAGACAAATTCTTCGACGCCAAAACGAGCGACGGGGCCATATTCTTCCACACGCTCTGTGGTCATCAGCGTAGTTGCGCCCACTTGCTTGAGGCGAGCGACCAACCGAAAAATTTCGCGTCGCACCACACCAGCGGAATCGTATTGTTGGAAAACGGCTGTTACAGAGTCGATCGACACCCGCTTCGCTTTGTATTTACGAATCGCATACTGAATCCGCTCAATCAAAGCTGATAAATCAAAATTACCTGCTATATCTTGCCCCTCTGGATCGGGAGATGCATCTAAAATAAAAAGCTTGCCTTCATTAATAAATTTCTGTAGATCCCAACCAAAACTGAAGGCATTTTTGATGATATCAGCGGGAGATTCTTCAAACGTGACAAAAATACCTGATTCGTCGAAATCAACAATACTGTGGTACAGAAATTGAATGGCTAATAGTGTTTTGCCTGTGCCGGATGTCCCACTAATGAGGGTTGTACGACCTGTGGGTAATCCACCGTGGCTAATGTCGTCAAACCCTTCAATCATGGTGCGAATTTTTTGCACACCGGGGATGTTGTGTTCGCCGTTTGGTGAACTTTGGCTCAGTTGGTTCATAGGATATGATTAAGACAATCGATAAACTGGCTTGTTTGTCGTTGTGCCGTACCGTTTTGCTATTGGTAGCATACGCCCTATCGTGAACAGTTTGATCGGTTACTCTAGCAAGTCAAAAGCGTCATCTCGTAGCTCTTCGTAGAGGAGATCCAGCCCAATGAGCACTTTTTCACGATCAGACAAGTCACCAATAATCTTACGTACAGGCGGCGGCAAAATTTTAGACAGCGTTGGAGTTGCTAAGATTTTATCTTCCTCGGCAAGTTGAGGATTCTTCAAAACATCAATCACTTTCAGCGCGTAAACACCTTGAAAGTCTTTTTCAAGAATGTCATTTAAGACTTTCAGCGCGCGAATTGAGCTTGGTGTATTTCCAGCAACGTAGAGCTTGAGGATGTAGGTTTTTTTAAGGGAGCTCATAGAAGGTTCAACAAGCATAAAAGCCAGGGCTGATGCCTCATTATTTTAGTGCGATCGTTTCCTAAAGAGACAGAGGTTGCAATACCGTTTCACGGATCAAGCTCACGCTTCTCTTGGTACAGAACGTCGATACATCTCGCATAGATGAGCGATCGTGTCAATCAGCGTCAGGCGATAATCTAGTAAAATGTCATCGCTACGGCCCTCCAATTTTAGCTGTTTCGCAAACTCATCCATCAAATCCATGTGGATTTCTACCACTTGCGACGTCGCAACATCGGCAAAGAAGGCAGAATTGACAAACTCATCAATGCGCTGATTGAGCGTGTCGTCTTCTCCAAAGTAATGTAAAACAATCTCTCGATATTCACTGCGGAGTTGCGCTAAGGCTTCTTGCTGCTGTGTTGCGGACAAATAGCGGAAGAAATTGCGTGGATTGCGCTTGTAATAAACGCCGAGATAACCCAGTCGTTCTTTGAGCTTTTCTGATAATCGCCGCTGTTGCAACATAAGGAAGTTTTGAGCACTGAGATCTGTCGCCAGATCAACCGTTGAAAGTGTGTTGCTTAAGCGACACGTTGGCGAAAGGTGAAGGAATTGATCGATCGCCCGTTCAATGTCATCGTTAACGGCTTCAAATTGATTCGGTGTAATCCACACTTCTGCTGTGTGATAGGCAAAGGCAAGCCCAAGGTAATCGACTGCTTTACTGACCCGCGTTGGCTCTATAGCAGCAGGAGAGGTGCTTGATTGGCTATTCTCAACGGTGGCTAATGGCTCTTCACTCACCACAACTGCTGGAAGCAGCGTTGCCTGACCGTGTAGCTGATGCGCAAGCTGAGGTAAGGTTGGGCTGCTACGTAGAACCAGGCAATCAAGGCTGTGCTTTTCTTGCTCCACAAAGGTGAAGAACTCATCGCTCGATTGCAGCAGTGTGATGAGATGTCGATCGCGGTCTAGCCAGGGTAAGAGTGCCTGAGTCAGCGGTTCAGACTCGAGGAAAATACCGATCGAGAGCTTAGAACGTTGCAAGTTAGGCGAAGGATGGTTCAAAACGATCTAAAACCTGGACACTGATTAAAACAGCCTTTGTTGCTCCTAGACCTCAAGCGTCTACTGCAAATGGCTCGAAAAGCTTTAATTTTTATTAAGATTCTAGCACTCAATTAATTATAGTTACAAACTAGCCGGACTCTGAGCATACTAGCCTGCTACAGGGGCATAATCGAGTGGTATTGCTCATCTATTGACCGAAATCGTTTACGTCTTCTTTTTACTCGTTGTGATTTCAGTCCTCGTTGTGACTTCAGCCACCTAAACATACCTAAGCATAAAAACCTCAGTACAAAAGTCTTTGTGTGCATGTGCTGATGGTGTCAGTGTCTCTAACTTTGATTGCGCCTGCTGGTTGTTGAAGTTTTGCTAAACCGTTGCCCGGTACAATTGCCCCGTTTTAGCGTTGCCTGCTTCGTGTCCCTGTTCTCTCAGGCAATCGTTTTATGGTCTCAAGCCTCCCTCGTCTTCAGTCCTTTCTTGAGTCTGCACCCTACTGTTTGGCAAGCGCACGGCTGACGGAAGCGCTTGCCATTTTAGGACAACGAACGACTGGTAAGGCTGCTCTTGCAGAGGTGCACGATCGACTGATATTGGTCAATGAACAGCACCACGCGATCGGCTGGGTGAGTGCGCAGCGCCTACTCCACCATCTCATTGTTGCAGGAATGCCAGGTCAACAACCGAGCGCTCAGAACGACCATTCAGAGTTTACAGGCGATGTGCTGCTGTTAGACATCACCCCGTCGATCGTCGAGCCGTTGTTGGTTGTCACCACTGATTTAGCAATCGATACCTTCTTACCGCAGTTCCAGTGTCAACCCCATGCTTGCTACGCGCTGGCGAATGCTGACGGTTGTTTTTTAGGGCTATTGGATAGTTCCCGACTGCTGTATTTTTTGACAACTCAGTCAACCCTGCTGTCAGCCCCTGTTACTCCTACTCCAGAAACAGCCCCGCCACCGTTCTGTTTGCTACCAGCAGCCCCTCTGCTGCACGAGCTTCTGGAGCATCTACCGTTACCTGTGATGTTGCAAACCCGAAACGGTCAGGTGCTAACGCAGAATTCGATTTGGCGTTCTCAAATTAGTGAACTTCTTGATCCCACCTGTCTACGTCAGGAAGTGGCTACGTTGTTAGAAATGCCGTTGGCCGAGCCGTCAATGGTGGGGGCTCAATCAACTGCTCGGCGGTTATGGTCATCCCCGGAGTCTTCTACCAGCCCATCACAAGATGACGCTTGGCTATCGGGATCGCACCCTTCACATCTGGGCTCGAAGGCGCACGCTAAAATCGGCAACGTGGAAATCCCCCCTACAGTCGATAATCTGTTAGAGGATAACCTTAGAGCGTTGTCGCCGTTGGAAGGCAGTTCATGTCAACTGGGATCAAAACCAGGCACTTGTATTTGCGTATGCCCCCTCAAAGATGGGCAGGAGCAGATCTTACAATTTGTCCGTATTCCATTGACTAAGCTGACATCGCAGGCAGCTTTGGAATTGGGCGATCGGACGCAAACGGTAGCAACTGCTGTCAAAACGCAATTTATCCAGGAATCAGCTTCCCCTTCACAGTTGTTTCGACTGGCAGCTTTGCTGTCTACGCTGCATGACAATAGGCCCACTGCTCAAGCGTCGCAGAATTTTTATCAAGTGGCTTCTGAGCGGTCTGAACACGATCGCTCACTCGGCAGTCATCTCGCGGAGTCTGCCCCTGATGACCCAGCTTTAGCTTCTGATGAACTTTGGTTGATTTTGGCGCAAGATGTCACTGAGCAGCAGCAGCTTGCTAGAGAGCTGACCGCTAAAAATGCTGATTTAGTTCAGCTCAATCGGCTCAAAGACGAATTTCTGGCTTGTATTAGTCACGAACTGCGCACTCCTCTGACGGCTGTTTTAGGGCTGTCTAGTTTACTAAAAGATCAGACGTTGGGTGCTTTAAACCAGCGTCAGGTTCACTACGCACAGCTCATCTACCAGAGTGGTCGCCACTTGATGGCTGTAGTGAACGACATTCTAGATTTGACCCGTATAGAAACTGGACAACTAGAGTTAGTGCTAGAGCCAGTCGATCTGGAAACGGTTTGTCAACGCGCGTTTGCACAGGCACGGCAGCAGCAACTGCAAGAGAGTCAACCTGAATCTGAATCACAGCCTCACCAGCCAACCTTCTCGCTGACGTTAGAACCTGGTTTGGGGCTGCTACTAGCCGATGAGCAGCGCCTGCGCCAGATGTTGGTTCACCTGATCTCGAATGCACTCAAATTTACCGAACCTAACGACCCGATCGGTCTAAAGGTCGGTTATTGGGGTGGCTGGATTGCTTTCACTGTCTGGGATACAGGGGCTGGTATTCCGGCTGAAAAGCAGCATTTGATTTTTCAGAAATTTCAGCAGCTAGAGAACCCGCTGACGCGACGGTTTGAAGGTACAGGTTTGGGATTAGTGCTAACGCAACGTCTGGCGCGGTTACATGGTGGTGATGTGACATTTATTTCTAAAGAGGGAGAGGGCAGCCAGTTTACCATTCTGTTGCCGCCTAAGCTGCCAGAGGCGCAGGGTACATCAAAGGGGTGCGCTGAGATGCTTTCACATGTAGACACGGTGAGAAGCGAAGCCGCACGTACTACTCAGAGTCGATCGCAGCCTTCGATCAGCAGTGGTACGCCGACCTTATCAGGCAGTGGCTATGCACTGGACGTTTCTGCTTCTCAGCGAAGTCAGTTGGTGCTCATTGTGGAAGCCGTTCCTCAAGGTGTTGAGTTGCTCTCGGACGAGTTGACAGGGTTAGGGTATCGCGTTGTCATTGCTCGCTCAGGCACTGAGGCCTTAGAAAAGGCGCGTCGCTTGCAGCCATGTATTATCTTTCTGAATCCGGTGCTACCGTTGCTCTCCGGGTGGGATGTGTTGACCCTGCTCAAGTCAAGTTTGGATACGCAACAGATCCCAGTGGTCATGATGGCTACTAAGGTTGATGAAGAGCAGGCACAGCAACGACAGGCCGATCACTTGCTGAGTCTGCCAATTCAACCCAAACGGCTCCAAAAATGCCTCCAGCAATTAGTGGTCGATCGCCAGAACGCGGCACACAGCCCTCGTTCTGCTATCCTGACCGTTTTACGGCTTAGCCCTGGCGTCTGGGCAAGTCCACATCAGCCCATTCCTTCAACTGCTCTGGATGCTCTCTTGCACTCATGCCAGCATCGCATCCTAGAGGCTGACGACCTGGAGCAGGCAGAACTGCTAGCGCGGGTGTGGAAACCAAACGTTGTCTTGCTGGACGGCGTTTTAGCCGATGCCACTTCCTATTTCCGACTGTACTGTCAACATATCTTTCTTGCCTCGTTGCCGCTTGTTACGATCGACCAGGCAACTTCCCAGGCGGCAAACCAGGCGAAGGGCCTACTCGTCTTTCCCTGTCTCTCTGCCTCTAGCGCGCTGCCGACGATCGAGCCGAAGATGGAGATCGCCACCCTTCTACAAGTGATCCAAATCGCGGCTGGGTATGCGTGGCGGCCTTTAGTGCTGGCGTTGGATGCCCTTACGCTGCCGATGTCGCTAGAAACTCCAACGTCGCCAGATGCGGCCACCCGCTTTTTGGATAGCTTTCCTATGGAAACAGAGTGGTTGCAAGCGCTCATCCAATATCTGCACACCGCTGATTTGCGCGGCTCGATTGGCCGCTGCTGGCAGGAGGTATTTCAGCAGCTAGAATCTCATAGCGTGGATGTGCTGTTGCTCTGTTGGACAGATGCGATCGCGCAGTCATTCACCATCCCCATGCTGATTTCACTGCAAAGCCTACATAAGCGGCCACCAATCCTGGTTTTAGATCATCGCCAGCATTACAGAACCTCTGACACAGAGCCGATCGCCCCTTTGCCAGACGCGCTCCAGCAGATCGCCACAAACATTTTGCCCGCACCTCTACCGATGACAGAACTGCTACATCAAATTCATCTAGCAATGAACGTGAGCAAACGGTAGGTACGGTCTACACCGTTGATACAGGGGCTGTCATCAATGACTCATGCACATGACTTTTGGCAAGGGTTCCAGCCCCTAGCCTCATGTGTGACGACGGGTGCAGTAAGGCTGATACTTCAAAGTTTCTGAACTTAATTGATGACGGACTCTAAAACACGAGAGCACTTACAGCCACCCTCATACGAGTCAACCACAGATTGTAGAGTGGCATTGTCTACGACTGTCGCAAAGCGGCGTTTTGAAGTATTGTGGGCACTGTTCACAATACTGAGAATTGCTGTAAAACGGCTTGCAGTGGTGCTTACTTGTTGCTCGCTTCAGATTTTCCAACGATGAATCCAGCAATATAATCAGCACTGCTGAGCGCTTGAGACTCAGAATCTGGCTTGTCAGACTCCGTTTCCCCAGAATCCTCATCGACAGGCTTTGACAGATAGGGGTTGTCAAACCTACAGTTCGCGCTATCTACGGCGCACGCCTTACCAGCCGCACGGCCTTCGTTCCACGCTCCGCTCCGAACATCATCGTCTGCCCTCGCTTGCAGTGCAGGAGCAGTAATTGAGGCAAAAACAACGGAAGCAACGATCGCGCTATAGAGGATTTTCATAGTTGATCAGATGAAGACTCATCTAATCTTTACCCAAAGCTGTAAAGAGATCAGTGAAAATACTATAAATCTTTTGTAAAGCCTCTGTGTTTATACTGATTATGCTATCAATCCCTAGCCACCATCGCCGCGCAGCCTTCTCTGTCGAAGCTAGAAGTAGCGAGCAAAGTAAAAGCCAAAGCCTGCATGAAGCGACGGCTTGAAGCTAAAAAAACACTACTTCCTCTTAAGAAGATGTCTGAGAGATCCTTTTGTGTCAAGCTAAGCGTCTCGAAAGAGAGGGAGGCTTCTGAGCTAAACGCGCAAAGCATACATCCTTCGTTGCGCTCTGCGCTACTCAAGACGACAAATTAGCTTGTTGGCAATCGCCAAAACTTTCTTCAGACGCCTTGCGTAACCTTTCTTTTTTCAGCTACCCTCTTGCCGGAAAACAGCGATCGCCCAGTTAGCAGCACAAGTTCTTTGTTAAGCCCTTGCAAAATGACCAACCAACCAGCACCTTGAACGATGACCAAAACTACGATCCATCCGGTTTTTTGTGAAAACTCGTTGGTCTTTGGAGTAGAAGCAGTAAGCGTTGGCTTGAAAGCTGTTGAAACGATAGCCGTTGAGTCTGTCTTCGGTGATGGTGATGCAGATCGCTCTGGCTGTATCGCCCATAATCGCGGTGACTGTGATGAGGGCACCTGACCTGATCGCGCAATCTCGGCGTTGAGCTTGGCCCAACTGCTGGCTTCTACCACTCCGTCAGCCAAAAGCCCATGCGCAGATTGAAATTGCATCACTGCTGCTTGAGTCTTGAAGCCAAAATCGCCATCGATCAAAGATACCGCATATCCTAGACGAGCTAGGCGGGCTTGCAAGCGAGCAACCTCTGCCCCTCTACTACCTCGCCTTAGCACGGTAGAAGGGTTCGCTTCGCGCGATCGCGCTGACCATTCCACAGTGGCAGGGGCATCAGGTGCAGTGGGTTTAATGGCTTCGTCATGTACCTGCGGCCGTGCGAGCACATGCAAAACTGGTATAGCATCCGGTTGAGATGCTTCGGCCAGCTCTTGGGTCGGCTGGGCTAAGGTGGGGGGACAGCCGACACAGGTGACTAAGAACAAAGATGCGGGAATAACCATAGGGGTGGAGGGGCGTCTATTGACAATATATGAGTAACTAAAGAGCCGTTGCTGGTCGATCCACCCTTAGTGCTGGTGGTAACAAACGAGCGCTGTAGATCCCCTTAAAATTACTTGGCTTAACACGTTGAAAAAGCTGCCAAACCAGCGATCGCAGAACCTAACACTCTCGTTGCATACCTAAATGAGAGCCTACCTTAAAGTTTTTGGAATAGTAGAAAAATTTTTGAAAGCATATAAAACCTTCATACCCTTCAGGCGCATGGAGAAAAGCATCGTCAGGTTCGTGATCGAGCCAAACCTCTCGCTTTGACCCACGAACACCAGCCCTTCTAAGCTACTAGACCCCAAAAAAAACCGTTGAACATCTCTCGCTGTTAGCGTAGCGTTCAACGGGTTTCCGACGCTTAGAGGTTTACCACAGATACACGCAACTGTGAGTCGTAACCTGTCGTTATGCTGCCTGGAAATACGCCTCTAATGCTTCTGACCCGCCAATCAGTTTGCCATCGATAAAGACTTGAGGCACCGTCGTCGCGCTAGCAATAGCCAGCAAAGAGCGTGTTGTGAAATCTTCGCCCATTACCAACTCTTCGTAGTCCAACCCGTGGTCTTTGAGCATAGTCTTGGCCTTGGCGCAAAACGGGCAGCCCACTTTGGTAAAGATCGAAACGCACTTAGGTTTAGCCGCCTCAGGATTGATGTAGCGAAGCATCGTATCAGCGTCCGACACTTTGAACGGATCACCAGGTTCCTCTGGCTCGATAAACATTTTATCGATGGTGCCATCCTTCACCAGCATGGAATAGCGCCACGATCGCTTCCCAAAGCCCAGGTCTGTTTTGTCTACCAACAAGCCCATGCCATCGGTGAACTCGCCATTACCATCTGGGATCAACTTAATGTTGTCTGCTTCCTGATCTTTTGCCCATTCGTTCATCACAAACGTATCGTTTACAGACAGGCAAAGAATGTCATCGACACCGTTTTCCTTAAAGGCTTTTGCCAAAGCGTTATAGCCAGGAAGATGGGTAGAAGAACAGGTCGGCGTAAACGCTCCTGGCAACGAAAAGACGATGACCGTTTTGCCAGCAAATAGCTCGTCAGTGGTGATATTTACCCACTCATTGTTCTGGCGTGTCCGAAACGTGGCAATGGGAACTTTTTGGCCTTCTCGATTGGGCAGCATACGGTTAGCTCTCTTAATGAATAAACGTGGTCGTTTAACAACATGCAAATGCAGCCGTCTTATCAACACACTACACCCCATCACTGATTTAAGAGTGCCATGTCATAGACCTGATAAAACGTACTCGTTATGAGTATGATGTATCACGCCAGAGGCGTGGGTGGATGACCGTCCGGCAACTTACTGCAAAATTCGTCATCATAGAGAAGAATCTGCCCCCTTCTCTTCAGTTGATGGTAGCGAACCGTATGGCACAATTTCAGATTCAGGCCCCCTTTGAGCCGACTGGCGACCAACCCAATGCCATTCAAGGTCTGATTCGTAGTATTCAGGCAGGCAACCGTTTTCAAACGCTACGCGGTGCAACGGGTACAGGCAAAACGTACACAATGGCGCGTGTGATTGAGCAACTTGGTAGACCTGCCTTAGTGCTGGCTCATAATAAAACGCTAGCCGCCCAACTTTGCAACGAACTGCGCGAGTTCTTCCCCGACAATGCGGTGGAATATTTCATCAGCTATTACGACTACTACCAGCCTGAAGCGTATATCCCGGTTACGGATACTTATATTGAAAAGACAGCCTCGATTAACGAAGAAATCGATATGCTGCGTCACTCGGCCACGCGATCGCTCTTTGAACGGCGTGATGTAATCGTCGTCGCCTCCATTAGCTGCATCTATGGTTTGGGGATTCCCTCAGAGTACCTGAAAGCTTCGATTCCTTTGCGTGTTGGTACTGAGATGAACCCGCGCCAGATTATCCGAGATCTCGTCTCTGTGCAGTATACGCGCAATGATTTGGATTTGGGACGGGGCAAATTTCGGGTCAAAGGCGATGTGCTAGAGATTGGGCCCGCTTACGAAGATCGCATCATTCGTGTGGAGTTTTTTGGTGACGAAATCGATGCTATTCGCTATATCGACCCAGTCACGGGCGGCACGCTGCAAAGTATGGAAGGGGTGAACATTTACCCTGCCCGACATTTCGTCACACCCGAAGAGCGCTTGAAGGTTGCGTGTGAAGCGATCGAGCAAGAACTCAAAGACCGTTTGTCAGAACTCGAAAAAGACGGCAAGTTGCTAGAAGCCCAGCGGCTAGAACAGCGCACCCGTTATGACTTGGAAGTGCTGCGCGAAGTTGGCTTTTGTAACGGGGTAGAAAACTACTCGCGCCATCTAGCTGGACGCGAAGCAGGTTCTCCCTCCGAATGCCTGCTCGACTACTTTCCCAAAGACTGGCTGTTGGTCATTGACGAATCGCACGTTTCCATTCCCCAACTGCGCGGCATGTACAACGGTGACCAAGCGCGCAAGAAAGTATTGATCGAACACGGTTTCCGCTTACCCAGCGCGGCAGACAATCGCCCCCTTAAAGCGGAAGAGTTTTGGGAGAAAGTGAACCAGTGTGTGTTTGTCTCTGCAACTCCGGGCGAATGGGAGCTAGACCAGTCGGGTGGCAAGTTTGAGAGCGAAACAGACGCAGGCAAAAGGGGCTATATCCGAGGTACAGGGCATGTCGTAGAGCAAATCATCCGACCCACAGGTATCCTCGACCCCGAAATCTTTGTTCGCCCAACGACAGGACAGGTGGATGATCTGCTGCACGAAATTAAGGAACGAATCCCCTTGCAGGAGCGCGTGCTGGTGACAACGCTAACGAAGCGGATGGCCGAAGACCTAACCGAGTATTTCCAGGAACGCGGCGTAAGAGTGCGCTATCTGCATTCGGAAATTAATTCGATCGAGCGTATCGAAATCCTCCAAGACCTCCGCAACGGTGAGTTTGATGTGCTGATTGGGGTGAACCTGCTGCGAGAGGGGTTGGACTTGCCCGAAGTCTCGCTGGTTGCCATTTTGGATGCAGACAAGGAAGGGTTCTTGCGAGCAGAGCGATCGCTCATCCAGACGATCGGACGTGCCGCCCGCCATGTCAAAGGTCAAGCCATCCTGTACGGGGACAACCTGACCGACAGCATGGAAAAAGCCATCAGTGAAACCGAACGCCGCCGTGCAATTCAAATGGCATACAACGAGGAACACGGCATTACACCAATCTCGATTATCAAGCGCACGAACAACTCAATCTTGACCTTTTTGGATGTGTCTCGTCGCCTTAACGCACAAGAGCTACAAGAAGTCTACGAACACTCGCAGGATCTGCCCCTCGAAAACATCCCCAATTTGATTGCACAACTCGAAACGCAGATGAAAGAAGCCGCGAAAAAAATGGAGTTTGAAGAAGCCGCAAAGTACCGCGATCGCATCAAACATCTACGCGACAAGTTGCTCGGTCGGTAAAGATGGTTAGCGATCGCCCTGTCCCGATCTACTCGTGAAACCGTTTGCTGAGATCGGCGGAGAAGGCGATCGCCCTTACCCCAACCGCGATCGCGCTGTCACCTCACCCCATCACAAATGTGGCGATCGCTCTCTTTCACATCAGGATTGTAGGTCAAATACCCTCGCACCCAGTTGCAACCCCGCGCAACAAGCTGATCAGAGTTTAGCGTTTCAGCATTCCAGAGTTTGACGGTTTTATCTGCGCTGGCAGAGGCGAGCAGCTTTCCATCTGGACTAAAACTGATACTATTAACAGTCCGAGCATGCCCTTTAAGAGTTGTAACTTCCTGCCCGTGCAACCTCCAAAGTTTGATGGTTGCATCATCACTCGCAGAAGCAATTGTTTTACCATCAGGACTGAATGTGACTGCCGTAACTGGAGCGTTGTGTCCCCTAAAAATTTTAAGTAGTTGGCCATTCAAATCCCAAAGTTTAACTGTTCTGTCATCAGTAGCTACAGCAATTGATTTTCCATCAGGATTGAAGCTAACGCTTCGAACGTAATTGGCATTCTTAATTGTTTTAAATATTTGACCATTGAGATCCCAGATCTTTATTGTCCCATCCCATCCACCAGAAGCAAGTTTTTGTCCATCAGGGCTAAAACTAACGCTACTGACTCCACCATCACTACCTCCTGCGAATGTTTTAATCACTTGTCCGCTGATGCTCCAGAGCTTTACTGTATCATCCCAACTAGCAGAGGCAAGTATTTTCCCATCAGGGCTGAAACTCACACTACTGATGTTCTCCTCAGTACTACCTCTCAAAGTCTTAAGCTCTTGACCGCCCATACTCCAAAGCTTTACTGTATGGTCCGAACTGCCAGAAGCGAGTATTTTCCCATCAGGACTAAAACTAACACTATTGACAAAACTGCCATGACCTTTCAGAGTTACAGGTTTCTGTTCGTCCAAACTCCAAAGTTTAACAGTTTTGTCGTTACTAACAGAAGCGATGGTTTTACCATTAGGGCTAAATTCTACACTCTTAACTGGATCAGTATGCCCTTGAAATGTTGTGATTTCCTGTCCGTCAAGACTCCAAAGTTTGACAGTTTTGTCATTGCTAGCGGAAGCAATGGTTTGACCATCAGGACTGAAGCGAATGCTATTAATTAATTCACTATGCCCCTTAAAGGTTTTGAGCTTTTGACCGCTCAAACTCCAAAGCGTTACTGTTCTATCCCATCCACCAGAGGCAAAAGTTTTTCCGTCAGGACTAAAACTGATACTTAGAATTAAGCCGCCATCGACTTTAACGGTTGTAAGCTCTTGACCTTTGAGATTCCAAATTGAAATGTTTAAATCAGCGCTAGTAGAAGCAATAGTTTTACCGTCAGGGCTAAAAATTACGTTGTTAATCCAAGTGGACTTCTTAATAGTTCTAATCACCTGACCATCTAAGCTCCAGAGCTTAATAGTGTTATCAGTACTAGCGGAAGCAATGGTTTGACCATCCGGGCTGAAGCTAACATCCAAAATCTCACCATTATGTCCTTTTATAGTCTTGAGTTCCTGACCACCTAAGTTCCAAAGTTTGATCGTCTTGTCATAGCTAGCAGAAATAATAGTTTTACCATCTGGACTAAAGCGGACACTTGAAACCCACTCACTATGTCCTTTAAGCGTTTCTAATTGCTTACCGTTCACATCCCATAGTTGAATTGTATTGCCACTGGCAGAAGCAAGGATCTTGCCATTTGGACTAAAACTGACACTGTGGAAATCATCGCTTAGACCTTTGAGGGTGATCAGTTTCTGTCCTTCTAAGTTCCATAGTTTGACCGTGTGGTCACGACTAGCTGTAGCAATGGTCTTACCGTCTGGGCTAAAGCTTACACTTCTGACGAAATCAGTGTGTCCATGCAATCGGTTACGTTCTCTCACACCGTAAACTGCTTGTCGTAAAATTGCTGCTACTTGCTCTTGGGTATCACTATTCGCCCATGTCACTGTTTTAAGACGATCGGCAGCTTTCAACGCCACCACTAGAGCATCAAATGACTGATCGGCATTAAACAAAGCATCTGAAGAAGTGCTGAGGGCGTTGATTTCGTTGATCTTTGCGTCTCGGTATTGGCTAAAAGCGAAGAGTCCCAGTCCGGTGGCAGCGGCTAAACCACCCACAGCAGCGACCAGCGCGATCGTCGTAGCTCGTCGTAGTTTCTTTTCACGCTGAAGCTCTGTTATTTGTAGATCGCTCTCTGCCTTTCGACTCTCATTGATGTACTCGCGTTGCAGTTCGGTCGATCGCGGTTCTTTCTCGGCATTTTGCGTCAGCCATTGAATCACTGCTTCCAGTTCACTGCCCCGCAGCAGCAAATCAGGGTTGCGGGTCTTGTTGTCCCACTCGATCGCCTTCACTAAAATGCGTGTGTGCTGCTGTACGTGCGCTAAATCGGTGTCGATCGCCTGTAGCAGCAGTTGAAAGGCACCGTCAAAGTCATCGGTTTCGCGGAAGAATAACCAGTTGTGTCGTCTGAGCGCATCGTGAGCCTGTTTTGTGTCGAAGTCATCGCGTCTGACGACAGGTACTAATCGCTTATGCTGCAAAACAGCATGATCTACCTCCTGATTGCAAACCTTTGAAGCTACCGAATCGGGACTGATTACAAAAATGAACGTATCGGTGGCTTCGATGCCTCGTTCGATTTCTTGCCACCAGTCGGCGGTGAGGGGGATGCCTTCCCAGTCCACCCAGGTATCGCGATCGTGTGCTTTCAAAGCCTCATGGAGCGTCTGCACAAACGCCTTGTCTTTACGTGAGTAAGAAATAAAAACGTCTGTCATACCGCCCCATTGGATATCGCAATGCTTACTTAGGCTACCCGCATTTATACGACGACTCAGAGAAAACAACGAATCTTTTCCAGGTTTGGTTTTCCGCTAAAGACAAGACCTCCGAGGTTTTCAAAACCTCGGAGGTCTACCCTGATATCAATAACATCGCCTCAAAAACTAGGCCTAGTCTGCGTTGACAATTTTGGGGACTTTGAAGAAATCGCCATCCCGATCGGGAGCCGATTCCAGCATGGCTTCTCGTTCTGGGTGGAGTTGTAGAACGTCTTGGCGCACGACATTGCTCACATCGATCGCTCGTGTCGTTGGCTCCACTCCAGCAACATCCAGTTCATTCAATTGCTCAAAATAGCCCAGGATATCACCCAGTTGTGTAGTCAACAGGGTTTCTTCATCTATGGTCAATTCGAGACGAGCAAGATGAGCGACTTTACGGACTTGTTCACGATCAAGCATGGATAGTTGTTGGCAATTAGTTGTTAGTTGTTAGTGATCAGCTCTAGCTAACAGAAGCGATTAAACAGGTTTAAGCACTGACAGTTAAATGGACAAATACCCAAAGCACCATTGTTGTTGGCTTGTTCTTTCTAACTACTAAAAACCAACAACTGCTTAAAAGTAGACATCAATCTGCGATCGACCCGTAGTTTTCAACCAGTTCTGCGCCTCAATGTAGTTATTAGGCGCAACGCGAATGGCGCGTTTCCAGTATTCGGCGGCTTGCTGGTAGAACGATTCTGCTTCGTCATCATTACCTGCTTCTTTAGCCATTTCACCTTTATAGTGAAAAATAACCGCCACGTTGTTTAACGCCTGAGGCAGTCTAGGATTCAGTTCTAGCGCCTGATGGTAGTGCTCTAAGGCACGATCGTGGTCGCCATTGCTGGCATAGATGAGACCCATGTTGTAAAGGATATAGCTGCGATCGTAATCGTCATCCTCTAGCTTGAGCGCTTCATTGTAGTTATCGAGCGCTTCAGCATACTCTCCATCACCCTGTGCAGACATGCCGTCGCGGTAGTAGGCAAATGCTTCTTTCTCTTTCTTGGTAGCAGGCAAAAGCTTCAGAATGATGTCTGCCATTACGGTAAAGCTTTTGTCAATGAAGTTGTCGTTGCGTTGGGATCTTGGCATAGCCTGCAAAGTAGGTATGAAAAGAGCAGAGTGGTCAGAAAAGCAGAGCTTAACGACGTTCACTTAGTCTAGCGCCCCTTGGGAACCACTGATTAAAAGATCTATAGCAAAATCTTTGTTAGCGATCGTAGGAACAACTGGCGCAACAGCAGTATTACTGAAATCTTTATGTGATGGCAGTCACTCAAACGGGTGAATCCAGTCAGTTTAAAACGCCCAAGCTGTCACACCTTGGGAAGACGATGTTCACAAGGCAGACCGCTTTTTATCACCCCTGAAAGCAAACAAGTCACGCATAGTGAACTCAGGGCATCTACTTAAAGTTTGGATTTTCGATGTTGCGGAATACCCGTGCAAAACGATCTATTCAGTAGAGCTACTGAGGTGCGATTGTCGCATCAAAGCAATGGCTCTAAAGGCTAAGCAGAATACATCTGCGTGATCACACTGGATGTCTTTCACGACACGTCGTTGACTCATCCCACTCATGCAAAAGCCAGGGCTTCGGCTGCCACACCATGCCCTGGCTGACTCCACCGTTTTAGTTATTGAGGAGCTAACATCTCATGGTAAACAAAAAGGCTCAGATCGCAGACTGGCAAGCTCCATTTTTCGATCGGTCAGCCACACCAACGGGCCTTACATCCCATTCCTTCCTGAACAGGCGAGATTATGCCGATGCGGATATTATTCGTCTGGCGGCCTTCATCCGCGATAACCCAAACCCTATCCTGGCGTTTAATCCAGATGGAGACGTGATCAAGACGAATCCTGCTGCTGTACGCTTACTCAAACGGTTGCATGTAGAACCAGGGGCAATTTTGCCAGCAGAGCATCCGCACATTGTGGCGGCTTGTTTGACTGGGCAACAAAAGGAGCACACGATCGAGGTCATGGTAAATAACCACATGCTGTCGCTGACCTATCATTCACTATCGGCCTTTAAGCTGGTGTATCTGTATGTGATTGAACTGACCGACTATCGGCAAGCAGAGGCCGAACTGCTGCGCATCGCCTCAAAAACGGTTGACATGGCTAAACAAGCGATCTTACAACTGCAAGCGTTTCGTGAGGCGTTGCCGCAACCGACCGGGTTGATCAGTGCAACTCCTCATGCAGAGATGATCAACCTGCATACGACTCTTGCCGAGATGTTTGTTTCAATGGATGGCTGTGTATTTGCCTCAGCATCGGGAGCAAACCCGTATACTAGGTAAAGGCCCCTTCAAAGCTGATTGACTGACAAAAGTTTTGCAAAGCTGCTTGCTCCGTTATCTATCCGCCCGTGATTCAAAATCCGGGCTAACGGTGTGACACTCATTAAAACGGGTTGAAAGCTCCTGGCAGTCCTCTACTCTTCGGGAAGGCAACGCCTACAGAGGACTTCGTTCTGTTAGCCCGCACTTCTAGTGCAGGTCAGGTCAGGCGGTTGCTAAAAGCTTTGTCAGTCAACCAGCGGTTGAAGTTTCTTCCGTCTCATGCCGCAGTGCCGTTGATCGCTGTTGAATTTCTGGGATCGCAAAAACCGCCTGGAAGGGCAAGCCATGTTGCTCATAGAGTGCGGCTCCACCTTGCAGGCGATCGACCAGTGAAATGACTCCATTGACGTGATAGCCTGCCTGCTGCAGCCGTTCCACCGCTTTGAGCGCAGATTGCCCCGTCGTCACCACATCTTCTAGCACGGTCACAGAACTCCCTTCAGGCAAATCAGGCCCTTCGATGTAAGCGCGAGTGCCATGTCCTTTAGCTTCTTTACGAATGATGAGAGCAGGGAGCGAAAGCCCCTCATACGCTGCAACGACACTCACCGCCGTTACGATCGGATCGGCTCCCAGCGTCAGCCCAGCGACCGCTTGCGTGCCTTCCGGCAATAGAGGCAGCACCAGACGACCTACTGCCAGACCGCCTTGCGGATGAAGTGTGACCTGCTTGCCATTGATGTAGTAGGATGCACGTTGCCCTGATGTGAGTAGAAAATCACCTTCCTGGTAAGCAACCTGACAGAATAGATCTAAAAGTTGCTGACGCAAGGTAAGTAAATCAACCGTCGCAATTGACTGTGATCCATTGGTCAGCGATCGAGTATTTTTAGTCATAGATTCGCGTAAACTCAGTAAAATTAGTGCAGGCTAGGAAAGTGCAGACCAAGCGATGAATTGGGTAAACTGCAATCAACGGATGAGCAAGTGGCTAACAATAAGTGGCTGTGAAAGCTTTTAAGCTTAAACGCTTTGAGCAAAAACCGCGAAACGATTGACCTGATCTTGCATCTTAGTCCTAAACACAAACGTTCACAGTTCAAAACATTGAGGAGTGATTTTATGGGCATTGGCTATAAGAGCGCGACCGTTGGACTTGCAGTCATTGTATTCTCTACCATCGCTGCTTCAGCTGCGATCGCCCAAGACACCTTTGACAATCCTACAACTGGGGTGCCTAACAATATTCCCGATCAGCTAGATCAAGTGCAGTACTCGAACGATCGTGACTTTTTTAGTAATCGCTCGATTCCGAGACAGGTGAGCTACATTTTTGGACCTGGCATTCTGGTGCGCAACTCGTTTCCGGACAACGAAATTGCCCGTGATGGTAAAGCAATTTTTGAGTTCTATCAGGATTTGTTGTCTCGCCAAATGGCAAGCCGCTCAGTCATCCGCACGCCTGACCTACCGACCCAATTTAATCAGTCGATTCGGGAAATCTCTTTCGAGGCTGAGCGTCCGCTGACCACCACTCTGCCACCTGTAGAATCTACCCCTCCCACCCCTACCACGCCGTTGCAGACAAAGCCACGCGTACCAGCTCTTTGGTAAGCTCACTCTTTGGGAGCATGGACGGTATTGTGCCGTTGCAGGGTAATCCAGGGTGCAGGGGTCGAACCTGCCTGAGGCGAATTATGAGTTCGCTGCCTAAACCGCTCGGCCAACCCTGGGTTGCCATTATTGTATCCCGATTTTTGGTTCCCGCTTTTTTGACTTAGCTTCTAGTCAGAAAAGGTTTGTGTAAGACGTTAGAGACAATCGATCTTTGCGACGACTAAAATGTTTATGCTGCACTGCCAGCATCTGTGTCTAAAATTGGAGCGATCGCATTCATTTTGGAGCAGTGCGATCGCTTCGCAGTCGATCGGCTGCCCTTTTGTCTCCTGCTAACGACTCCCCATGAAACTGAACTCCACCATAGCGCTAACCCTACTTTTGCTGGTGTCAATGCTTGTAGCTGGTCTGGTCAGCGCGTCCTGGGGATCTTCGCTCGGTCGAGAAGCACTAAAAGGGATTACACAACCAGATACCCGTCCTACAAATAGTAAGGTAGGTGGTCAGGCAGGTAGCACGCGGCGAGAAGAACTTGCCGTCTTGCCAGAAGATGACATCATTGCCAACGTTAAAACTCGGATGAATGGTGGCGCGGTTAAAGATGCCAATCCTAGCTCATCTGTTAGCTCTAAAGCGGTTTCCCAGAATGAAATCGCGAAGACGCAACTGCCGATGACGGCAACGAGTCAGGATGTGGTGCTAGAGATTAAGTCGGTACGTAAGCAAAGTGAGTCTTTGGTGTTGGCGGTTAGCCTGCGGAATAACGGTAAGCAGCCCGTCCGCTTTGTCTACGATGCGCTAACTGTGTCAGATGAGCAGGGGCGATCCCTCAAAGCAAGTACAGATGGATTGCCTGTCGAGTTGCCAGCTTCTAGCAGCGCCTTTCCTGGTACCATTAGCATTCCGGCAAACCTTCTGGATGGGGTTCAAAAAATTTCGCTTTCTCTGCCTGATTACCCAGACAAGCGGCTACAGCTACAGGTGTCGAATATTCCCCTTGTCCAGTAGAGGATTCTCGCTTCACTCTTCTACAGGAGAGCCTTTCGATCGTGCTGTACATGACAGGCTGGTTGCCGCTTTGCTTGGTTTTGCCTCTGGGTTTGATCGACCAATCCACCGCTTCTCTTTCAGGATCGGCCATCTTGTCACGCCTCCTATCGGTTTTGCTGCTGATTGCGATCAATGCGTTTTTTGTTGCCGCTGAGTTTTCGATGGTGTCGGTGCGGCGATCGCGCATTAATCAGCTAGTGGACGCTGGGGACGTGCAGGCTCGCACAGTGCAAAACCTCCAGCAGGGTATTGAGCGGCTCTTGTCTACCACTCAACTCGGCATTACGCTCTCTAGCTTGGCGCTCGGTTGGATTGGCGAAAGTGCGATGGCAGGTTTGGTCGCTTACTGGCTCAACCAGCTACCACTACCCACAGCGTATCGGCAGGTGTTGACCCATTCTGTGGCAATCCCCACCACCTTTTTGCTGATTGCCTATCTGCAAATTGTGCTGGGCGAACTTTGCCCGAAATCGGTTGCCTTGCTTTATGCCGAACAACTCGCTCGCTTTTTGGCGGCACCCAGTTTGGCGATCGCCCGGTTCTTTCACCCCTTTATCTGGATTCTGAACCAATCGACTCGACTGCTGCTGCGTTTAGGCGGCATTCAATACACTGGGCAGGGGTGGTCAAATCAAGTCACACCCGAAGAACTACAGCTCATCATTGCAACGTCCAGCGAATCTACCGGGTTGGAGGCTGAAGAACGTCAGTTGCTTAGCAACATTTTTGAATTTGGCGATGTGTCTGCGGGGGAAGTGATGGTGCCGCGCACCAGTATGGCGGCGATTCCTTGCGATGCCACCTTTAAGCTGCTGTTAGAAGAAGTAGCCCAGTCTGGACATTCGCGCTACCCCGTAGTTGGTGAATCGCTGGACGATGTGCGCGGTCTCATTCATTTTCGAGAGTTGGCCGAGCCATTAGCACAAGAACCTGTTGACTTGTCCCGCCCGATTCAAGCTTGGCTGCGCCCCGCACGGTTTGTACCGGAATATATGCTGTTGAGTGAACTGCTTCCCCTGATGCAGCGATCGCGTCAGAGCATGGTGATGGTGGTGGATGAGTATGGTGGCACGGCAGGTCTGGTGACGATCGAAGATTTGATTGCCGAAATTTTGGGCAACACGGTGGAGCCTGCCAACGACCAGGTGATTAGCATTCAAATCTTGAACGAGCAAACGTTTCTTGTGCAAGCGCAAATGGATCTTGAGGAAGTGAACGAGACACTCAATCTGAATTTGCCGCTAACGGATGACTATCAAACGCTGGGCGGGTTTGTCCTGTTCCAGTTACAAAAAATTCCTTCACCTGGAGAAACTTTACGCTACGGCGAGTTTGAATTTACCATCATTTCTGCGGAGGGGCCTCGGTTGCACCAAATTCAAATTCATCGGCTGGATGCATCTGAGACAAATCTAGATGATTTTGCGGTGTCTGCCACAGAAGACGATGCCAACACCAATGTCGCTCCACTCGATCGCTCCACAGATCTAGATAGCTCTCCTTTTCTATAACGTCCGCTCGCGTGAAGTTGCGTGGGCTAGCTGCGAGGGAAGGCATACCAATCGCGTCCATTCCCCAGCGCAAACTGAAGCGAATGGCTGAGCGTTTTGCTGCATTGAGTCACAAAAATGATTACAGACAGAAACGCTAAAGCGCTAGCTAAGCCAAAAACTCCTCGGTAGCCAATCGATTCAGCTAGAAACCCCAACGCTGGCCCTGCGATCGCAATGCCCAAGTCAAACCCGGCAACGCAAAGCGAAAAAACTCGCCCACGTTCATGCGCTTCAGAACGATCGGCCAGTAGCGCAATCATCAACGGCAAGAAAATGCCTATGCCGCTCCCTTCGAGCAAACCTGCTAGCAGAAACGCACTGGCACTTTGAGCAGACCACAACAGTAGCATCGTAAGAGCATAAAGTAGCAGCCCCAGCGTAATAAACCGCCCACGACCATAGCGGTCAGATGCACGTCCAGTTAACAGACGCACACTAAAACTAGCCAGGGCTGCTGCCGTGTAGAACAGCCCTGCATTAAGGCTCACGCCCGCTTCTTGAATAAACAATGGCACGAAGGTACTCAGTACCCCAAACGCCAGCCCGACTAGCAGCAGCGCTAAGGCTGGAGTCCGCAGCCGTGGGCTGAACACTAATTGCCAAAATGATGTACGGTCAGCTTCTGTGGTCGGCTCCATGGCCGGAGTCGGTGTTCGCAGCCCAAGCCCACTCACGAGCCCTACGATTCCCAACCCGGCTGACAGCAAAAATAAGGGTGTGTAGCCTGCCCATGCTTGCAAAAACCCTCCAATTGCCGGACCGATCGCCACCCCAATCGGATTGACTAAACTCATGTAGCCAATCACTTCTCCCCGATTGGCAGGCGGTGACAAATCAACAGTCAGCGTACTGTAGGCCGTTGTAAAGGCGGCAATGCTAAGCCCATGAAAAGCGCGCACCGCAATGAGCAGGGGAATAGATTGGGTAAGCAAATAACCAATGGGTGCGATCGCCGCCGCCGTCAGCCCAATGAGCAGCACCAATCGCCGACCCCGATGATCAGCCAAGTGCCCGACCCACGGACGAAACAACAACAACCCCACCGCAAATGCACCCATCACGATGCCAATCTGATACGTAGCACCGCCAATGTCTCGAATGTAGAGTGGCAAGGTTGGCAGCAACGTGGCAAGGCTTGCCCAAAACAGCAAGCCAACAGCAAACAGGAGCAACAGATTTTGGCGGGTTGCTGGTTCAAAGATGCTGAAAATTTTCAAGAATGCCTTCCTCTAGCAAACAAATTCTTACCGACTCTGAGGGCCGACAGTTGCACTAACAGGTTTCGTTACATAACCGAAAGGATAGTTGGCAACGAGTGGAGCGGCCACAAAAGTTAGCTGCCCAAGCAGGCCCTTCTCTTATGATGAAGAGTTTCTGCTCAGATGGCTACGACACAATCGTCTTATGAGTACGATCGCCATCCACAGTTGGTAAAACGTAAAAAAAACAGAGCCGCTTTAAGGCTCTGATCGGCAATAGCATTTTAATGATGGACTTCAGGCGATCGAGCTGTGAGCCACTTAAAGTGCCTGACGGGAAACCAATTTTTCAAAATTTGCCTGAGTCTGATGCAGCATTTGTTCACGGCTGTCACCAGTTTTCGTCAAAGTTGGCACTAAATTGCGGGCTTGAAGCGCCATATGAAGCTGAAGGTGAGCAACATACTCGCTGAAATCTTCCCGGCAACCATTTGAAGACTGAGGTAAAGGCGAATTCAAGACGTTCTCCTTCTCGACACTGGATCGTAAACCAACGTTACGAACGTAACATGCAAGCTTTTTTTGCTCCTAACTTTGCAACGAAGATTAACGGTTAGCGCATGGAATAGTTGAGAAGCGTAACAGTTTTTGCTTGTCACGTCGATGATTGCTCATGCGATCGCACATTGCAACAGCTTTCTAGCCTCTAAAGTCTTTGTTTTTAATTGATTGGATGTAACCTATGCTTCATCCAAAGCACGACTTGTGTTACAGTTTCGTACCGTGTCTGGACGCATAGCTCAGTTGGTTAGAGCACCACGTCGACATTGTTGTACCAACCTCACGATACCCACGATATATGACTCTATAGCTTCCCTATCTACTTACGTGTGCAGAAATGTATGTGGAAGGTAAGTAGAGACGCGCAAGATTGAGCTTCAAAACCGGAATGGACCCTGCTGCATGATGAGTCAACCACTTTCAGCGATAAGGGCACTACTGTTTGCTGGAGTCACTTAGCTCCGAACCTATAATAACCGCATCAGTTGCCTGAGACGTTCTGGTAAGTGGCTAGTAGATGAGAACTACCTGCCAAGTAATCCCTACCGCAACCTTAAGAACTGTCCAGTAGAGCGTGTTCGCATTAAACCCTTCACTGCTGATTAAGTAACCCTTATCCGGACTGCGCTGTACGACGCTATGCAACCGAAATGACAGCAGGCCATGAGTGGTGGTGCTGGTGGCATGTTTGCCATCAAAGCAGAAGTCCTTCATCAAGATGGGCCTTCCTCAGTCCAGTTTGACGCCTTTTGCGACATCTTGGCACCTGTACTACTGGGCTTTTGGAGGATGTCTTAGAAGTCAGCTTGGCAGTAAAAAAGCTCTCTGGTGTACGCTGCAAAGACTACGTCCAGCACCGAGAGAGCCACATGAGTAAAGCATATCCCAGCAATCTGACTCCAGCCAATTTGACTTGCTCAATGACTTGCTGCCAACCCCGAAACCGGGTGGTCGTCCCCGTACTGTCGCTCTGTGGGCTGTGCTCAATGCCATTTTCTACTTGCTGTGTGAAGGGTGTTGCTGGCGGACATTGCCAGGAGACTTTCCCGCTTGGCAGACCGTCTATACCTATTTCCGCAACTGGCGCAAGGACGGTACCTGGATCAAGATCCATGACCACTTGCGGGAGTGGGTGATACCGAGTTAAAGAATGACGGCTACAGATCAATCGGTGGGTAGGGGCAAGGCATTGCCTTGCCCCTACAGGATGTGTCGCATTTTCAATTCAAATTGGTATGAGAGTGGAGCAGGCGCGTCAACCGAGTCCCTCGGAAGCCATCATCGACAGTCAAAGTGTGAAAAGTGCTGCGATGGTCAGTGCGTCTGTCGGATGGGACAGTGGCAAATTGCTCAAGGGACGGAAACGGTTTTTGAGCGTCGATACGTTGGGTTTGGTGCTGCGGGTCTTAGTGACTGCTGCCAACGTCGGTGAGCGCGAAGGCAGCAAACAGGTGCTCAAACGGGTCAAAAAGATGGACAAAGCGGTGTCTTGTCTGCAGACGAGCTGGGTTGATGCTGGCTTTGACGGCGCACCGTTGATGCAATGGGTGATGGACGTTTGCCGTTGGATCGTGCAAGTGGTACTGCGACCGGAGCAGACGAAGGGCTTCGTGTTACTCAAAAAGCGTTGGGTCGTGGAGCGCACGTTTGGTTGGTTAATGGGATCACGGCGCTTAGTCAGAGACTATGAATTATTGCCGGAAACCTCGAAGACCTTGATCGACCTCGCGATGATCCGGCTCATGGTAAGGCGACTGGCATAAAATTTGACCCCGCAAAACTTTTAAGACATCCTCTTAAGTAGGTAGCCACAATTAATTGTAAAGAGGGGTTTGGGCGCTTCGCCTCCAACAGCATCTTCAACTTAATTACGTTCAGTTACTTAGAGAACAAATTTCATTTTCCCTCGCCTTTCTCTATGCCTAAACAACGTCTCGATACCTTGCTTGTCGAACTTGACCTTTGCGACACTCGTCAGCAGGCGCAAAGGTTGATTCAGGCTGGAGAGGTGATGGTGAATCAGAAGGTGGTGGATAAGCCAGGAACGGAAATTGATTTGCAGGCAAAGATTCAGGTGAAGCAACGATCGCCCTACGTTTCTAGAGGGGGTGAGAAACTGGCAAAGGCGATCGCGCATTTCGCCATTTCTGTAGTCGATCGCATCTGTTTGGATGGTGGTATTTCGACGGGTGGTTTTACGGATTGCTTGTTGCAAGCAGGGGCAAAGCACGTTTACGGAGTGGATGTGGGCTACGGACAGGTTGCCTGGAGTTTGCGACAAGATCCGCGAGTCACGCTGAGAGAACGCACCAATTTACGTTATCTTGCACCCACAGATCTATATGGTGGCGATCGCTTTGCCGATTTAGGCGTGGTCGATGTTTCGTTTATCTCATTAACAAAGGTAGTGTCTGCATTATGGCAACTGCTTCAGTCACCGCGTGAGGTAGTGCTGCTAGTCAAACCTCAGTTTGAAGTGGGACGCGCTTTGGTAGGCAAAAACGGCGTGGTGCGCGATGCCCAGGATCAGGCGATGGCAATTCTAGAGGTTTTGCAAGCAGCGCAGGCATTGGGCTGGCACTATCACGGTGTTACCTGGTCGCCCTTACTAGGGCCTGCTGGCAATGTTGAGTACTTACTGTGGCTCAAGGACGTTGAGCCTTCATCTCCGTCTGAACTGGAAAGACAGCATCGTTCTGATTTGACGATCGCCTCTCAATACGTTCAAAACCATGTGATTGCTCCCAATTTAAGCAGCTTGAAGCAGTTAGCGCTGACGGCACAGCAGACTTTAAACCGTTGAATATTGCTTGAGTAATTAACAAGATGAAATCTTTCCACTGGCGCTATTCATGACTACTAAAAAACTGCTGGACAGTTTTTGCCAACGAGAAATGGGCAGCCAAGGCGACAAACAATAAGTTGACAGAAATAGTTGCAAGAGCATCAATCACTAATCCAGCATGAGTTGGATAAAAGCGATTCATCGGAAAGTCTTTATAATATGACTTTGGATACAGTTTTGGTAAATCATGGCTACCGTGAAGTATAAAGTGATAGACCATTCTTGAACTATCACTGCTAAGTAGAATCGCTACAAATCCAGCCCAAAAGAGGATACCGATCCACCTTCCATATTTTTTTCTTCGCTGTAATCCCCATAAGCCAATGGCTGCTAACGTTAAGTAACCGCCAGTAATCATAAGTTCAAACATCCTTTGAGTTGAATCGTTTGAGCAAGTCTCAGATTCAGAGCTTGGACAAACCTGGAATGAATTGCTCACTGCTCTTAGGCCAAGGAAAAGCATGAGAAGTAGTAAACCTTGCGTTATCCAGATGCTTGCAGGACGACCAATTTTGCTGCTCATTACTATAGTTTGTGGACTGTGCCTCACATTAGCTTAAATTACAGGCCGCCCAATCACTGCGTTTCTCAGGAGACAATCAAACCATCCTTCACGTGAATCGTGCGGCTCGTTTGCGCAGCAATGTCTGGTTCGTGGGTCACGATGACGATCGTAATCCCCTGTCGGTTCAAATCAGTCATCAAGTCCATCACTTCTTGAGACGTTCTACTGTCGAGCGCTCCGGTCGGTTCGTCTGCCAGCACCAATGCAGGGCGGTTCACCAGAGCACGGGCGATCGCGACCCGCTGTTGCTGCCCACCTGATAGCTGATTGGGACGGTTCGACAGTCGTTCTGCCAGCCCCACTCTGGTTAGCGCTTCCATTGCCCGTTTTTGGCGTTGCGGCTTTGAGACGCTAGCATAAACCATTGGCAGCATCACATTGTCCAGCGCAGTCGATCGCGGCAGCAGGTTAAATTGCTGAAACACAAAGCCAATCCGCTGATTGCGAATAAACGCCAGTTCATCGTTATTCAACGTCGTCAGGTTACGACCTTCCAGCACATAGTGCCCACCGCTGGGTCGATCGAGGCACCCGATGATATTCATCAAGGTAGATTTACCGGAACCAGAGACCCCCATGATGGCGACATATTCTCCTTCCTCGATCGTTAGATCAATGCCCTTGAGTACAGGCACATCAATATCACCTAATCGATAGGTTTTGGTGATATTTTCCATCCAGATCATCGTTGCCATAGAGAAGGAGATGGGTGAGGAGTGAGGGGTAAGGAGTGAAAGTTTTGAGTTTTGAGTTTTGAGTTTTGAGTTCTTAGTTAACTTTGAGCATTACAGGCTAAGTTGAGCAGCTTGCAACCCAAGCTAAAGTTGTATGAGAATTCTTATGTTTAGACCATATATGTAGCGCAACTCTCATTCCATCTGATTAGAAGCTGTCCATTTTGTAAACGCTGCCGCACAAACTAAAATGAAGAACATCAATGCACTTCCAACAAAGGCTAAGCTTAGTGAAGTGAGATTCCAATCATACCTAGAGAGACCAACAAGCCTACTGTATAACCAAACGCTAGAAGCTATAAGAACAAGGACATTCCAATTCCCCTCCGGAGCCTTTTGAAATGTATATGCAGCTAATTCTAGAACTGACCAATCAGCTCTATCCAATGTTCTTATCGTCTGCCTCATTAGATTGACTACAGAAAAGAAGCTGATTGCTACAACAACAAGCAGCGTTAGTGAGGACCAATTCAATAATCTGTTAACAAAAGCATCTAGCATGTGTAGGTTCTCTTACATCAATGAGTAGTTTATACAGTTCTAAAGTACCCCTTACAGTGATGCTCACCACTATTAACGCATCAGCTACCAGGATTGATGGGTTACGCTACGCTAACACATCCTACTAGAGACTGACTCCTAACTTCTAACAACTAACAACTAACAACTAATAACTTCTTCACTCACTTCTTAATGCCGCGATCGGGTCAAGCTGTGCGGCATTGCGAGCAGGAATTACGCCTGCTACAAGCCCAATGACGAAGGAAAGTCCAAAGCCTGCGACGATCGACCAGACGGAGATAACAAAAGGAAATTTGAACAGTGTGGCAGCAAGCAAGGCAATGCCAATACCTAAGCCAATACCAAGCGCGCCGCCTGCGATCGACACCATCACCGCTTCGGTCAAAAACTGGTTCAGGATCGCGCTATTGGTCGCTCCGACAGCTTTGCGAACGCCAATTTCACGGGTGCGCTCCACGACCGAAACGAGCATGATGTTGGCAATGCCAATGCCGCCGACGACGAGCGAAATGCCCGCGATCGCGCTCACCATCACGGTAAATAGCCCCACAATATTGCTGAAGGCATTAATGATATCGGCCTGATTGGTAATGCGAAAATCGTCTGGCTCTGGCGGATAGATGTTGTGCCGAATTCGTAGCAAGTTAGTGACTTGAAATTGCGCGGCATCGAGCGTTGCAGCATCTTTCGCCTGCACCCAAAAGCCACTGACGGCCGTACCGTTGAGTGAGTTATTGCCAACAATACGAGCCGACATATTAGTCAGGGGAATATAGATGCGATCGTCCTGGTCTTGTCCGCCAACCGATCCCTTCGTTTCCATCACTCCAATGACATTGTAAAGCTCGCTTTGAACGCGGATTTGGGTACCGATCGCCTTGCCACGGGCACCAAAAAGTTCGTCTCGAATGGTACTGCCGATCACAGCAACCGGCCTGTCACTATCCAGATCTTCTTGACTAAAAAACTGTCCCTCTTGCGGGTGGATATTCTTCACATCGGGATAGCTTAAATCTGTGCCCAAGAGCGTTGTAGAGTCGTTTTGTCCTTCATATACGACCTGTACACCACGCTGTAAGTAGGCCGTCACACCCTGCGCGGCGGGCGCTTGTTTGGCGATCGCCTTCGCATCCTCCCAAGTGACGGTCGAAGCGGTACCCGTTCCCTGGCTGATGCCACCCGTGCGTGCCACGCCCGTTAGGACAAGAATCACATTCGTACCCAGCGCTTGAATCTGCTGTTCCGTTGCCTTTTGCACCCCTTGTCCAACAGACGTAACCGTAATGACAGAGGCAATCCCAATAATTACGCCTAGCATAGTTAGCCCGGTGCGAAGCCGATTACTCCACAATGCCTCCAGCGACATCGTGAGGACTTCCAGCAGGGAAACACTAGTGGGGTGAATGCGCGTAAGCTGTGCCATAAAACCTCCTAAAGTGGATGTGTACGCCTCTTAAGGAGGGCCACCAGGGGGACGGGGACCACCGCCACCGCCACCACCACTACCACCGCTACGACCGCCGCCACCGCCATTGCCGCCGCGTCCACCACCCATCCCTGGGAAGAGAGAGGGCGTTCTCGACTGGGGGCGATCGCCCTGTGGGAAACTCGTCAACACCCGTTCTCCTTCTTGCAGCCCAGAAAGCACGACCGTTTTGCCATCATCCGTCGATATGCCCGTTGTAATGGGGCGAAACTCAGGACGACGGCTTCCCTTTTGACCGCCAATTACCTGTACGCCACTCACCCCGTCTTGACGCACGATCGCTACCGTAGGGACGACCAGCACATTGTTTAAAGTGCCAACGTCGAAGTTGACGCTAGCATTCATCCCAGAGCGCAGAAGGTTTGCAAGATCAGAGACAGACGATTTTACTTCAAAGCTAGTGACGTTTTGCGTCACGGTTGACTGTGCTGCGACTTGAAGCACCTTGCCATCAAAGGTCTTACCGGGATAAGCATCCACTGTGATTTTGACAGGCTGACCGACTTTAATTTGGGCGATGTTTGTTTCAGCTACGTTTGCTGAAATCTGGTTGGTTGAAGCCAGGGCCAAAATCGAAGCGGAGGCTGAAGACGCAGAACTACCCGCTGTTGAAGGCGTAACGAAGGCACCCGGATCAGCATATTTCTTAGTGACAATGCCACCAAAAGGCGCGCGAATAACCGTGTCGTTTAGGTCTGCTTGAATGGTTTCCAGCGCCCCCTGCGCACTCAAGACCTGTGCACGCGCGGTTGCTACATCTTCTGGTCGAGACCCCACCTTTTGTAAATCTAACGCCTGCTGCGATTTTCGCACCACTGCTGCGGTTTGATCACGACTCGCACGAGAGGTGATGAGATCTCGCTGTGCCAGCGCCCCATCCCTGAATAGCTGCTGGTTTTGCTCAAACGTCGATTCTGCCGATGCCAGCGCCGCTCGGTCATTTGCCAGTTGTGCAGCAGCTTGGGCAACATCTTGAGGACGATTACCTGCAACAGTCTTATCAAGGTTGGCCTGTGCCTGTGCCAATTGCCCTCTAGCTTGCGTGTATTGACCTTGCAAGTTAGAAGCGTCCATATAGGCGAGAATCTGCCCTTCTTCCACTCGATCGCCCTCTTTGACCAGCAGTTGCTTCAAAATACCAGACGACTTGGGACTCACATTCGCCGATCGCTCAGGCAGCACGGAGCCATTAGCTGAAATCGTTACTGGTAGAGTTTGACGCTCTACCAATGCGCTTTGCACCTGGCGTCTCATCTCTCGTCGCTGTGCCGCTGTCATTTGATTAAAGACAACAAACCCGCCGCCTAAAATCAGAGCCAAAACCAACAGCCCTGCCGCCCATTTCGGTATTCCACGTTTGACCAGATTCTTCACCAGCTTGCTCTCCCCATCTAGCCGTTGTGCACGCTGCTCAAAACTAAAGATGCTTAAGTCAATCACTCCAATCAATCGACGCGCGATCGACGCTTCAGCAACAATCTGTACCTTTCTTAGACTGTATTACCGAATGCAAGGTTCAACCAGCGACTTTAATCCAGATTTAGAACGCTCACTTAAGGACTGCCAGACATCCCACAACCCCTACTTAAGTCCTATGCTGCAAACGGAGATGCCTTGAACCGACACCTGCATATGAGCAACCTCATGACAGAGCCATACTCCATCAAGAGACCAACAGCATGTGTTACCTACAGCCCTCTCACCACTAGCCACAGACAGAGACCTAAAGCCTAAGACATTTCTGTCACAGGGTCACAGGGCTTAAACGCGCTGTTTCCACAAGGTGGATGGGCCTCTACCTGTAGGCGACACACAAGATAGATACGGGCTGAAGGCGATCTCTGTACACAGTCGATCGACCCGTGTAACCAGTTCCGGAGTGGATAGTAGCAGGCACAGAAAAGCGAGATAGGCTGCCAGCTATTGCAAGCAGCTAACCAGATATGAGATAGCCAGAGAGCTTTGATGAAGAGAAATACCTATAAAGGTCTCCCGTACCGTTTAGCTAAAAGCTTAGCTGGATTACACGCGCTCGTTGAGCAAGGCAGAAAACCGCTCGTCTTCCCGAAGGGCATCAAAGTCGGAGTTGGTTCGAGCAATTTCACGATACTCGTCTGGGTTTAGCGCAACGGCAAGCTGCAAATTTTCAAGCGCCAGATCAAGGTTGCCTTGGAGTGCATAGCAGCAGGCTTTGTTGTAAAGAGTATGAGGACTGTTGGGGCACAGTTCCAGGGCCTTGTCGTAGCTTCTGAGTGCTGCCTCTAAATGCCCTAAATGGTAAAGAGCATTCCCTCGGTTCGTCCAGGCTTCTTCAAAATCAGGTCTAAACTCTAGCGCCTTGTCATAACTGGCGACAACTTTTTCAATGTGATCGAGTTTTCGTAACGCCAAGGCACGGTTATACCAAGCCCAGTAGTAGTCTGGCTTGAATTCAATGGCGCGATCGTAGCTCAGAACAGCATCATCATACCGCCCCAGATTGCGTAGTGAAATGCCCCGGTTATACCAGGCCCAGTAGTAGCTTGGTCTGAATCTGATCGCTCGGTCGTAGCTGTCGATCGCCTCACTGTATCGCTGCAAGTCGTCTAAAGCGCTGCCTCGGTTATTCCAGGCTTCTGGAAAACCCGGTTCATAGTCCAGCGCTTGGTCATAGCTCGCGATTGCGCTTTCATAGCGTCCCAGATGATATAGAGCGTTGCCCCGGTTATACCAAGCATCGGGGTTATCGGGCTGGAGTTGTAGCGCGCGATCGTAGCTGGCAACAGCAGCGCCAAAATCCTTCTGTTTATTTAGATAAAGCCCTTTCTGGAAAAAGAAGGCAGCTTCCACATCCTGAACGTGGCTCATAAGTCCAGTATCTCAATGATTTCCTGTGCTCAATATGCCCAAGAGAGAGAGCAGAGAAACAGGGGCATGAACTATTACGCCAAATTGGTTAAACGCCTAGAAAACCGACCTTAAGCGCTGGTTGCTCAAACTGAAGTCGGTAGACAGCTACATCCAACTTCAGCCACCCTGTCCTGTGCTTACAAGACAATACACCCTCAAGCCACCCCAATACACTACTGTACCTGGACACGATCATGATTCTCATGCTGTTCAGTACACCTTTTTAGCACCTTGGCGTCCTTTTAAGGCGATTTTCCGGGAGGCACTCGTACTTCTGGGAATACTGACAGTGGCGATCGTCGAAGGTTTTACGGCTGGCTCATTGATAGGTTAGCCTTTAGCAAAAGCAAAAAGCTCTTTTTTTGTGAAGATACGATAGAGACTCAGGCGATAAAACGAACCTGCGTCTATGATGACGGAGACCTGATTTCGACCTGAGCACTACGGAACTAACTGCAGGAGACTGACGCAAAACAAGCCATGAGACTGTTCAGTTTGATGCCCCTTGTGCTTGGCAAAAGCAAGTGACAAGAGCGGCAAATGCTATGAGCGGCAAGCGATGAGAGCAATTTTTCTTACCCGGATACATGAGAAGCATGGGACATACAGTTCCTTATAAGATAGTTCCTTATAAGCAATGCAACCGCTTACTTCCGTCGATGGCTGGCTTAGTCCTGCTGTCATTGATGCTGATTGTGGCTCCTTACACCGCAACCGCACAAGTGAATAGTAGTCCAGCGACTGCTTCAGGCAACTCGAATACCGACGCTGTTGAGTTCAATGATGCTTACACTCTCGCACCGGGCGATCGAGTTCGCATCGATGTCTTCAAAGTGACTCAGTACAGCGGCGAAAATCAGGTTCTTGTGGATGGTACCTTGAACCTTCCTCAAGTAGGGTATGTATCCGTTCAAGGCATGACCTTGAAAGAGGCCGCAGAAGCAATCTCAGCAAAGTATGCTAGCGTCCTCAGGTACCCGTTTGTCACGGTTAATCTCCTCACCTCAGCGGCAGTCAAAGTTGGCATTGCTGGTGAAGTCAATCGTCCCGGTTCGTACACCATTCCACCCGGAGAGGGTGGTTCGCAGTTACCAACTGTAACGCGTGCCATTCAACTAGCAGGTGGCATCACCCAGATAGCTGATCTGCGTAAAGTAGAAGTGCGCCGACTGTTGCGCTCAGGAACCAACCGGGTGATTCAAGTTAACCTGTGGGATTTTCTTCAAACAGGCAACCTCCGTCGCGATATTACCCTCCGCAGCGGTGACAGCATTTATATTCCGACTGTAACGCAGACCAATCTGGCAGAATCTGTTCAACTGTCAGCCGCGAGTTTTGCCGCTGATAAGAGTGTTCCGCTCAATATTGCGATCGTTGGAGAAGTCTATCGCCCTGGTCCATACACCGTAACGGCCTCCGCCAAAACTGGTGCCGCTGGTGAAACTGGTCAGACAGGCGGTGGTGGTAGTGAACGCCCCCCAACTATTACACGCGCCATTCAGGTAGCGGGTGGTATCAAACCCCAGGCAGATGTTCGTCGTATTCAGGTACGTCGCCTTGCCCGTAATGGGGTCGAACAAATCATCAGCATCAATCTTTGGCAGCTTTTGCAGTCGGGTGATCTTAACCAAGATCTGATCTTGCAAGACCGAGATACAGTTGTCATTCCAACAGCCACAGCACTCTCCGCCGCAGAATCAACCCAAATTGCTGCTGCCAGCTTTTCGCCCGACAGTATCCGCGTCAATGTGGTAGGTGAAGTCAAACAGCCAGGCGTGGTCAAGGTGCCCCCAAATACGCCGCTTAATCAAGCTTTACTTGCGGCAGGGGGCTTTAATATTCGTGCCAAACAGAAAAGCGTTGAGTTAGTGCGGCTCAATACAGATGGCACTGTAACTCGGCGAACGATCGCTATAGATTTTGCTCGTGGGTTAGACGAGCAGGGAAACCCCGCACTCCGCAACGATGACATTGTAGTCGTCAACCGTTCTGCACTTACAGTCTTCTCTGACAACTTAGGCTCTGTGTTAAACCCTGTGAATGGCTTTCTTTCTGTATTCAGCATCTTTAGAATTTTTACTCAATAGAGTTGCGAAGGAGTCAAACTGTATCGTATTCGAATCAAAGTTGCCTTTCAGTGTGAGATAGTCGCATCCAGATTATCATCTAGCAAGCAATAAATACTTGCGGGCCCCAGTCAGTACGTGTAGAGATCATCAAAATGGAGAATGAACGAACCTCTCAACCATTGGCAACCTCAGAGAATGGTAGACGCTTTCAGTGGTTGCCGTTAGCCAATTCAGCCCAAACGGATGATGTGGACGAAGGCGGCTTGAACCTGGGGCAAGTGGTCGCGACTCTGCGCCGCAGAATTTTCATCATTGCTGGAGTTACAACCGTTGTTACGTCACTCGCTTTACTGAAAGCTTTGACCAGCAAGCCACTTTATCAGTCCAGCTTCGAGATTTTAACCAAGCCTGTAACCGTTGAAAACCAGGTAATTTCGTCCGTTCCTCAAAGCTTGAGTAAAGAACAACAACAGCAACAATCGGCTGAAGCAAAAGGGATCGATGAAACAAAATTAAAGTTGCTAAAAAGTCCGATCATTTTATCGTCGATCGCCAAGCAGCTTCAGCTTAAGTATCCAGACATTGATGCGGACTCTTTAGCCGCAGGGCTGGTCGTTACAGGAACCACCACTAGCGAAATTCTAAGTGTGAGTTATCAAGATGGAAATCCTGATAAAGTCAAGGCAATCTTGTCTTTAGTGTCAGATGCCTATTTGAGATACAGCCTGGAAGAACGCCTGGCAGATGTTCGGCAAGGGATTGATTTTGTCAACGCTCAGCTTCCTCAACTTCAAAAACGCGTTGAAGCCATTCAAGATCAACTTCAGGGCTTCCGTCAGCAGTACAATCTCATCGATCCGGAGTCCAAGGGAAAACAGCTTACAGAACAAACAACGACTATCAGCCAGCAGTGGCTCGACACGCAGGTCAAATTAAACGAAGCGCGTGCGCTTTACCTGAACCTGAGCTTAGCTTTAGAACAGCAAACAGATGATTCTGCGGCTTCCACGGCCCTGAGTGACAATGCCCGCTATCAAAAATTGCTAAACCAAATTTTAGAAGTAGAAAGCCAGCGAGCAGCTGAATCGTCTTTGTACTTAGACAAAAGCCCAAACGTTCAAGTGCTGCAAACTCAAGAAAAAAACCTCCTTCCCCTATTGCAACGAGAAGGGCGGCGGGTACAGGAAGAAGTAGCGAGCAAAATTCGAGACTTAGAAGCTCGAAGCCGAATTTTAGCTCAAACTTCAACCGGGCTAAATCAGCAAGTGAAACAGCTATCAGCGATTTCCCGTCAGTACGTGGATATTCAACGGGAACTTACGATCGCGACTGAAAACCTGAATCAGTTTTTGACCAAGCGAGAAGCACTCCGCATTGATGCTGGGCAGCGAAAGACCCCCTGGCAACTCCTGACACCACCTACAGAACCGATTCCGTCTTCAGCCAATGTGAAGCGTACTGCTTTATTAGGAGCAATTCTAGGGCTTCTGGTAGGAATTGGCATCGCCTTGCTTCTAGACAAACTCAGCAATGTACTCCATACGTCAGAGGACGTTAAAACAACAACGAAGTTACCCATCTTGGGCGTCATTCCGTTCAATCCAGAGTTGGCTGCTTTAGAGACCTTGATTCCTTTGGATAAAGTTAGTTCTCTAACTGATATGGCTGGTCTAGTGCATCAAATGCGGCAACGCTTAGGTTTCAACAGCAGCAAAAGCCCACGTTACTATTCCGCCTCGCCCTTTCAAGAAGCGTTTCGATCGCTCTACGCCAATATTCTTCTGCTCAATCCTGATGAACGCATTCGCTCACTCGTCGTTAGTTCTGCTACACCTGGCGAAGGTAAGTCCACTACAGCAATTTATCTCGCACAAGCCGCTGCTGCTTTGGGTCAGAGGGTACTGCTAGTAGATGCTGACTTGCGTTTGCCTCAACTGCATAGCCGTCTAGACCTAGAAAATGGTGCTGGACTTAGCACAGTCATTGCCTCAGACCTGGATTTTGAGCGCGTTGTGCAGAAATCGCTTCTAGATAGCAATCTTTCTGTCTTAACCTCTGGTCAAGTGCCTCCAGATCCTACAAAACTGCTCTCGTCCAAAAAAATGCAGGGATTAATAGATCAATTTAACGCAGCCTATGACCTAGTCATTTATGACATGCCTCCTATTTTAGGATTGGCAGATGTCAAGTTGCTAGCACTCCGAACCGATGGCATTGTGATGGTTGTTGGTTTAGATAAAGCAAAGGCATCAGTAGTAACGCAGGCCTTAGAAACACTCAAACCAACCTCTATCCAGATCCTTGGAGTTGTGGCTAATGGGTCGAAAGAATTGATTCCAACCATGTACAACTCCTATCATCGCTATGGCTCTTCAGAGGCCATGAAGCGGGCTGATGAAGTCACCGAGACAGCGGTAAAGTCAGCAGGGGATTAAAGCCCAGTAACCACAAGGATAAAGACTTCTAGAATCTTTGTTTAAAGAATATATGGACGTAAAAAGCGTGAAAGAGTAACGAAACGTTTCTGCTATGAAAGTACTGATACTTTTGACATTAATTGGAGTAATTTGGCTCATCAGTTCGCGCCGTTATAGACATCGTTTTCTGAGACCGATCGCGATTCTAATCGTGATTTATTTGGGAGTAACCTCCCCTCTCGGTATATCGTTAGTAACTCAGGGTTTAACTGCGTCTTTACCGCCTGACTCAGGAGAGCCTGTGGATTCAATTGTTGTTTTAGGTCGTGGTGACGGCGTTCGTAACCGCCGGGTTGAAATTGCTGAACAGCTCTGGCGTGAAAAGCGGTCTCCTAAAATTTTTGCCAGCGGTATGTTAGATGCCGAATTTATAATTGAACAACTGAAAAACAACGGTATTGCCACTCAAGCGCTCAACGGCGAGCGGTGCTCTCAAACAACTGAAGAGAATGCCTTATTTACAGCCGCTGTACTACGTCCTCAAAACATACAAAAGATTTTGCTTATTACTGATCCACCGCACATGTTGCGATCGGTACTCTCGTTTCGGGCCTCTGGATTCACCGTCATTCCTCACACAAGTCCCTTGCCTTCTTATTGGGAGCCTGAACGTAGTGTTCCAGTGCTATTGCGAGAGTATACGGGTCTAGTTTCCTATGCTATTACTAATCGGTTTCGGCAGCGAAGTCCGTCTGAGCTAGAACATCCTCCCATTGATGTCATGATGAAACTGAAGACTTGGAACTGTAAGCTATAAATGCTTGGGGAAACACAGCTAAATCTTTTAAGTAGGAAGGCACCACTATTTTATGATGGTAAAGCCTTCTGGCATCCCCAAAAAAGCGGTAGCATTGCCCATGCAGATGTAAACCCTTTGGCATGGCTGCGCTAGGGGTTTTATGCTTCACCCCGACCTACGTCCATTTTAGATATTACACATACCTACTTAGAGAACAATTGGAGAAATATGTGCATTTCCCAAAATTTCACGTAAACTTTACGCAACAGAATGAGTTCAATTTACTTAGTACAGCTTGGCAATACACATGAGTGACTCTCCAGCCTTTTCTAATACGTCTTATCAAATTGAGAGGGAACTCGGTCATAATCGTGCCGGCGGTCGAGTGACCTATTTGGCAAAAGATACGCGCACTCAGAAGAACGTTGTCATCAAACAGTTTCAGTTTGCAAAAACAGGGGCGAGTTGGGCAGAATACGATGCGTACGATCGCGAAATTCAATTCTTAAAGCAACTTGATCATCCGGGCATTCCTCACTACATCGATTCATTCCAAACTCCCAATGGCTTTTGCATGGTGCAAGAGTACAAACATGCCACGTCTTTATCAGAGAACCGTAGCTTTAACCCAGAAGATATTCGACGTATCGCGATCGCAGCGCTAGAAATCCTGGTTTACCTTCAGAATCGGATCCCTGCTGTCATTCACCGCGATATTAAACCCGAAAACATTCTTCTCGACGCAAACGGCGCTGTTTATTTAGTCGATTTCGGCTTTGCGCGCGTCGGTGGGGAAGATGTTGGTGTAAGCAGTGTGGTCAAAGGAACGCTAGGATTCATGCCACCAGAGCAACTGTTTAATCGGCAACTGACAGAAGCCTCAGATCTCTATGGGTTAGGTATGACATTGATTTGTCTGCTGACTGGTACAAAATCTGACCGCATTGGAGATCTCGTTGATATTAGCTATCGTGTTAGCTTCAAGCACCTAGTGCCATCGCTCAACCTAAAGTGGGTAAACTGGCTAGAGAAAATGGTAGAACCGCGTTTGAAAGAGCGCTTCCCCAATGCGCTAGCGGCATTAGCAGCTACGCCTACATCCCCTCTACGGCCTCCCGATGCTCAGTTTAGTCAAGCAACCTTAAAGTTTCATGCTGCTTGTCCAGGCGATCGTCTGACTCAAGTGGTCATGCTTACTAACCCTATCCCAGAAACCCTTTTAGAAGGAAAATGGGAGATCGCACCGCATCCGCATGATCCTCCCACCGCTCACTACTGTTGGCTTTCCGTTACCCCTGACGCCTTCGCAGACAATCAGGTAGAATGCCAGGTAACGGTAGATACTCGCAAGCTCATGGCAGGAAAAACCTATCACCGTAAGCTGCTGCTGCATACCAACACCCTCGCAAAGACCTATTCGCTCAATCTTCAAATTCAGACAGCAGCAGCGCCTGCGAAATTTTCCCATCTACCCAAAGGTCTTTTGCTGCTCCTAGGGGCGGCTACTCTTATCGTGAATTGGTTGGTGGCTTCAGTTGTTCTGAGTATGGGTACAGTTGAGAAGTCAGTTTCTATGGCTGGCTTTGGGGCTGTTGTCGGTACCGCGATCGGTCTCGAATTTGCAGCCTGGTTAATGCGATCGGCAGGGGGGCGTACTGGCTCTACAACTTGCACGCTGGCTGCACTAGGAGTAGGAGCTGTGGCTCTGATAGAGGCACTTGCCAGTGATCTCACAGCAGCAGGGGCTGTCGTAATTTTAAGTGCAGGGGCAGGGGCCATGAATGGCGCTGTCACTGGAGTGATGGCTGGTATGACAGTAGAAAAGCTAATGGTCGGCGACAACCCCAAAGCCATTGCTATCACAACGGTTTTGCTTATTGCAACGGTAGGCTCCAGCATCGGTCTAGGCTTCGCGATCGGGTTTATGAACTTAGCCATACTCACGGTACTGCTCAGCAGCAGCCTTGCTCTAGGCACTTTAGTAAGTCACCTTTACTTAAAACGAGCCAATATGCTCTTCTCTCACCGAAAGACGGAACGCTACTTAATTAAGCCTTGAATAATTACCAGGCAGTTTGGCTTTATCTCCAGCTTCGCTCTTCATAGCTCTGAGGTGAAAAAGAGCTGAATGGCAGTCAGTCGTACACGAAGAGGCCTCACTATTTTGATGCTTAGCTTAATTGACCAGGCTACTGACAGAACTTTCAGTATGAATGCGGAAAATAGCTTCACCCAATAGTGTCGCCACTGACAAAACTTTCAGTTGAGGAAAGTGCTTTTCCACTGGAATCGGAATTGTGTTCGTTACAATTACCTCTTCCAATCCACTGGCTAGTACCCGTTGAATCGCGGGGGGTGAAAAGAGTGCATGGGTTGCGCAGGCGTAGATTCGGCTCGCCCCTTCCCGTTGGAGTATCTTTGCTGCTTCGCTAATAGTACCAGCAGTGTCGATCATATCATCGACAAGAATGGAAGTCTTGCCTTGTACATCTCCAATCACATTCATGACTTCTGCTTGGTTGTGTCCCTGGCGTCGTTTATCCACGATCGCCAATGGTGCATCATTGAGCCGTTTAGCAAACGCGCGGGCACGAGCAACTCCACCAATATCGGGGGAAACTACCACAACATCACAGAGTTGCTTCTTCTGGATATAATCGACCAAAGTAGGGCCACCGTGCAGATGGTCTAACGAAATATCAAAAAAGCCCTGTACCTGAGCTGAATGCAGATCTAGAGCGAGGACGCGATCGGCTCCAGCCTGTGTGATCAAGTTGGCAACTAGTTTCGCAGTAATAGATTCTCGACCGGCGGTTTTGCGATCAGCTCTAGCATAGCCGTAGTAAGGAATAACGAGTGTAATCTGGCGGGCTGATGCTCGACGACAGGCATCGGTCAGAACCATCAACTCCATTAAATGATCATTCACAGGTCTACAAGTGGGTTGGATCAGGAAAATATCGCACCCACGGATTGATTCCTGAACCTGCACATAAATCTCACCATCAGCAAATCGTTTACAAACAACCGGAGTAAGGTCAACTCCCAAGGATTGTGCAATTTCCTGAGCCAGTGGAGGATTGGCGGTACCAGCAATGAGGCGGAGGCGTTGGGGGTATGTCACCTTTGCAGGTTCGACAGGTAAGAGAACGGGCGCACATGGAAGCATAGGTCAAACCTTCACGGAATACTCTAAGATCATTTGCTTGCAATGAAGCTGTGCATTCACAAGCTTGTGTTGGCTCGTTTGCACAACAATCGCACGCTTCAGCGCTTGAGGCAAAAATGTGAGAACAAAATCCCAGTAGGCATCCCTAAGCAAGATTAGAATTAACTTCAAACACGTAGAAGCTATCCCGCTACTCCTAGTTTGCAATTTGCTGCAGGTTCAATTCCATTTTTCAATAGACTTCCGCTGACCAGTATCACTACTTTGAAGCTGAGCCGGGAGAAATACAAGCAAAATTATTATTCTTTGCATCAGCTTTATTCAGCTTGCACGCAATTTAAACTGCCAGTTATGCTTACTTGCACGGACCGTATGGTGAGCCGAGCTGCGTCACCCAGCTTTAAATTCAGTTGATAGAATATAAAAAAACAGTAAAGATGAGACTAGAGAGGTTTAAATAGTTTTTCGCCTTGCTGTAGAAAGTAGTGGTCTGCGCGAAACTTGGTAGTGGTTTACGGGAGACAGCAGTTTGTTAGCTATCGCTAGCTACAGGCTGTGTCAGGTAGGAGGTTCGCGGCATAGAGCCAAAGAGCTTTATTGTTATATGTCTCTAAGTTGTATATCTCTAAAGAAGCTTAATGATTATTGACGCTCGATCATTATCTCCAGGTGAGATCCTTGAAACCCACGTTTGTATCGTCGGAGCTGGTCCCGCAGGTATAACGTTGGCGCGCGAGTTTGCCAATCAAAATTTTCAGGTGTGTTTGGTAGAAAGCGGTGGCTTTGAGTTCGATCAAGATACACAATCGCTTTGTGATGGGGTTGTTGTTGGCGATCCGTATCCAGAAATTTCTGAGACTCGTCGCCGCCAATTTGGCGGCACCTCACACTGCTGGGAAGGACCAAACGGTTACAATCAATCAGGTTTTCGCTGCTTACCTCTAGATGATATCGATTTTGAGCAGCGTGATTGGCTTCCCTATAGTGGGTGGCCTTTTACTAAAGCTGAGCTCAATCCGTTCTACGAGCGAGCACATCAGGTTTGCCAAATTGGACCGTTCGCTTACAGCACGGATGCTTGGGAAGTAGACCGTGCTGTACCACTTCCTTTCAAAAGCGATCGGGTCACTACAACCATGAGTCAGTATGGGCTGAGAGACCCATTCACTCACGAATATCCAGAAGAGATTAAGCGCACTTCGAATATCACCACCATCGTTTATGCCAATGTGGTTGAGATTGAGGCTGACAATACTACGCAAGCAATCACGCGTCTACGGATTGCCAACCTACAAAATCGGCAGTTCTGGCTAACTGCAAAAATCTTTATCTTATCGGCTGGAGGCATGGAGAACGCACGCTTACTGCTTCTATCGAACCAGCAGCAACCAGCGGGTTTAGGCAATCAAAACGATTTGGTCGGTCGCTTTTTTATGGATCGCCCTATCCTGAGCCTGGAGCTAGTGCCTTTTAGCCCTAGACTGCTTGATCAGACAGCTCTCTATGACATCTATCCCGTAAATGGTGTGCCCGTGATGGCAAGAGTGAAGCTGAGCGAAGCTGTGATGCGCCAAGAGCGTCTAATGAATAACGGGGCACAGATATTTCCTAGACCGTTAAAGCATCAACGCGAAGCGATTAATGCACTGAAGTCATTAGTGCTATCTATCCAGCAGAGGCGACTGACTACAGATGCATCCAAGCAATTCCAAATGGCGGTGCGTGGTAGTGACTATATCCTTGCAGCAGCATTTTGGGCTGCGATTAGACGATTGCCAGCGTTCCGACGTGGTGATTGGTCATATCTTCCTTTAGAAAAACGGCGGTTTTCAAAGTTTGAAATTTTCTATCAACTTGAGCAAGCACCTGATCCTAATAACCGCGTTACGCTAAGCCAAGAGCGCGACTGCCTTGGTCAACAGAAAACCGAAATTCATTGGCAACTCAACCCGATCGATGTGAAGCACGCTGCGCGAGTTCAAGAAATTTGGGCAGAGGAACTTGCTCATGCCGGATTTGGTACATTGGAGTTTGCTCGAAAGAAAGAAGACCTAAAATTTGAAAAAACTGCAATGCATCATCACATGGGCGCAACCCGAATGCATGGTGATCCAAAGCAGGGGGTTGTTGATGCGAATTGTAAGGTGCACAGCCTCGAAAATTTATTTGTAGCGGGTTGCTCTGTCTTTCCAACCTCTGGCTATGCCAATCCAACGCTCACAATTATTGCCCTTTCTTTGAGATTGGCTGATCACATCAAAACACTGATGCAATGAGCAATCAACTTGACGCGCATGCTTTTGTAGATGCCAACTTTCATGACTAAGATGAAATGATGAGAATTGGAGTTGTGGGAGCGAGTGGGTTTGTTGGTAATCGAGCAGTCGAGTTGTTTCATGCAGAAGAGACAATCACAGTTCGCCCAATTGTTCACTCTGCTGCTAGCGTTCAACGCTTAACACACAAAGCAGACTATCGCATTGCCAATTCGTTTGATCAAGCTTCGCTAGAAGCTGCCTTTGAAGGATGCGATGTCGTCATTCATTCGATCTTAGGTAGTGCTGGGCTCATTCGTGGCAGCATTACGCCCACTTATAAAGCTGCTCAAAAGGTTGGAGTGCGTCGCGTCATCTATTTAAGTTCGATGATTGTTCACACGTCTGCTCCAGTTCCTGGTACAACTGAGTCTACTCCACTGATTGAGAAACAACCGTTTCTAACCCACACTGCTAAAATTTATGCCGAGCGAAAACTGCTGCAATTACGGCAAAGCGGATCAGTTGAGGTTGTCATTTTTAGACCAGGCATTGTGTTTGGACCCCGCTCACGTTGGATCACGGAACTGGCTGACCAGCTTGTTCATGGCACTGCTTACTTTATCAATGGAGGTCAAGGTATTTGTAACACAGTATATGTAGACAATTTAGTTCATGCTATGCGCTTAGCTTTGACACAACCAAATGCAGACGGCGAAGCCTTCTTTGTTGGCGATCGAGAATTGATAACATGGTTCAATTTTTATCACCCCTTCGCTGAATATTTGGGAATAAACCCAGATCAGATCCCTCTCGTTGACGTGCCCCAATTTACCCACAGCTGGAAGCAGCAGGCTTTAGGATCGGTATGGAACTCGACTGTTATACAAAAGCTGATTGCTTCTATTCCAAATGACTTTAAACAAGTAGCAAAGCATACACTTTCTAAAAAAGAGCCGCGTTCAGGTGAATTAACGGAATCAGCAGCTTCCAATTTTGAACGACAACCTGTAGTGAATGAAATGATGGCAATTCTACAGCAGTCACAATACAAGCTGCCGTTTACGAAAGCAGAAGAAATTCTAGGTTATGAACCACTTGTTTCTTTTCACGAAGGCTGCCAACGATCGATTGAATGGCTGGCTAGCCGCAATTTTATTCACTCACCCGTAAAAAATTAATGCTTAGTTAACTCATGTATGAATAACGAACTCTATTAAGTGCTTAACCCTACGAGGTCATTTTAATCAACGTACCTTCAGCTCAATGCTCTTAAAATAAGGCACTAGTAGCTTGAAAGTCTAATTAAATTTAAACAGCACTGGCAAGAAGGATTTAACCATTCTGGCATTAAACATCCTGTCGTAAGAGAAATATCAAGATCTCAACAAGTGTGGGCTGTAGAATCGACGAGCTTAAACAAGTGTGATACGTTTTAGATATAAGTTGTAAATATTCATTGCTATCTAATTGTAAAGCCTATTACTCCGCTACCTATGGCTTCAGTGCCTCAGTTTGGTTCAGTTGGAACTATGCGGCAGTAATTGTAAAGTCGTTAATCCGTCAGGTGAAATGAAGTATGGGACAGTTTAATCATTTTTTTCTAACCAAATTCAACGTGAGAAGCTTTCCAGAGCTTAGACCTGGTTGCGATCCTGCTTGGCTCGAAAACAGGTTCAGATTGTTCGACCAGTTCTGTTACCCGTCTGTCTATAATCAAACGAATCAAGACTTTAAATGGTTGGTTTTCTTTGATGCTGATACACCTGAAGCATTTAAACAAAAGATTTCGGATTATGCTGAAAAATGGCAGAATTTTGTGCCTTTATATTTAGACTTTCCGCTTCCTTACGGTCAGTTTCCAGATCGAGCCAGAGACATTGTCCGTGCGGTTGTCACAGATGATTGTAAGTACCTCATCACAACCTGGCTGGATAATGACGACGCAATTGCTAAAGATTACGTTCAAATGATTCAAGAGAACTTCAACCAACAAGAATGCGAAACTGTGAACTTCATGTTTGGCTACCAATTGTGTAATGGCAAAGCCTATTTTGACTTTGAGGTTGCTAGCCATTTTATTAGCCTTATTGAACGGTACAATCCTGATTCATTTAATACTTGCCTTTGCAGACCGCATAAGGAGCTTTATGAAGTTTGTCAATCTGCCAAAAAGATTTTGTGTAAGCCAGCCTGGGTCGAGGTGGTTCACGACTCAAACTACATGAATGTTCATCGAAGGGGCTTTAGGGTGCCAGCAGGAGAAATATTGGATGCGTTTTCAATCAAAACTGATATTCCACACGAAGAAGAATCTAAGTTCCCCTTTTTTGTTGAGCAAGCAAATACGCTTCTATTCTTCCCTTACTACTTTCTTAGAAGAGTTTTTCTGAGAATCAAATACTACCAGTTTAATGAATTAAATATCAGTCATTTTCAACTAAAGAACTATTAGCTAGGTTAAGGTACAGTTTGGTAGGAGTGAAAATTTTATGAAGGTTCTAATTACTGGCGGTGCTGGCTTTATTGGCAAGTGGTTAATAGAAAAGCTGCCACCTGATGCAGAAATCATTGTAGTTGATCTGCTGGACAGGCAGGTTCATCGGAAATTGCATGGCTTTGCACCTGAAATCAAAGAACGGGCAAAGTGCATTCAGGCAGATGTCCAAGACATAGAAGCATACAAAGCAACTATTGAGGGAACAGATGTTGTTATCCATCTGGCATCCCAAACGGGCACTGGACAATCAATGTATGAGATCAGTCGCTATGTGCAGCACAATGCCAATGGTACCGCTAAGCTGTTAGAACTCATTTCATCGTTAGAGCAGAAGCCACGCCGTATTATTCTTTCCTCCAGTCGTGCAGTTTACGGAGATGGCGCTTATACGGATGGCGAAGCAATTCACTATCCTAAGGGGCGCTGCCTAGAAGACCTACAACAAGGAATTTGGGAGGTCTGTAGCAGTAGCGGTGAACTTTTGACTGCAGTACCTATGCAAGAAACCCACCTCACGAAGCCTACTTCTGTGTATGGATTAACCAAACTCTGGCAAGAGCAGTTGTTGCAAAGCTACTGTGAAAGCCAAAATATCGATTTAGTTACATTGCGCTTTCAAAATGTTTACGGACCGAAGCAAGAGCTGGGTAACCCTTACACGGGTATTATCGGTATCTTTACTAATGCGATCGCTCAGGGTAATTCCCTAGAAATCTTTGAAGATGGGTTGATGACCCGCGATTTTGTCTTTGTGGGGGATGTGGCTGAGGCTGTAATTAAATGTGCAATTTGTGAGAAACCGTTAAACACAGTGATTAACATTGGTATGGGTCAAGCTGTAACGCTACTGGATGTGGTTCAAGCAATCTCAGAAATTGTTGGTAAACCTGCACAATATACTGTTTCGGGACGCTTTAGAGTAGGAGATATCCGTCATGCAGTGGCAGATATGAGCCACTACAAAACCGTCTTTGGGCCGTGGATACCCACCTCGCTTAAGGATGGGTTAATCCAATATCTAGACTGGTATCTGGGGCAGGAACCACTCAGTCAGTCGGCTCTTCAAGCATCCTTTAAAGAGATGGAACAGACTGGTCTATTGCTAACCAAACAGAAATAAGCATCAGGCAATGAGCGGAGTCAACGTTTTACACCTGAGTACGTCCGATGTTGATAATGGGGGAGCACGTGCTGCCCATCGATTGCATCTAGGATTGCAGGCCATAGGGTGCACCTCTCAAATGATTGTGAGGGCAAAATTTGGGGCCGACAACACGGTTACAGCAGAGCGATCAGTTCTGACTAAATTGGGCCCACCTGCCTCTGGTTTACCGTTGAAGCTGTATCCAAAGTGTGACTCTGGCATGTTTTCGTCTCAGTGGTTGCCTGATGTACTTGCTTCTAGAGCCGCTCAAATCAAGCCAGATATTATCAACCTTCACTGGATTTGTAACGGATATCTGCAAATTGAAACGATCCCTAGATTGAAACAGCCACTAGTCTGGACGTTGCATGATATGTGGCCCTTTACTGGTGGGTGTGACTATGTTCGGGAATGTGAGAATTACAAAAAGGCTTGTGGAGCCTGTCCGCAGTTGCATAGCAATCTCTCTTGGGATCTCTCTCGCTGGGTTTGGCAGCGAAAAGCAAAAGCTTGGAAACATACTGACCTGACTCTTGTTGCGACGTCTTCCTGGATGGCTGATTGCGCACGCGCTAGCTCACTATTCCAAGATCGACGAGTTGAGTTAATTCCTTTGGGGTTGGATACTGAAAGATATAAGCCAATCAATCAAAAGGTTGCTCGTGATTTGTTAGATTTGCCTCAAGATAAGCAACTAGTGCTTTTTGGTGCAATTAATGCAACGTCTGACCCTAGAAAAGGATTTCAGCTTTTGCGACCCACACTTCAGAAAATTAGCAGCCGTGGATGGGGAGAGCAGATCGAGCTGATTGTTTTTGGTTCCTCTAGACCCGAAAATTCGATTGATCTGGGGTTCAAGACCCACTACTTAGGGCATGTGCGTGACGATCTTGTCCTTGCACTGATTTATTCATCTGCTGATGTTATGGTAGTGCCGTCTACCCAAGAGGCGTTTGGACAAACGGCCTCAGAATCTATGTCCTGCGGGACCCCAGTTGTTGCTTTCAATGCTACAGGGTTGAAAGATATTGTTGATCACCAGCAAAACGGCTACTTAGCAACTCCATTTGAAATCGAAGATTTGGAGAAAGGGATTATTTGGGTATTGGAAGACAAAGAGCGGCACCACGAACTCAAAGTTCAGGCTCGAAAGAAGAGCTTACGAGAATTTTCGTCTCAAGTGCAGGCTAGCCGCTATTTATCACTATACAAGGACGTTTTAAGAGGATTTGAGTGAGTTATTCTTGTGTCATCCTTCACATGATGATGAGCCACAAACGAGGCTTAAGTTTGATTTGAGCATGCTTATTTGAGGATGGCACTTCTTTACAGCGCGTAGATAGGAGTTAATAATTCATGAAATATCTAGCGAAGTTTTTATACGTTATTTCTGTTCGGCAAACTGAACTGACTCTAATTATATTTCTTTTTCTTACGATTTCTTTACTAGATGCTGTAGGTATTGGATTGGTGGGCCCATTTATTGGCTTGGCAGTCAACCCAGGGCTGATTCAGAAGAATGATATACTATCAAGCCTTTACAAGTATATAGGCTTTCAAGATACAAATAAATTCATTGCATTACTAGGTTTAATAATCATCGTAACTTTTTATCTTAAATCATTCTTCTACTACCAAATTCAGAACTATGTTTATAAGTTTTGTTACGCTCGGCAGGTTAAATTGCGCCTCAGATTGATGGACGCTTATCTCTCTGCTCCTTATACGTTTCATTTGAGAACTAACTCCGCTCATATTCTTCAAAATATTGGTGGCGAATCTGCAAACTTTATTTATTCAATTGCGATCCCACTCTTAAACTCAGTTGCTAATGGCTTTGTTCTTCTAGTTCTTCTGTTGCTACTAGCTAAGACAGATTTTGTAGCAACGGTGAGTGTCTTAGGTCTTCTCCTGGTTGCTATTGTTCCTTTTCACTACTTTAGGCACAGTGTAGCTCGTTGGGGAAAAGAAGGGCTTGAAGCTAACACAGAAACGGTACGGATTACCAATCATGCCATTGGTGGATTGAAGGAAACCAAAGTGATTGGATGTGAGGAATTCTTTAAAGCTCAACTCAACGGCCAAACCAACAAATATGCAAAAGCTGCGAGCCGTTTCCATGTTTTCCAGTTACTGCCGCGCATCGTAGTAGAGACTCTTTTGATTACGTTTGTTGTAGGGTTCGTATCCTTATCTTTGGCTTTTGAACAGCGTGCAGAAAGCCTAGTTTCTGTATTAGGTATTTTTGCGATAGCGTCAATTCGTCTAATGCCATCTGCCAGCCAACTTATAGCTTCTATGGGCTTGCTCCGTAATAATGAACCTACTCTTGACAGGCTCTATTTGGATCTTAAAGAGTTAGAGGTCTCAGAAGCTAGATGTCTTGCGGAAAAAACTCGTGGAGCAGCTTTAGAGAGTTTTAATCAGGAGAATTCTGGTCATTTGAAAAGTCTCAAAACAGAGACTCTCATGTTTAGAAATAGAATAACTCTTGATAGAATCAGCTATTGCTATCCCGCCGCCGCTTCAAATGCTCTCAAAGAGGTTTCATTAACAATTCACAAAGGTGAGTCGATCGCTTTGATCGGTAAGTCAGGCGCTGGGAAAACTAGTTTGGTAGATGTTCTTCTGGGGCTGTTGATTCCGCAGTCGGGTGATATTCAGGTTGATGGTTTCTCTATATATGAGAGGTTGCGTTCTTGGCAAAATTTAATTGGTTATATTCCACAATCTATTTTTCTAATCGACGACACGATTGCAGGGAATATAGCTTTTGGGGTTCCATACAATCAAATTGATCAGCGAAAGCTAGATAATGCAATTCGTCTCGCTCAACTTTCAGAACTGGTGGCGCAACTGCCAGAAGGTATTCAAACCGTAGTTGGAGAACGGGGTACTCTATTGTCTGGAGGGCAGCGTCAGAGAATTGGGATTGCTCGTGCTCTCTATCATGAGCGAGAAGTTTTAGTGCTGGATGAGGCAACCTCTGCGTTAGATAACGAAACAGAACAATTAATTAGTGAGTCGATTCGGTCATTGAGTGGCACGAAAACTATCATCATTATTGCTCACCGATTGACAACGGTTAAAGATTGCGATCGCATTTACACAATGAGTAAGGGACAGATAATAAACAGCGGCAGTTACCAGGAGATTGTGTTAGGAAATCAGATTCCTCAATCGTGATTGCGCTCTATAACAATCTTCTTTGCGTGAGTAGAAATGCTTAAAGGGTTTGGATTGCTAAAAAATTTAGAGATGGTTTGTAAGAATCAGAATGACCTCTTTAATTGGTGGCCTCATAGTTCTAGAACAAGAATAAACCATCAAAGCGCGGTTCCTAAACGACTCCAAATATTGAGATCGGTGTGTTGAATGTTTGATTGAAATTGTGCTTGATATTGATAACTATCGATGTACAAGGCGGACTTTTTATAGAGTGTTTGACTTTGGCGGTCGTGATCCTATTTGGATGTGGTACGGCGTAACAACCCGGTTGAAGTGAGATTGGCAGAGTTGTACATTTCTAAAGCTAGATAACTCTGGAACAGGATATTCAGTTGGAGCAAAACCTAACTAACCTCTTTCCAGCCTTGCTCGAGGCGTGCCATAATGATGCGACTGTTGCCTGAGTACGCTAATGGTACAAGCATCTCAACGTTTAGACGCTATCCATAGCGTTTCAAGAGCTTTTGAGCCGAGTGTAGATCTTCATTTTCGGTTGCCTGACCCGAAGGATGAGCAAATCCCCGAAGTGGAGTTTCAGGAGCAGGTGGAGCAGGCGTGGCAAGTGTGCGATCGCTTCGACCTACAAACCGACATTTGGCGCGGGCGGATCTTGCGAGCTGTACGCGATCGCGAAAAGCGACATGGCGACGAACGGGGTACTGGCTTTCTTAACTGGCTGAAAGATCGGGAGATCAGCAAAAGTCAGGCATACGCGATGATTGAATTGGCAAACAGTGCCGATACGTTGCTAGACGGCGGCTACTTGGAACCGGAAGATGTCAATCAGTTTAGCAAACGCGCCTTTGTAGAAACGGCACACTCGGCTCCTGAAGTGCAGCAGATGGTGAGCGATGCCGCGCATCGGGGCGATCGGATCACCCGCCGCGAAGTCCGCCAGTTGTCGGATGACTGGACGGCGATGACTTCCAACCTGTTGCCTACCGAAGTGAAGCAAAAAGCGGCTGACCACACCATCCCGGCAAAGTACCTGGCTCCGCTGGTGAAGGAAATGCAGAAGTTACCAGAGAGCCATCAGACATCTATTCGAGATGCCGTTGCCGAAACGCCCGATGTCGATACGCTGAAGCAGGCAACGTCCGAAGCAAAGTATCTGTGGCGCTATTTGGAAGCCGCTGCCAATGTGCAGGCATTAAACAATGAATCGCTGGATCTGGAACTGGCCTTGGAAGAAGCGCTTCGCCTTGGGTGCCTTAGTTCTGCGGCTGATCTGGTCAACCACGCTGCCCAACTTGAGCAAACTGTCACGAAGCTCTACCTTACCTGGAAGCGGCTTAATGCCTTATCCGAACGGCTTTACCTTGATAGTGGTGCTAGTACGCCTCATTTGAGAACCCTCCTGAGTTGCCTTTCCCCCCTCTCCAATGACATCATCGAAACCTCGCTGACAGGCGGCGGCGATCGCACCATTCGACTGCAAGTGCTAACAAACGTGGAACTATCAGAAGCTTAGCCGCTGGCCTCCGTTACCTGCGAAGCAACCGCTTACACCGTTGCCAGAGCAAACGGGGGTTAAGCCAATGGCGATAGCGTTCTGCCACGTCCTTGCCCACCAATAGTGCCCCAATCCAAAACAGTAGCTCACCGAAAATGAGCAATCCTGGCACTAATGCTGCTTTTTGGGCAAGAGTCAACGGCAGTAGCGGCACCCCTGCGATTGCCACCCATGCCAGACACGAAACAACAATGAGCACGACACCAAGCTGCTTCATGACAATCACCTAGCCCCTGTCACTGCTTTCCCTCTCATGATGAAACATCTCTGCGTTTTCTGTGGGTCCAATCCAGGTGCTCGACCGACTTACACCAGCATGGCTCAAGCAATGGGGCAGGCAATGGTTAGACGTGGGCTAGGTTTGGTGTACGGCGGCGGTAACGTGGGCTTAATGGGCACGATCGCAGATGCTGTTCTAGATGCAGGCGGCGAGGCGATCGGCGTGATTCCCCAATCTTTGGTGGCAAAAGAGCTGGCTCACAAAGGGCTGTCCCAACTTCGCATTGTTGGCTCTATGCACGAGCGCAAAGCCATGATGGTTGATCTAGCGGATGGTTTTATTGCACTTCCAGGCGGCTTTGGCACGTTTGAAGAATTTTGCGAAGTGCTGACCTGGGCACAGCTTGGCTTTCATCAGAAACCGTGTGGTTTGCTCAATATAGAGGGCTATTACAGCCCACTGATCGCCATGTTCGATCATGCGACTGAGGAAAAATTTGTGCGTCCTCCTCACCGATGGCTCGTTTTAGAAGCCCAAGACCCCGATCAACTGTTGGATCAATTCGCATCCTACGAGCCGATTACCTTTCAAAAATGGATCGATCACCAGGAAACCTGACGCTAAGAGGACTTACGTACCTGAAGCTTAAAGCCTGATCCCCTTGCCCCTCTTAACAAAGGAGAAACTCCAAAAGCCCACTTCTCATAAGGATTTGGGGATCTAATCACGTCAACTCTGACTAGTTTTGACGCTACGACGACGAAAGTCAATCAATTTACACCACAATCGTGTCCTATCCAAAGGCCAGGTTAAGGTATCTCTTCTGACTGAGGAGAATATTAAAGGTAAAGAGGAAGATAGGTGATGTAAATAACAAATCTATTTCCGACCTTGTGCATGGTCAGTGTGTGAGGTGGAAGGAGGAAAAATGGTTTTAGGACATCATAAGCGTGCAGTGGGAAGCTTTTCTAGCTACCGAGATGCAGAAACGGCTGTGCGTGAGCTAAGAGATAGCGGTTTCCCAATGGATCGCGTTTCCGTTGTTGGACGTGACACTGATCGAGCGGCTGAAATTGCTGGCAACGATGCCAACGCTCGACTGAGCGACAAGAGCAAGCAAGTGGCGCATGATACTCAGGCAGATGAAGGCGCAAAGAAAGGCGCAGTTGCAGGTGGAACACTGGGTGGTCTAACAGGTTTGCTAGTTGGTTTGGGCGCACTAGCAATTCCGGGTATTGGTCCTGTGATGCTGGGTGGCGCGTTAGCTACCGCACTGGCAACAACCATTTCTGGTGGCGCGATCGGTGCAGCAGCAGGTGGCTTGGTTGGCGGTTTAGTGGGTCTCGGCATTCCTGAAGATCGCGCTAGAGTCTACAACGATCGTGTGTCCAGGGGCGATTATCTGGTAATTGTCGATGGCTCTGAAGATGAAGTGCGCCGAGCAGAAGGCATCTTGAGCCATCGCGGTATTCAGGAGTGGGGCGTTTACGATGCGGCAGCGAACGAGAACGCCGATCGTGCTACCTATCCTGCTGGGACGCTCCATACACCCGGAACGCCTTACCCAACGGGCGAAACTACAGCAACACGTCGCGATCCGTTGCTGTAGATATTGGCAATTTCTACGAGGGCGATCGGGGAGGCCGTTCAGGCACTCGATCGTTCCTCCCTAACCATACAAATTTGAGCGAGGACACTACGATGAAGAAGATTATGCCATTGCTGCTGAGTGGCGTTGTGCTAGTGAGTGCAGCCGCCTGCAACAATGCCAAAACAACGTCAGATGCGCCCAGTTCTACCGATACAAACGGACAGGTGCCAAAAGCTGAAAATGCTCAGAATGCTCAAAAAGACGCAACAAACGACGTACGTAAGAAGCAGATGGAGTCTGACATCCGAGCACGGGAACAGCGGAACGACGCTGGTGGCGATCAGATGAAACGGGCCGATGGCGATCTAGAAAGTGAAGTTCGCACTAAGTTAGAAGCAAACATCCCTAATGGTAAGCTCACTGTAGACTCCAAAAACGGTGACGTGACAGTTGCCGGAACCGTTCCAACTCAAGCACAACTCGCAAAAGTTGAGCCACTAGCGAAGCAGATTAAAGGGGTCAAGAATGTTGCCGTTAAAGCAACCGTTGCGCCTCCTAAAGCGAACTAATCAAAGCAACGCGATCGCTCCCATTGCCTAGGCGCGATTGTTCACGGCTCTCGAAACCTTGGCAACGGAACAAACCTTTTCCCTCACTCCTGCTCTAGGGGTGAGGGGAAACCAGTGCAGTCATTTAAAGGAGAATGTCCTTAAAAGCACGGCTGCGTCTGCGTTTGTTTACAGCGGACACAGGATCGCTTTGTATCTCTAAGTAATTAAACTCTTGCACTTTCAAAACCCTCAAGTATAATCGCAGCAAACGTTCCGAGGGATTTTAAGACATGAATAAAGGTGAACTCATTGATCAAATTGCAGCCAGTGCAAACGTAACGAAAAAAGACGCTGATGCTGTACTGACTGCTACGTTGGAGGTGATTCTCGAAACGGTAGCCGCTGGAGACAAAGTAACACTGGTTGGCTTTGGTACGTTTGAAGCACGCGATCGCCAAGCACGGGAAGGACGCAACCCCTCTACCGGCAAACCGATTCAAATTCCGGCTACCAGAGTACCAGCCTTCAGCGCTGGCAAAGTCTTCAAAGAAAAGGTACTCGAAAAAGCATAGCCGCGGTGAGCGATCGCACCCATCAAATCAGTTCTGCTTCGGGTTTTGAGAGCCATTGATAGCTAGCGTAGAAATCGGGGTTCTTCACCAGCAGATGCTCGACCACTCTCCAGGATGCATCTCGTCGAACCCCGGTTTCTGCCAGCTTCATGTGAATGCGTAGCTTCCAACTAGCGCGCCCAATTCCTTTCTCCGTAGGTTGGCGGGTGAGGGATTCAAGACATTAATTCTCTAAGGAAGGGCCTGTAGGCACATGGATAGATGAGCGATCGAGGGCAGCTAATTAGGTGTGTTTGGCTTTAGTTGATCACTGGGAAGAAATGTGGCATCTTTCACCTCACCCAGTTCGCCCATCCGCTTTGCTTCGCCCTGGTTGTAAGAAAGAGACACCGCTCCAGCATTACCCGCTTGTAGCACGAGCTTTTTTCGTGCTGTCCACGTTTTTTGCTCACCTTTTTTCAAAATGCCTTCATACTCAGTCTTACCATCAGCAATCACCTGAAACCAGGAATCGTCAGTTAAATTGACAGCCACTTGAACAGGCGAGTCGGTTTCTGTCGTAGCGGTAGACTTGGCAGAGGCAGTCGGCAATGGACTGTCCGAACTCTGCGGCGATTTGATCGGCGCTGTTGCAGCACTGGGCGCTGGTGACGGCGATACGGAATTAGCTTTAGGCGCTGGCGCTTCTGCGTTTTGTGCCTCGATCGCAGGCTTAGGACGATTGAGGAAATTAAGCAAACCAACCCCAATGAGAAGTATCACGACCGTTCCTAGCAAGATCCAAGGTAGATTAGAGCGCTTTGTAGCATTGGCACTGCGCTGGAGAGTCTCTAACGGTATCTGGATTGGTTCTACAACGGTACCTACCGCTATTGGCTCAGCGGCTGGAGGGTCAACCCGTGATTGCTCAAGGGAAGGGCGTTCCGAGGAGGGATGCGCTGCCTCTGGCACGTTTCGCTCAACCAGAAACGAAGCCTGTGGCGTAAAGGTTTTAGCCAGGGCCATGCCGTCTAGCCCGATCGCGTCGGCGAAACGACGAATGAAGCCCTGCACAAAGACAGGTTCAGGCAAACGCTCTACTTGCCCGTCCTCAAGCGCTTGCAAAAGACGCTGCGGAATGTATGTTTTGACCGCAATTTCGTCTAAAGAAACCCCCCGGTCTTTGCGCTCTCGACCGAGGTACGCACCGATCGTTCTAAGTTGCTCCACCTGTGTGGCATCGAGCTCCTTCATGAATCTCCCTTACAATCCTTTCAAACTCGTGTTGACTCTGATGTTAGTAAAGCAGCCTGATGTCAATGCGTAAACCCGCAAAGAGCACAGCGCTGGTGAAAATCCTGGCACGATCAGTATGATAGAGAGACTGTAAAGAACTGTAAAGTTCATGCAAGAAAAAGTAACAAGGATCTGAGACTTATCCTCTAGCAAAGGAGTTAGTGCCGCAATTGTCAGAGGCAACGATTGCAGATGAATGAGAAGGTCGAGTGCTGCCTTCTCAATTTCACTACTAGAGAAAGACTTGTATGTCAGCATGACCAGCGAGAATTGACACTCGAAAGCGTTTTTCTTGAGTTCACGTTTTATGAACATTGATCACGTCTGTTTCTATGTGAGGGACGCGATCGCGTCCCGTAACTGGTTTATCCAAAAGTTGGGATTTCGCCCAGTAGAAAGCAGTGCGAGTGGTCGTTGCACCATTGAAATTGTCCGTGCAGGCGCAATCTATTTTGTGCTAAGTGCAGCGACAGACGCTTGCAGTCCCGTTGCTAGGTTCTTGCAGCACCATCCTCCTGGTGTTGCCGATGTCGCATTTCAGGTCGAGGATATCGAAGCCACGATCGCTCATGCCGTGCAACAGGGCGCAAAACTACTTCACCCCCTGCAAACGCAAGTGCAGGCTCAGGGAACGTTAAAATGGGCAACGCTTGAGGCTTGGGGCGATCTCACCCATACCCTGCTAGAGCGTCGAGGGCTAACCTCACTACTCCCCCAACTCGCCGACACCTCGGCAAACGTGCTTATCGAGCCAGCCTGTATTGTAGAGTCCTCCGGTAAGCCAGCGGAACTGTTTGTGGGCATTGATCACGTCGTCTTAAACGTAGCCGCTGGAGCACTGGAACAAGCCGTCAACTGGTACGAACAGGTACTCGGCTTTCATCCCCAGCAAGGTTTCACCATTCAAACAACTTACTCGGCCCTGTGCAGTCGCGTGATGCGTCACCCTTCCAGTGGAGTGCAGTTGCCTATTAACGAACCCGCTTCATCAAACTCTCAAATACAGGAGTTTCTGGAGGTCAATCGCGGCCCCGGTGTCCAACACATTGCCCTTGAAACGACCAATCTGGTGCAGGCGATTGCCCAACTGCGGGAGCGGCAACTATCGCTGATTCACGTACCACCAACTTACTACGCACAATTGCGGCAACGCGCTGGGCTATCTTTGCCAGAAGCCCTACTCCAGCAGCTAGAGCAGCAGCAAATCTTAGCCGACTGGCAGCAAGAGCAGCAGCAAGCGGTCTTGCTTCAGACATTCACCCAGCCCATTTTTGCGGAGCCAACCTTTTTCTTTGAACTGATTCAACGCCAGACGCTTGGAACGCTTGATCGCCCAGAACGGGCACAAGGGTTTGGAGAAGGCAATTTTCGCGCCCTGTTTGAAGCGATCGAGCGCGAACAGATGAAACGCGGCAGCTTACACCCCATTTCCACCGCAGAAACTAGCGTAGAAAGCTACTGACCAGCCACAAAATCACGAAGGTCACAACACTCACAAAAGCGTTTGCATTCAGCCCAATGCTGGCAATTTGAGGCAGCAGCGCCGTCCCCAATAACCCTCCCGCCAAGAAGCCAACGACCAGCCCCAGCAGGCCAAGCAGTACCGTTCTGCCAAGCTTGCGCTCTTTACGATAGAGGAAATAGAAACTTGTGCCCATCCCCAAAATCAGCGCCATCTGTATCACATTAGCGGTAGGAACAGCAATCACCAGGGCACTCAGCGCGGTCAAAATACCTGCTGGCAGCAGCACATCCGTCAAACTAGGTGTGTCAATCAACCGCTGTAGCCAAGCAGTCCCTTGATTCGCGAGTACGGGTGGCGGACTAGCAGGCGGCGGTGCTGCTTTTTCAGGAAAGCGGATGCGATCGGGCACCTTAATTTTGCCTTCCTGCCGCAGACGTAGCCGATCCATTAACACGGCATCATAAGCGGCTTCAATGCTTTCTAGCTGCTTGCGATCGCCTTGATGTTGAGTAAACAGCCGATCACGAGCATCCTGAATTTCCTCAAAGCTGGAAGCCTCTGTTACCCCAAGCTGTTCGTATGGACTTTGGCTACTCATGATTTGCTTCTCCACCTCTATCCCAAGCTAACTTAGTCTGATACCTGTTCACAAGCATTTTTAGAATTGATCACCAAATTTTAGCCCTACAGCCTTGGGCGGCGATCGTCCCCTTTTTGACCCATTCTCTAACACCCATCAGGATTGTCCGCGACACACCGCCAAAGCTGAGTCATACTATTGCTGATAAGCGTGCGGATTGGAGGCGGTATGCTCTGTATTAGCAAATGAGGTAGAAAGCAATAGAATGTTGCTGTCGTAAATTTTGCTGCCGAGGGCATACTGAACTTAACCATCAACCAGCTTATCGACAATTGACTAGAATGTTGGATGCGCAACTTGACTTAGCATAATGTCTTCTCAAGGTTGTGTAGCTATCTTTCTCACACGGCTTCGCGACTTTACCTGTCCAGCTCCTATTCCTTCTCCAAACGCAAGGTTATGGCTATGGCTCCAGCCAAGATTCTCGTAGTTGATGACGATCCTGCAATCCGGAATCTGATTCATCGCTTCTTAACCAAGCAGAATTATCAGATGGAATCAGCAGAGGATGGTAAGAGTGCATTAGCAACGTTCGAGCTATTTAACCCCGATCTGGTGATTCTGGATGTAAACCTGCCAGATGCCAATGGTTACAATCTTTGCCAGGAAATGCAAAGCCGCACCAACGTCTTTATTCTTATGCTGACGAGCCGTACTGACGAGGCCGATAAAATTAAAGGCTTCTCGCAAGGCGCTGATGACTATATCACTAAACCGTTTAGCTTAGGTGAGTTAGGCGTGCGAGTCGGCGCAATATTAAAACGCCAACGTCCCGTCACTTCCGCAGAGCAGCAGTGTCTCATCTTTGACCAACTGATGATTGACCCCGTGCGTCGCGAGGTGAAATTCAATGATGACATTATTCCATTGACAGCATTGGAATTTGACTTGCTCCATTTTCTAGCCAGTCATCCTGGCCGCGTGTGGCGACGCGCTGAGCTGATTCAAGAAGTCTGGGACTACGAATACGTCGGCGATCAACGAGTGGTTGACGTACACATTGGTCAGATCCGCAAAAAAATTGAGATTGATACCAGCCAGCCAGCTTTGATTCAAACGGTTCGGGGTGTCGGCTACAAATTTGAGGCACCTGGCTATGGCAAGCCAGAAGCCAGCGCCTAGTAAAAAAATCCAGGTAATGGGACTATGACGAACGTGGCGACAGTAGAGACTAAGAAAATTCTGGTGGTCGAGGATGATCCAGCGATCCGCAACCTTATTCAACGCTTTCTGAACAGCAAACAGTCCTATCAAGTGAAATCGGTAGGAGATGGTAAGAGCGCGATCGCCAGCTTTAAAGAATTTGACCCCGATCTAGTCATTTTAGATATCAACTTACCCGATACCAATGGCCTGCATCTTTGCCGCGACATGCAAGCCGCTACGAATGTTTGCGTCCTCATGCTCACCAGTTCTACCGACCAAGCTGCGAAGCTCAAAGTGCTGGCTGATGGTGCGGATGACTACATGACCAAGCCGTTTGATTTGGAAGAATTGGCCGTGAGGGTTGAAGTTGTGTTGCGCCGCATGCGAGAGCGTACATCCCTCCAGGAAAAGCCTCTGCTGTTTGCGGGACTGATGATTGACCCACCCAGGCGGGAAGTGAAGCTCAACGGGGAACTGGTGCGGCTCACAGCGCTAGAATTTAACCTGCTGCATTTTCTGGCTAGCCATCCGGGACGGGTGTGGACACGTACTGAACTCATTCGTGAAGTTTGGGGACACGAATTTGTAGGCGATCCCCGTGTGGTGGATGTGCACATTGGTCAAATTCGTAGCCACATCGAAGTGGACACCAGCCAGCCTATGCTGATCCATACGGTGCGTGGTGTAGGCTACAAGTTTGAAGCAGCCGACGCCGGAGCGCAGGAAGGCAGTAGCGACTCCTAGTACGCTCTAACGAGCACGTAAAACCTAGACTAGACGCCTTCAGGTAAGAACCTTACAGGCAACGTCCTTACGGCCATCTCGAAAGCAATTGGGCGGCTCGGTTCCTCTTCCCTGAGAATTTAAAGTTTGACAGCGTCTCGTACCCCTACCAGGTGGGATCGGCGTAGAGGTTAACGGTCAGGCGCGATCGCCCGTCTGGCACAGCGCTAATGCAGCTACAAACGGATTCTTCGCCGTCTAGCTCCACCTCACAGGCATGGCAAGACCCCATTAAACAGCCTGTTGGGATCGACACACCAGCGCGATCAGCCACCCTTAGCAGCGATTCCCCCGGTTGCGCGTCGATCGTGACATCGTTAGGCAAAAAGTGAATCCGAACGCTCATCAATGGAAAACTCCTGCACTGCAAGGTTGCTAAGACTCCAGGAGTCAAGCGTGCTGATGTTTCCTGATTTTAGCGCGTAACGCCAGACTCCTGAGGGGTGACTGCCTGACAGTTTGCTGTCAGGAGTCCTTATTTCCACTAGTAGTCTGTCAAGATCAACAGTGGTGGGTAGGGTGCGACTGCGTGGATGCGTCAACGAGCCGTTCAGCACAGACACTCCTCTACCCATCGACCCTATTCATTTAAAGTTGATCTACTAGGGTTGAGGCACCCATACCGAGACAGAACCTGCATCGCAGCGAAAATCAGCCCATCCCTCATCGTTGGTTGTAACGGGTTCGCTGATGTGTTCGGTGATGTCAATGTAGGTACGGTTGGGTTGTCCCACTTCCATCCACTTGGTGCCTTCACCACCATTGCTAAGCACCACTGCCATCCCACCAGGGTTTTCGTCGTTGCCTAAGCGAGTCCAGCCGATCGTATTGGCATGATCGAAGTAATCGTACTGGTCGCCATAGGCATAGGTTTGTCGAGCATACAGGAATTTATCGATAATCCACTGATGGCTGTCGAGCCAAATTTCGTACTCATTACCATCGCGCCCAGTATCTTTGTAATGAGCACCATAATAGTCAGCATAGAAGAGGCAGGGATAGCCTTCGCTGCGGAGGAGGATGAGGGCATAGGCCAACGGTTTAAACCACCCCTCGACCACAGACTCTAACGCCTGTAGGGGTTGAGAATCGTGGTTATCCACCAGGGTCACGGCTAGGGCGGGCTGATCCTTCACCAGAGTGTTATCAAAAATCTGCCGCATGTCGTAGTCATTGCCCTGCTTGCTCGCAACGCTAAAGTTGTAGTGCAAGGGCGCATCAAACAACAGCACATCGCCACCCGTAACTTCAATAAAATGGTGAAGCGCTTCTACTTCATACGACCAGTATTCACCGACCGCAAATAAGTTGCGACCAGCATGTTTACGACAGTGATCTAACCATTCTGGAAAGAAGCCTGCTTTAACGTGCTTCACAGCATCGAAGCGAAAGCCATCAACGTCAGTGGTATCGACAAACCATTCCCCCCAACGCTTTAACTCATCGCGAACTTCGGGTTGCTCCATGTCCAAATCGCAGCCCATCAGGTAGTCAAAAGCACCCTTCTCCAGATCGACCTGCTCGTCAAATTGCTTGTCTTTGAACAGGTAGACAGCGTTTTCACCTTCGTTATAGACGTTATAGTCTACGGCATCGAAATGCCACCAGTGCCACTCCATCTCAGAGTATTTGCCTTTGCGGCCAGGGAAGGTAAAGTGCGTCCACACTTTAATGGTTTGCATGTCGCCGATCGGCTGGTTGCGATCGTCCGGGTTATAGGGCGTTGCTTCGACCTCTTCGGGTTCATCTGCGCCGAGCTTGTGGTTAAGGACGACATCTGCATAAACGCGTACACCTGCCTCTTTTGCAGCCTTAACCGCCGCGATGTACTCTCCTTTGGTGCCGTACTTGGTTCGCACAGAGCCTTTCTGGTCAAACTCACCGAGGTCAAAGATGTCGTAAACCCCGTAGCCGACATCGTAGCCGCCGCCTGTGCCTTTGTAGGCGGGGGGGAGCCATACAGCGGTAACGCCTGCCTCTGCCAGCCCTTTGACCCTTTCAGCAAACTCTTGCCACAGTTTGCCATCGGGTGGGATATACCAATGGAAGTACTGCATCATCACACCGTTTAACTGAGCCATGTATATCCTCTAGTAAGATTGATTGTTAAGTTTAATTGTGACCAGAAGTACTATATCTGGAGTATGTAACCGCGTTTCTCTACCAGGAGATAGAAACGTCAACGGCTTACATCGTGGCGATCGCATCAAGCTTGTTCTTCTGTGGGAGATAGCCCTTGGGCCAGGTTCTCCTGGAGTGCATCCAGCACGGCGATCGGATCAGCCGCTTCTTGCATGACTTCCGCTTCTGGATCACGTCGATCGCTAACCTCTGGCAAATCAGCTCGAAGTTCTTCTAACAGCGCAATGATCTTGGCAATTTTCTGCTCAGAAAGCAAGTTGAGCTGTAGCATCAGTTGCGATCGCTGTTCCGCAAAGTTTTCCTGGCGCGTTTGTCGTACTAGCACTCCAGTTGAAATGACGAGAGCGGCGGCATCTAACCCCTGCGACGACCAATGAAACGGGGGCACATGAAAGGGCAACAGAGATTTAAACCCACTGCCTACAATCCAAAGCGCCAGGATGATGAGCAAGCTATAAAGAAAGGTCGATCGACTAAAGAACGTTGCGATCGCCTCCAGTAAGCGCTGGTGAGCTGGAATCTCGCGCACGTCCTGGTTGTGTAGTGCCGTAATCGCTTCAATATTGCGGGTGACTGGGTCTGGCAACGGCGCTGTAAGCACTGGGTGGCGAACTGCTTTCACGTTGCGTGCATGAGTGGCTGCATGAGCCGATGCCTCGGTACTGTTGTCTGCGCTGGGCATGATGATGTCACTCGTAAAGCTCGATGCCCCGATTATTGCGTAGAGTTGTGGTTAACTGTGATTGTGCGCTGGCTCAATGTCGTATGTGGCTTTGGAGCAACAGTTGCTTGGAGTACGGGTACTTGAGTTGAATCGGCGTGGAGAGCATGTCGCATCCTTTCTACTCAAAGATCATGAGAGGTTGTAGATGCTCGATCGTTATCACCATCCATTCAGGCGTAGCGATTCTTTACCAAAACATGAAGAATATCTAAACGTTCACACCTTTTCAGAAGCTTTGACTGTACCGTTTGTAAACATAGGACAAACGGGTACGTTGCACCGAAAGGGTTAGGGATTCTAAGCGCGCCAGCATAAGGGTGCGCTTATTTTGTGGGTAAAGGTGATACGGGCGATCGGTGTCCATGCTTCAGCGCTGAAGTATTTGAAAGCCCCCCCCTCAAAACCTCTCTTGCAGTCTTCTTGCTAGAGAGAGCATGGCTAATCTGCACCTTTTGAGTTTGCGACCTCCCAGATGAAGCTTAAGACGCTCTTGCTAGCGGTCTTGCGGTAAAACAGCCGACAGATTCAAGTGTGGCTCAACGGCATCAGCAAGGGCATTCAGCATCAGTTCGCGCTGTTCGCGATAGTTGGGCACACCTGTAGGAAGAGATTTTAAGCCGCGCTGCTGCCGCAGACGATTAAGCCAAGCGCGCCGCCAAGGGCCGTTGTCAAAAATGCCGTGCAGGTAAGCTCCCCAAACAGATTGTGTCTCATCCACAACGCCTAAATTAGGGTCGTCAAATAGCTGCTGGATATTTTCGCCTTCAATGAGGCGAGTTCTACCCTGGTGAATTTCGTATCCTGCAACGGGTAACCCTTCTTGCGGAAAGTTGGACGTGACAAGACGTTGTCGGGCCACCTTCTGCCCAGCAATGACAGTTTTGAGCGGCAACAGTCCTAACCCTTTGTAGCGGCCTTCGTGGCCTTCAATGCCTTCTGGGTCAGCCAAAATTTTGCCCAGCATTTGGTAGCCACCGCAAATGCCCAAAACTGTACCACCAGCGGCAACATAATTTTGGATTTCTTCTGCCATGCCCGTTTTATGCAGCACGATGAGATCGGCGATCGTCGTTTTAGAGCCAGGAATAATCACCGCATCTGGGTGCCCCAAGGACTGTTTGGGGCTGAGATATTTGACCGAAACGGTGGCTTCTGACTCTAGTGGATCAAAGTCCGTAAAGTTGGAAATGCGCGGCAGTCGAATGACGGCAATGTTGAGGTCACCTGTGGGATTGCTAGAGCGACCATCAATGAGGCTCAGAGAATCTTCGGCTGGAAAGCTCTGGTCAAGCCAGGGGATTACCCCAATCACTGGAATGCCTGTGCGTTCCTCTAACCATTTGATGCCGGATTGCAGCAGCGATCGCTGTCCCCGAAATTTGTTGATGACCACACCTTTAATGAGCGATCGCTCGTCTGGATCGAGCAATTCAAGGGTGCCAACGACATGGGCAAACGCACCGCCACGATCGATATCCACGACCAGGATTGTGGGTGCATTCAAATACTTAGCAATCCGCATATTGGTTAAATCGCGGTGCTTAAGGTTAATCTCTGCGGGACTACCTGCGCCTTCACACACCAGCATGTCAAACTCTTCACCGAGGCGACGGAGCGACTCTTCGATCGCCTGCCAGCCAGTATCAAAATATTGTTCGTAATACTCAGCCGCTCCTACCTTGCCAACGGCTCTGCCCTTAATGATCACTTGAGAGGTCATGTCTCCCTGAGGCTTGAGGAGAATGGGGTTCATTTCGACCCAGGGTGCTACACCAGCCGCCCACGCCTGTACTGCCTGTGCATGACCAATTTCACCACCACTGGCTGTGACATACGCATTAAGCGCCATGTTCTGCCCCTTAAAGGGAGCAACTCGCCAGCCACGACGGCTAAGAATCCGACAGATAGCCGCCGTGATTAATGATTTTCCTGCGTGGGAGGTGGTACCCACAACCATAATGGCTTTCATGCAAAACCCTCGTGAGACAGACTAAAGGCTAGAGACTGCACCTTGCTGCTGGGCGGTAAACTGAAGGCAAACCAAGCCATCGAGCCGAGCGGTACAGCTAACAGCAAAACACCCGTAGGAACCCATGTTTCCAGTTCATCCTTCATCCTTGCTTCCTAAGTCTTGATCTATTTTTCTCTAATGCATTGCCCTGGTCGTTATATGGGTAGACGAAACCAGCGGTTCCAGTTGTGCTGAAGGCGATCGATGAGCGTTGGCGTCATGCAAACAGAGCCTCCCTGAGTTTGCCATTTCTGCACCAATTGGCGGCCCAGCGGTGTGACTCGAAAACTATCGGTTAACCCCTGTCCATCCACTTCTCGTCGCAACAGCCCCACCTGAATCAACCAGAGTAGCTCTGCTTCAGCAATCAATTCTGAGAGAGGCGTTTGGGTGTACTGGTTTTCTACTCCAGAGTGCCCCGAAATTGCAGTGAGGGAAACACTTTGCTGCACCATTGTCGTAAACAAGTTGAGCTTAAAAGGGGCACAGCGCATGGCCTGCTCCGCTCGATGCACCGTTTTATCGGGGTACTCAATGATGTGCCGAATCCTAGAGTTAGCCGTCATTGCTATTTGCTAATACAGTATAAAGTTTAGATTTGAACGTTTAAGTTGGCACTCAATGCGACCAAAGCTGGCGTACATAATAGAGATGCACTAGCTATAGAGGTGCATTAGCGAGGCTAGCTCCTATCTTATGCGTTTTATTTGGGTTGCGCATGGGTTTAGCTGTGCCACAGGGCAGATTGAGCGGTTGAACGCGCGATCGCAGAGAATTCCGTTGCATTCGATACATCTTTTCTCAATCTGGGTTGCTAAAAGTACTTTAAAGCGCACTGTATACAAAAACGTTGCATCGCCCTGTCACTCGTGGCTTTTTAATCGATGAGACTTTAACAGGTGCTGTTCTCTCACTCGATCGGCAGCTAACTGGATTCGTTCCATGCGGTGAAAGTCGATGAGCTGACCCAACAATTTAACCGCTTCTAGGGTTCCAGTTTGAGCTAACGCTTGGGCGATCGGTCCGAGAGAAGCAAGCCAAACTGGGTTTCATGCTTTGAATGACATCAAAGCGCTTTATTGGCTACACGGCGGGACAAAAGCCCGGGAGGAACAAGTAACCATGCTTTATGGTGCTTGCACTTTCGGGTTTTTTGCTGCTTCTACCTCCAGGCAACTGTATAGTACCTCAGACAATCATCGTTGTTCGTGCTACTTGCTCCTTAGCGCTTAAGGAGATCACGACCTTAAGCTGCCATAAAAACCAACAGACAGAGAGTAGACAGTCAATCCATTCCGTTTTGCCATTTTTGCTTTCTCGCGAGGACACGCAATGAAATTTCGATCGCTACTTCTCAGTGCAGGACTTTTTTTGGTCAGTCTAGCGCTGATTGTAAGCTGCTCTAATCCAGCCAGCCAGATGTCTACTCAATCAGATGGTTCGCCTCCACCATCCGGCAGTACTGGCAGTGCGACTGTACGGTTAGGGTTTAGTGCATGGCCCGGTTGGTTTCCGTGGCAGGTCGCTCAGGATGAAAAAGTCTTTGAGCAAAACAAGCTCTCTGTAGATCTGAAATGGTTTGATGGCTACCTGGAGTCCATCAATACGCTCACTGCGGGGCAGATTGATGCTAACTCCCAGACTCTAAATGACACCATTAGTGCGGTTGCAGGGGGTGCTGACCAGGTTGTCGTGCTGGTAAATGACAACTCTACTGGAAACGACAAAATTATCGTGCGCGAAGGCATTAATTCGATCGCCGATTTGAAAGGGAAGAAAGTCGCAGCAGAAGAAGGTACCGTGGATCACTTCCTACTGCTTTTGGGGTTGAGAAAAGCCGGTTTGTCCCCGAAAGATATCAACTTCCAACCCCTGGAAACTGGCAAGGCAGCGGCGGCTTTTGTCGCCGGACAGGTGGATGCTGTTGGCGTTTTCGCACCGTTTACCACTCAAGCACTCAAGCGTCCCAAGAGTAAGGAACTGTTTAGCTCAAAAGAGTTTCCAGGAGCGATCCCTGACCATCTGGTCTTCACGCGCAAGTTTGTGGATGCCCACCCCGATCGAGTGCAGTCAATGGTGGATGCTTGGTTCGCGACTCAGGATTACATTAAAACTAACTCAGACAAAGCCATTGAAATCATGGCTAAACGGGGTGGCGTTTCTGTCGCTGAGTACAAAGACTATGCAGGCGGCACCAAAATTTTTACCGTAGAGGAGAATCTGAAAGCCTTTCAGCCTGGTAAAGACATGACATCACTCATGTTTGCAGCTCAGGAAATGTCGCGGTTTCTCACTGATGTTGGTCTGGCAAAGACGAAGCCAGATTTGGTAAAGCTCTTTGACGATCGTTTTGTCAAAGCCTATGCTGCGAAGGCAAAGAAAGCTTGACAACGTGATTGATTGTTGTTCGTTGTTAGAAACTGGCTCTGCTATTGACTGGCAACGAACGACACAGCCACGCCTTCAAATCCAGGTACGGTTACGCCAGCGTCCGTTACTCCCCTCAACACCACAACACCATGAGTCCATCTAGCGCACCGATCAAGCCGAGCGGCACGACCAAACCAGCAACATCTTTGCGATCGACCACGTTTTGGCGTCTCGCTGAAGACATCCCATCATCAATGACCTGGGGTTTAATGACCGCTTCGATTTTAGTGCCGCTGGTGCTGTGGTGGCTTGTGACCACATTCGGCACGATCGATCCCAAGTTTCTACCGTCTCCCGCCAATGTCATTGCTGCCTTTCAACGGCTCTGGAGCACAGGCGATTTACAGAAAGATACGGTAGCTAGCCTCTGGCGAGTGGGTGTTGGCTTTTTCCTTGCGGCCTTGGTTTCCATTCCCGTTGGGGTGTTAATGGGTAGTTTTGCCAGCATTCGCGCCCTGCTGGAGCCGCTTTTTGGGCTGGTACGCTATATGCCTGCGCCAGCTTTCATCCCCTTGCTCATTCTGTACTTGGGCATTGGCGAGGAGCCTAAAATTATGCTCATTTTTATTGGCGTATTCTTCTTCAACTCCCTCATGGTGATGGATACCGTCAAATTTGTACCGAAAGAGTTGATTGAAGCTACCTATATGCTAGGTGGAAACCGCTTACAGACGCTGTTACAGGTAATTGCGCCCTATGTGCTGCCCGGTATTATTGATGCCTGCCGCATTAACCTGGCAGCCGCATGGCAGCTAGTGATTGTCTCTGAACTGATCGCCGCCACAGAAGGGTTAGGTCGCCGGATTAGCGTTGCAGGGCGCTTTCTCAGAACTGACGAAATTTTTGTGGGGCTGATTGTGATTGGAGTCATCGGCTTAGCCTTTGACTTGCTGTTTCAGTACTTCTTGCGCGTTTCCTGTCGTTGGGCAAGCCAGAAGCGGTGACGTAGGGAGTGAGGGGTAAAGAGCGAGGTGTGAGTTGAGCAATCAGCGGTCAGCTTCTAGCCTTTAGCCTTCATCCCTTAGTTCTTACCCTCTGCCTTCCGCCTTTTGCCTCCTTTAAAATTCGGATGCAAAACTCAAGACGCTTCCAGCCACACGATCGCGATTAACCACTTTAGAGGTCACTCTATGTACTTACAAATCAACAAACTGAACAAAACCTTTGAGACCGGACAAGGAACACTGGTTGTCTTGAAAGACATCAACATGGTGATTGAGCAGGGCGAGTTTATTTGTGCGGTTGGCGCATCAGGCTCTGGTAAATCGACGCTGTTGCGGCAGATTGCGGGACTCGATAGTCCGACAACAGGGGAAGTTAAAATCGATCATCAATTGGTCACGGGGCCGGGGCCTGATCGCGGGATGGTGTTTCAGCATTACACCCTGTATCCGTGGATGAGTGTTCAAGAAAATGCTGAATTTGGCCTCAAACTTCAGGGCCTGGGCAAGAAACAGCGGCAAGAGAAAGCCAGCTATTACCTGAGTGTGGTAGGGTTAGCAAAATTTGCCAAGGCGCTTCCCAAAGAGCTATCGGGTGGGATGAAGCAACGGGTCGCGATCGCCCGTGCCCTTGCCTCGGAGCCAAAGGTTTTGTTGATGGATGAACCATTTGGTGCGCTCGATGTCCACACTAAAGAAGCGATGCATGAATTTATGCTCAATCTCTGGCAACGCACACGCATCACAGTCTTTATGATTACCCATGACGTGGAAGAGGCCGTCTTTCTGTCAAATCGCATCTATGCATTGGGGGCACGTCCAGGAACCGTTAGAAAAGAAATCGTAGTGAAACTGCCCGAACGCAGCCATGCCGTCAAACGTCACGCCATTTTTCATGACTATCGGGATGAACTCATGGAATTACTGCGGAAACACGGGCAAGAAGCCGTCGCCATCGCTGCTTAATAGCATGATTATGGTTAAACTGGGTGGGCTAGCACGATCGCGGCTCAGAGACATTCAGAACCACACGCTAAACGGTTGCCTTTGCTGGTGACCGCATAGTTGGTATACACAAACCTCTAACCAATTGCTATAACTGCTTCAATACGCTCAAAACGCATCACGTTCAATCCGCATCGCATGGCTAATTCAACCATCGCTAAAGATGAAGCCTTTGGTATTGTGCCCATTCTCCAAACGGCTCACGAGCAGCAGTTCCTTTTAATTCAGCATCACGCAGGCCACTGGGGCTTTCCTAAAGGGCATGCTGATCCGGGAGAATCTGCCCTGCAAGCCGCATGCCGTGAGTTTGTGGAAGAAACTGGCATTTCGGACTACACCCTGATTGAGGGCATCTCGTTTTCAGAGCAGTATCCCTTTACTCGCAGCGGGAGGCGCTTTGAAAAAACGGTCATTTACTTCCCTGCATGGGTAGAGACCACGACCGTTCAGTGTCAAGCCAAGGAGATTCAAGCGTATGTGTGGGCTGAGTACGAGCAGGCGATCGCCAAGCTAAGCTTTGATGGTGCGAAGCAGGTTTTGCGCGATGTGCAGAAATATTTGCAGAGTAGAGAGTAGGGAAGCAGAGGGAGCGGGGGAGGCAAGGGAAGCAGGGGGGATGTGGAAAACGCAACGTAGTCTTTAATTCCTTCCCCTTCATCCCGGCTCTTATTGGCATATGACATCGAAGTGTACACTCAATGCCTAAATTTACCTGTGAGTGCGGGGAGCCGATTCATCTCCGTGCAGTTCCCCACTCTCAAACCTTTGCTTTAGCTTGGGAACCACACATCGAGACATTTATGAACGAGTTGCTGACACTGCATCAACAAGCAACGTCCGATGACGAGTTCTATCGCCAAGCTTATCTGCGTTCTACCGCCGATCGAACACTCGACGTAATCCAGAGGTGATTGAATGCTCAGAATGTGGTCGTCTGATCGTTTTTGCGAAACCCGGTGATCGCTGGTCGGTTATGATCTATGTGCCCGAAGCTGATCGCTGGAGGAGACGTATTCGTTAAGGGTGCTGATGGAAGGGAGGCATATTTCAACCCAAGCTGCCAATGATGCGACACCATTTGAAGAAAGTTGAGTTTAGTGCCTACCTTTACGAAGAATCGCTGGATTCAGATAAGCGGATCGAATTGTCCGCGATCGAGCAGAATTTCGCCGTAGTCAGGAATCCAGACAAGCCACTGCTGTTCGGACTGTTGGCAGAGAAGTAAGGCTTCGTCTGAGCAATAGGTCGTTGGGAGCGATTGCAGCTTGACCCATGTGGAAGGCGCGATCGCCGTTGGAGATATATTCCTCGCTATTGTAGAGCCAGAGGAGGAATGCTGAAAGGCCCACTCCAGCGATTGTCGCTGAAGGCACCGTCGAAATTCAATTTCTAGTCTCATCGCTCGTCTGCTTGTTGCGCTCAGATTCAGAAGACGTGTTGCGGGGCGATCGCTCTCTTGGTACAAAAGCACCACGAATAAAGAACAACACACGCAACCAGCCAGAAATTAAGGCGCAAACGTTAATTTCGTATTATATGCTACAAAACTTTCTGGTAGTTGTGCTGTGTTTGTTTTAGAACGTTACGTACTGCCCAACACCCACCAATGCCACCCAATCGGTATTACAATCCGTAATGATCCCGTAACGCAAGGAAGTGAACCTATGCCCTTATCTGTGGGTGATACCGCTCCAAATTTCACCGTTAAAGATACGATCGGCAAGACGGTTACGCTGTCTGAATATGCAGGCAAGACTGTCGTGTTGTACTTCTATCCCAAAGACGACACCCCTGGTTGCACAAAGGAAGCGTGCAGCTTCCGAGATAATTATGAGCAATATCTCAGTCAAGGAATTACGGTTTTTGGGGTGAGCCTCGATGACGAACTCTCGCACCAACAGTTCACTGAAAAATTTAACTTGCCGTTTCCGCTACTGGCCGATGTGGATGGCGCGATCGCCAAAGCCTACGACGTAATCATGGAGCGTAACGGCACCCTTTATGCCCAGCGCGTAACCTACGTCATTGGTGGCGACCGTAAAATCGAAAAAGTCTACACCTCGATCCAGACAGAAACCCACGCCAGCGATATTTTGGCGGAGATTGCTGCCTGATGCACGCCCTGTCGATCCCTACCTGGGTGATTCACATCTCTAGCGTCATCGAGTGGATTGCAGCCATCTGGCTCATCTGGACGTATGGCGAAGTGAGCCAGAATCGAGCTTGGTGGGGATTGTCGATCGCCATGCTGCCCGCCCTCGTGAGCGCGATGTGTGCCTGTACCTGGCACTTTTTTGACAATTCGGCATCCCTAGAGTGGCTTGTGACCCTGCAAGCCGCCATGACCGTTGTGGGAAACTGTACACAGATGGTTGCCGCGTGGTGGATCTGGCGATCGACCACCGTAGAGCGATCAGCCAGTAACTCGACGGCTTTAAACACCCTCATGCCGTTACCGCTATTGCTCCTTCTGCCGTCCGTCTTCCCAATTGCTAAAGAAACGCTATTTGCCGTTTCCCTCTTTCCTTATCTAGGCTTTCTCTGGTTTCTCACCCGTTCTGAGCAAACGCCACGGCTGGCCTTGATTGGGTTTTATACGCTGCTGGTGTTTGTCGCCATCACCATTCCCGCAGGGATTTATGCCAAGTCCGCTTATGGTGCAAATTTGGCCGATGTGGATTGGCTTCACGGTGGCGCAGAATCTTTTCTGACGCTCTCCAACATTCTGGTCGTGCTGGGCTTTCGGCAAGGCATTATTGATCGGCAATTAGAGCGATTAGTCGATCAAAAGTCATAGGTGAACATTAGTTGCTAGTTGTTTAGGACTTACGCATTTTCCCAAAAAGCCCCCAGAGTGGGGGCTTTAATTGTCTCGGTTCCCCCTTTCTTGTAGCTTGCTTCCCAAAGGGTATGCCCAAAGGGCTATGAATTGAGGGCTAATGGGGCAAAGATTGACCGCTTTTACGTAAATCCTATTGTTAATTGTTAGCAGAAAATTGACAGCTAATCGCTGACGCTGAACTAGCGCGAAACTCAAAACTGATCACACGAGGTTTCCACCATTGATCGGTAATTCTGCCCAGTACGGGTTAGCCTTGCATACTGCCAGTCCAGAGTTAGGCTTGGCAATGAGCAACTTTGCAGGAGACGATCGTACTCAAGTCTGGGACTTGGGGCGCGACTTATCGACCCATCTGCACGTCCATCTTGCTGCTTTTCTAACCCCTCAAACCTGGAAAGATCTGGCGTTTCTTGCTGTGGCGATTGGCCCTGGAGGGTTCACAGGTACTCGTCTTGGCGTGGTGACGGCACGAACTCTGGCACAACAGTTAGCAATCCCCTTATTTGCTGTCTCGACACTAGCAGCGTTAGCCCACGCAGCAGTGTTAAACCCAGCAGTAGAAAAGGCTTATCCTCATCTTGCTGTGCAGATGCTCGCTCAGCGTGGGGAGGTCTTCGGCGCAATCTATCAACCCACATCCGATGGCCTACAAGCCCTGATTCCAGACGCGGTGATGAGTCTGACAACCTGGCAGCAGACCCTCTCAGATTGGCATGACCCGTACCATCTCCTCCGGGCAGAGGGTGGACTGGGAGCCTCAGTTTCTGGCGTTTTGGCGATCGCCCATCAGCAGTGGCAGCAGGGACAAAGACCCCATTGGTCCGCCGCGCTTCCGTTTTACGGGCAGCATCCCGTCACCCTCTGAGCGCAGCAGACTTTGCAATGTTAGTGTAAAAGAAAGACATTACCCTCAGCAGTTTGCAGCGTTTCAGCTATGGTCACTCAACTGCCAGCTTCCCAAACATCAGGGCTTCTCTATCCCAGCAGCGACGGCCAATCAATGGCAGACAACACCAAGCAGTTTCGGTGGATTGTTGTCATTCAGCAAAACCTGGAGTGGTTGTTTGCTCACCAGGAGACTGTTTTTGTGGCTGGCGATCTTCTCTGGTATCCCGTTGAAGGCGACCCTAAAAGCCGCATGGCACCAGATGTGATGGTGGCGTTTGGCAGACCAAAGGGCGATCGTGGTTCCTATCAGCAATGGTTGGAAGCCAGCATACCACCTCAGGTTGTGTTTGAAATTCTTTCACCAGGTAACCGAGTCACCAAAATGTTGGAGAAACTACGCTTCTACGAGCGTTACGGCGTGGAGGAATATTACATCTACGACCCTGATGACATTGAGCTAACAGGTTTGACCCGCTCTGGGGAAGAGTTAGCAGTCGTCAATCAGATGTCTGGCTGGGTTAGCCCTCGACTCGGCATTCGGTTTGATCTCTCTGGAGACGAACTGCAACTCTATCACCCTAATGGTGCACCCTTTTTGAGCTACGTCGAAATTGCCCAACACGCTGAGCAGGAACGTCAACGTGCTGAGCAGGAACGTCAACGTACTGAACAAGAGCGTCAGCGTACTGAACAAGAGCGTCAACGCGCCGAGCAAGCCGAGCAACTGGCTAGTCAAGAACGCGATCGCGCTGACCAGGCTGAGCAACGAGCCGCGCAACTGGCATCGCAACTGAGAGCAATGGGGATCAATCCCGACGAGTGAGCTTGATGATGACAGTTGTCTAGTGGCGATCGCGTCAAGCAACTCAAGCCATCACAGCTTCATCACTTACCGTGAGATGCTACGCGGATCAAGCGCATCCCGTAGCCCATCGCCCAGCAAGTTAAACGCCAGCACGGTAAGAATGATTAGCAGAGCGGGAGGCCAAATCAGCCAGGGTTGCAACACCAGAATTGAGGCATTTGTCGCTAACGACAACATATTGCCCCAGGATGGATCGGGCTGCTGAATGCCTAAACCAATGAGACTCAGAATCGATTCTGCCACAATGAAGTCTGGGATTGAAAGCGTCGCCGAAATCACGACATAGCTGGCAGTTTGAGGCAATACATGACGCAGGATGATGTAGAGCGATCGCCCACCCATCGCTCGCGCTGCCTGGACAAATTCACGCTCTTTAATGGACAATACCTGCCCGCGGATCACCCGCGCTAAGCCTGCCCAACGAATAAAGGACGTAATCAAAATAATGAGCAGAAAGCGTTGGGCGCTGCTGAGCCCCGGTGGCAAAACCGCCGCCAGGGCCACTAACAGATAAATGCTGGGGATGGTCATTAACACTTCGACCAGTCGCATCAGTACGCTGTCAATCCAGCCGCCAAAGTAACCCGAAATGCCACCCACCAGCAGACCCAATGGAAAGGAAATGATAATACCAACTAGCCCAATGCTGAGGCTGATGCGTGCACCCTGTAGCAACCGACTAAACTGGTCGCGGGCTTGTTCGTCAGTACCTAGGAGGTTGAACTTCCCTGCTCCTGCCGTGCCAAATAGGTGCAGCTTGCCGGGAACGCCGCTGAACAGCTCCACTTCGTCAAATGTGGGATCGGTGAGCGAAAACTTGGTGGGCAGCGGTAATTTGAGTTGAAACAGATTGTACTCATCACCAATGACAAAAAGTTGCAGCGGCGATGGTTTCGTGCGATCAACCACTAACTGCCGATCGCCTGTGTTTAAATCTACAGGCCCCTGCGTTGTGGGATAAACATGCGGGCCAACAAAGGCTCCAGATTGATCCTGCCAATAGATCTGAGTAGGTGGCAACAGCGCTCCATCTTGCTGGGAGATGTACGGATCGTAGGGGGCAATGAATTCAGCGCCGATCGCAGCAATATAGAAGACCAGCAGCAGCACTGCACCGAACCGAGCCAGAGGGTTCTTCTTAAGTCGTTGCCACCAATTCATGTTGTAGAAAGTCTCAAAGATAAATCGGAGAGCATCTTGATAGGGTAATTAGCCTTTGTAGGATCGTACTCCAAAATTGGAGAGCGAGGGGGAATCGGGGAATCGGAAGTAGGAGTAGGCACTAAGAGTGGGGCAAGCAGGGAAGTAGGGGAAGTAGGGGAAGCAGAAAGGGCTACACCGCGATTCCTCTGCCTGCCCTCGCCCCAATCCTGCTTTCAAACGTTCTAGAATCCTGACTTTTCTTAGGTTTTGCAATTCTTATCCTTCACCAGAGTTTTCCCCACCCATTCCACAGGCTTTCCACAGGTTTTCCACCAATTTCCACAAGTTTTCCACAAGCTTTCTGTCCTTTTCCACAACCTCGAACGGTAGAATCGAGCTTCCATGTCTTTAGCAGGGCTGAAGCGATCGCAGGAGTAAATCTGAGAATCACCGCTGCAATATTAAGTAAGATTGCGGGGATCATGCGCAAATGTCGATTCTTCCGTTAGTCTTTCTCGGCTTAATAAGGACGTCCTGGAAACAGGCGCATTGACAACGCGGCCTGACTCTAGGCACAATGAGGCACTTACCCACACAAGCGCTTTGAGATTGGCCTGAAGGCGGTCTTTTCTACAGCAAACTGAGCGCCTGCTAGTATTCGTGCGTCAGTTTGCAGCGGTAGCGCTTTACTTGTGCTGCTTGCTTTTCAATCAGGGTGCGAAGTTGAATGTATCTTGCCCACGTTAATGCCAACTTGCCCAAGCATCACCTGAGGTTCTCATGAGCACGACCGTTAGCATCCTGGCAGAGATTCCTGAAGAACTTCATACGGCACTTACCCGATATCTGGAAACCCATCCCGATTGGGATCAAGATCGCGTCTTTGCGGCTGCACTGTCCCTCTTTTTATTGCAAAATGGAGACTGCGATCGTCGCGCTGCACGGGTTTATTTGGATGCTCTGTTTAACCATGCCGTTTAGCAATTGCAGATTTACGATTATTAAGTTTAAAATCACAGACTGCGAGAGTCACCACTCTTGATACAGTGTAGAAATTGAAACTTTAACATTTGAGCGTTTTAGAGGGCTGATTCATGGCTTATTACTGGTTCAAAGCATTCCACATTGTGGGTATTGTGTGCTGGTTTGGGGGCATGTTTTATCTGCCGCGCCTGTTTGTTTACCACGCCGAAGCAAGCGAACAGCCTGAACCTGCTCGCAGCATCCTGAAAAACCAGTATCAGATCATGGAAAAGCGCCTCTACAGCATTATCATGACCCCGGCAATGCTGTTGACTGTGGCGATGGCGATCGGGCTAGTGACCACCGAGCCAGATGTTTTGAAGCAACCCTGGATGCACGTTAAACTTGCCTGCGTTGCGCTCTTGCTGGGCTATCACCACTACTGCAAACGGCTCATGAAGCGGCTAGCCGCTGATGAGTGCAAGCTGAATGCACAGCACTTCCGCTGGTTTAATGAAATTCCCACGATCTTCTTTGTGGTCATTGTGCTGTTGGCTGTGTTCAAGAACAGCTTGCCAACAGATCTTACCGTTTGGGGCATTGTGGCAATGGTTCTAGGCTTTGCGATCGCCATTCAGCTTTACGCTCGTAAGCGTCGCTTAGCCAGAGAGCGTGCTGCCGTGGAGTCGGACGGTTTACTGAGCAATGCAAGTTCTTGAGTCTTATTAGTTGTTGGAGTAACGACTCGTATAGGTTTCGAGGAAGTTATAGAGGAATCCTTTGGCAGCTTTGCGACTTACCATCTTTCTAAGCTTTCACTTATTTCTCTAGCAAGCGTTAGACCAGCTATGTATATGACCTTTCATCCTTAAACTTTAGCTGCCGTTGCAAAAAGTCATGAATTAGATGCTTTGATGTCTAGCTCATGACTTTTTATTGAATCGCTACACTTAACGTCGTTAAGCTAATAGGCTCTGTCGTAACAAGAGCGATTATTACAAAAACAAAAAAGGGAGCGATCGCCCCCTTTTGCTTTGAACCCACATGGATAAAACAAACGTAATAAAAACGTTTCTAATAAGCCAGACCCATACTGCGGGTTGTTTCGGCTCCCAGATAGACCCGAATGCTTAAGAAGTCTGTAGGGCAGGCAGTTTCGCACCGCTTGCAACCAACACAATCTTCTGTTCTGGGCGATGAGGCAATTTGACCTGCCTTGCAGCCATTCCAGGGAACCATCTCTAGAACGTCAGTAGGGCAAGCGCGGACGCATTGGGTGCAGCCAATGCACGTGTCATAGATTTTGACCGTATGAGACATATTATGAAGGGCTCCAAATGAATGCTTGATACTTTGCAGCATCGATCAGCCAATTTAATGGCAGATTGAGCCGCTGAAGGCTTTAGAGTCAACGCCAAGTGTACATCACCACCAGAACGCTCTCCGAGAGAAGGCTGCAAAACTTCAAAGAATGTAATAGTTGGGGCTTGGATGTTACCGCCCCTGGGGTTGAAACACTTCTCCCATTACCACCTTCATTGGCATTTGTGGCAAATAGTCTGAGGATGGAGTCAGAAGCCAACAGTCAGAAGCTAGGAGCCATAACGCATGCTGGCTTCTGACGGTACAAACCCGTCGTGTATTGCACTTTAAAGCGCTTATGGCCCTGCAAAGACAGCATCTTCAATGTCTTGTCGGCTCAACGAGTATTTAAACGATCGCTGCACGGTATAGTCATTGTCGTTTGGCTCCTTGTAGCGCACCGTGAGTTGATCAATATCCAGGCAAAGCTCAGCTTTCCAACTAGAGTGCTGAATGTGCCAGCAGTGCCGCTCAGAGCGATCTTGTTCGCATCCTTTGACCCGCAGCCATTGCTCAATCTCTGGTAAGGGATGGTTGTAAAGGGGCGTATCAGCAGCAGGAAGTGGCATTGATATATTACGAGGGAAAGAGAACATAGGTATTACGCATGAAAAACCACAGGTAGGCTAGGGGCTATTGCTACTCTCTGGTAGAGCAACGTCAACAGCAGGAGTCTCTGGTTGGCCTGTTGCAGCTTGACTACGATCGCTGGAGACCGTTGTGATCTCCTGTTGAGGTGTTTGGGTCTGCACTGTGATTGGCTGCAAAACCGCTTCACCTCTGGTAATGCCAATAGCGATCGCTAATACCAGGCAGCCCACAAACGTCAAGCCCAAAATGAAGAGGGCAAATATTTCTCCAGGTGAGAGAGGACGGTCAGTGGGGTCAAGATAGGCCGATGAAGCACGCACTGTGCGGGTCGAAGCCTTTTGCTCAGCACCCAGGGTTGGTTGCACTACAGGCACGATAGAGTAGCCAATCTTGCGATCGTACACTGCGCGGCGTTCAGGGCTGCTCAGCGTCGCATATGCCTCGTTGAGTTGCTGGAATTTGGCTGTGGCGATTGCAGCCGAAAGCGACGTAGTATCAGGATGATAGAGCTTGCTTAGATCTCGATAGGCTTGGCGGATTTCGCGGACAGAAGCCGAAGGATGCAACCCCATCAATCCGTAATAACTTGCAGCCACCACTTTTTGATGTAGTGCCCGCCCCCCTTCATTCTCTTGTGGAGTCGCCCGATCCTGAGTCACGCGAGAATCCTATTGTTTATCGCTTTAACGAGCTTGATACTTTTAACGAGCTTAAACGGCTTCTGCTTATTGTAACTGGGTTACGGATTCAGAGCCAAGGAAGAAGAAAGGTAAAAGGCAGGAGGAGGAGGCAGAAGGCTAAAGAAGTTGTTGGTTGTGTAGCCCGTTGGACATTCAAGAAAAGTTGTTGGTTGTTAGAAGCAAACTGGACAGTGGCGCATTGAAAGATGACCGCTATGGCTGATAGCTGACGGCTGGCCACTGATGACTGATCGCCAACTGCTGAACCCTTAATCAACTCTTCATCCTTCATTCCTCCTTCCTTCCTTCTTCCCATAAACCACTCCCGCGATCGCGGCTAGCAACAGCCAACCGAGTAGATTGATGCGGACATCAAACAGGGTGATATCTAGAAAACTAAACAGAGTACAACCAACAAAGGCAACGAGGTAGCTGAAGTAAAGCAGGCGATCGCTCACGTCACTGGTCGTCATGCGAGCAAGGGGAGGCTGGGCAACGAGTAGGAGACTGCCTTGAACGACAACCCAACCCACTAAACCAAAAAACAGTAGAGCGGCGGGAATACCCGTTTCAGCCGCTAGCATCAGCAGTAAATTGTGAGGATGCCCAATGAAATATTGCATGTGTGCTTGATACAGTGGGCTGAAGTTGCGTAAGCCCCAACCCATCAACGGATGCTGCTGAGCTAACGACCAGGCAAACTGCCACTGCGTACTGCGGAGTTGCGCTACGGGACGATCGGTATAAAGCTGGTCTGTCAACCGCACCCAAAAAAAAGCGGGGACGATCGTCCGCAGCCAAGCGCGCAAGGGCACCGGAGCAAACGCTGCACCTAGCGCGCTGCTCACAACAACGCCTACCCCGATCAGCAGCCAGCGCCAGCCTAAATACAGCGCATAAGCAAGACAGGCAAAAACCGCGATCGCCCAGGCATTACGAGAATTAGTAAAGATCAGTGCGATCGTGTTACCGAGAACCGCAATCGTGAGGAAAATCTTTGTGGAGAGGGAGTGGGGAGTGAGGAGTGGGGAGTGGGGATTCTGTTCATTCTGGCTCCTTCTAACGTCATTAGCTCCTGCTGCGCTTGGGTAGCCAACAACGTCAACTCCTGACTCCTGACTCCTGACTCCTGACTCCTTTCTTCTCCAAAAGGCTTCTATCCATAACCCCAGACTCAATGTCAGCGTGACTGCAAGATAGCTTGCCAGCACGTTTGCATAGAAGAAAATTGATGCCATGCGACCAGGAGGCGTGCCTGTTAGATCGATCGTCCAGTTGACGATCCAAAGGTTTACGTGCCCTGCCAGACCGAAAAACTGCTGTCCCAGACCGATCGCCACCACAGGCACAGAACTCATCACCAGTAGCCATGCCAGCCGCCGCAGTTGAGCAGGAGACCGAATGAGTTCACTTAGCCCTGCAAAGGCAAAAAAGAACGGCAAAAAGTTAAAGAGACCCAAAAGCGCATCTGTACGGCGATCCGCAAGAGCTGTACTGAGTAGCATCAGCAAGGTCAGCCCTGCCCAACCCCAGTTGAGAGGACGGCGCACAATCACACGGAACTGCTGTCTCCAGGTGCCGATCGCCGCCACTAAAATGCCTAAGCTACCCAGCAGCGAGCTAAACGGCAACAGCAACACGGCCCATTGGCATACAGCCCACAGAGCTTGAAAGCGACGATCGGGATGGCGTTGCGTGAGTGCCCAGCGCTTCAACCAATGTTTGAATGTCATCGTTTGCCTACCCGGAGCCGATGGCAGCATCGTTGAGAATCTGGAGGACGATGGTTAAGCAAGTTCAAAGCATTCAGCACGGGTAAGGCGAATCTGGGCAAGAGCGTAGATGGTGGGGATGATGCGACCGTAGTTTGTGGCGATGGTCCGCCAGCCCAAGTCTGCCAAAAACCATGCCCACATCGCTGGCCCCACGACCGCAAAAATGCTGCGAACGGCGGTTAAGCGTGCCGCACTCAACGCCATCCCCCGACGAGCGGCCTGCAATGCCACATAGTTTTGCATCTGGGTAGTAACGATCGCACCACTCGCCGCCACTGCCTGCTGCGCCACCTGATAGGTTGCGAAGTGAATCGCAAACTGCCGTGTAATCTGCTGCAACAACAGCGGACGCAGTACTGAGCTGATGGCGATTGCGCCACTGCCCTTCACCAAGAGGCTCAGCGGATCTTGCTGAAGCGCCAGGGGCAGTTGAGGCAAGAGCTGAGAGTTGGTGAGCGATCGCTGTAACCGAATCGTCAACGCGCCTCGCTCAGCCGCAGGCAACTGTTTCCACGCACGCGACAGCAGTGATAAAAAAACTTCTGCTTCCAGATCGACTGTAGACATCGAACCCTGATAAGGCAATTTGAGATGCCGACAGACCTGGATCAAGATTTGGCGATAGGTCAGTCGCTGCGTCTTGCGGCTCAGTACCGTTACACCATCAGCCGCCAAAAACCGAAACCGTTCTTCTAAAGCATTCAACCAGGCTGAACGATCCTGACTTTGCACCGCGATCGGATCAGCAGCGTTCACATAATCTAGTGGATTAAACTTGGGGCGAAACAGAATCTCCGTCAAATCCTGCAACTCATCATCTGTTGCTAACTCCAACGCGGCTCTTAACTCATCCACCCCTCGTTCCTCCCCATCCACAAATTGACTCTGCTGCAATTATTCTATCTAATGGGGAGCGGAGTGAGGAGTCATACCAATTCCTTAAAGACCCGCTACGGATAATGCGTCCAGAATGGAACGCCAGC